>JBAQIQ010000050.1:0-1662 GCA_049288935.1 Candidatus Competibacteraceae bacterium
ACCGGGCGATGATTGCAAGCACAGTTGCAGAGAATGTGAGCACGGCCTCCCCGATAGAATCAGTTAATTTGAGCAGGAAAAGGCCGATGATTGCGCGCAAACCCGCCGATGATTGCAAGCGGCTACAGGTAGGCGTTCGTGCCGAACAGCAGCAGGTCGATCTGGCCGTCATCGTCGAACGCGACCGCCAGGCCCAGCATTCGCTCGATGACGCGCTGCACCACGCCGGTTTTGTAGAGGGCGTTCATGGAGGCGGAGATGTCCAGCACCAGCACCACCTGGGCGCGCTGGCCTTCAATGCCGTGCTTGTTGGCGGCGAACGCAGCTTTCTTACTGAGATCGACGATGCGCTTGCGGAGGTCAACGGACATGGGGATTGATTCTCGCCGGTCGTGATTAGCGTGGTTCGGTCAGTTCCTGAATCTTGGCCTCGATGGCCGGCAGCAAGACCCGCTGACAAAACTGCTGCATGCTGTCGGGTGTATGGTCAGCGATGTACTTGAGCTTGAGGAGATCCGGTTCCGGCAAGCGCAGGTTAAACACCTTGGCGACGTCCTCGCGCACACCAGGCGCGGCCCAGGGGTAGGGCCTTGGCGCGGCCTCCGGGACGCTCGGCGGTTCCGGGGGAACTGAAACGGGCCTGGGAGGTTCCGGGGTGTGGACGCCAGCGCCACCGATGAACGCCTCCAGGGAATCATCGCCTTTGCCCAGCGACGGCGGTCGGCTGCTCAGCTTGCCTTCATTCCCCATCGAACACCTCCTGAAACAGCGCCTGCATTTCTTCCCCGGCCTTGGGGTCGGTCGGTTTCTGCTCCGCCACGCTCAACCCATCCCGCGCCGCCTTGCGGTAGGCAATCCGATCACGGATGACGGCGGGTGACAGGCGCAAATGCTCGAAATCGGCCAGCAGACTCCGGGCTTCGGCGACTTCGCTCACCGAGGGGTTGGTCGAGGCGCGGCTGATCACCACCCAGGCTTGCAAGTCAGGATTAAAACCCCGAGCGGTCTTGACCAGATCGTCCATCCGCCCCAGCGTCCAGATGTCGAACTGCGAGGGCTGGATCGGGATATACACCTGTTCGGCCACCACCAGCGCCGCGCGCAACTCCAGGGAATCCCGGCCCCCCGCGTCGATGAGGAGGTCTTGGTAGCGCTTCGCCAGATCGCGCACCTCAGTTTGCAGGCCCTTGCCGAATTTCTGGATGCAGGCGACGCGCGGCGTGACGCCGGTTTCATCACGGGTTTGCGCCCAGTAACTGGCGCTGGCCTGGATGTCGGTATCTATGACTAACACATCGCGGCCTGTCAGCGCCCGCATAGCCGCCAGATTGACCGCCAGCGTGGTCTTGCCGGTGCCGCCCTTCTCTCCACCAATGAGAATAATGCTCATGCCAGATGGCCTATGATATGAAATGGGATCATACGGTATTACTCCGTATAGTATGGTATGAGATCATATCGTATCGTATCAGGCGACCGCCAGCGCCTGGTAGCCGCGTTGCGCCCGCCGCTTCCCGACCGCCGCCAACCGGGCCGGTTGTGTTGCGTTAGTTTCTGACAGACGAGCTTGACCATTTCTGGACGGAATTAGGCTGCCAGGGAATAGAACTGTTCGGCGGCGGAGGGACTTGGCCCTTTGGCCATGATCATCTGCTCCTTCTT
>JBAQIQ010000051.1:0-2045 GCA_049288935.1 Candidatus Competibacteraceae bacterium
CCGCAGCTTCGAGCGCGGAGAGTGGCATGCCAGCAAGAATCGCGTTGCCGCCGTGCAAGCGGTAATCGAGCAACGGCTCGTCGGCCAAGTAGGCGAAGCGCTCGGGAGCGTGCAGTGCGGCCCGCAACGCATAATCCCAATCCATCACGTAGCGATAGGCGCGCAGCGGCCCCAGCACCTCGAACAAGGCGCGGCGGAAGAAGAAATTCGAAGTCGAGACCGTGTAGTTACCGAACAGCAGGCCATCGACGCTGCCGACCTCGCGAGCCCGGTCGCGGAAAGCGCGCATCATCGCGTTCCACCAATGCTCGGGGTCGTCGATCAGACGCGAGTCGCCATCGATCAGGCGGGCGGCGGTAACGACGAAGTCGGCCCCCTGCGCGCACACTTCGTGCAGCCGCGCCAAGCGTTGCGGCGCGAATCGGTCATCGGAGTTCAGGATCGCGAGAAACTGGCCGCGCGCCAAGCCGAGGCCGCGATTGATCGCAGCGTGAGCGCCGGTGTTGGCCTGTTCGACCAGCATGACGCGCGAATCGCGCCCGGCGTAACCTCGGATCAATGCGCGCGAGCCATCGCGCGAGCCGTCGTCGATGACGATGAGTTCAAGATCGGCCAGCGTCTGGCCGAGCACGCTGTCGATCGCCTCGCCGATGAATCGCTCGTGGTTGTATGAAGGAATAACGACGCTGACCGTCGGGGCGTTCATGATGGTTTGACTCGCTCTCGGTCTAGCAACCTCTGGGCTGGTTATCGCGTTTCGGATGTGGTAGTGGCGTTAGAGCGCGTGGATTGTACGAGCACCGACCCTGGCGCAGCACGATGATCTAAACTTCCAAAACTGCAGCCATTCAGGAAGAAAACGACTCTGCACGCCACTTCAATTTCCTAGGATAATATGCGAATTCTCAAAATGTTGGCTGATCGCAACTAATAACTGAAGTTAGTCTGCTCCCAATCTTTGGAACGCGCAATAACACCGCTCTAATTCGCCAGAACTTTTCTATTTGGCCTTTTGCATAATTCTACTCAGAAAGCGTAAAGGTGCAGTTATACGCCAAGAGGTGGAGCCGTACAGCTCGAATATGACCGTGTTCAATGCTGAAATTTTGGCGCTTAGCTCCATGTTTTCTCGGTTATTTTCCCTAAGTTTTTCAATTAATTTTTCCATTATAGCTCGCTGTATAGCAATGTCAGACTGATTTAGATCTACATGGATGGAAAACTGGGCTACTAACTGCACTGTTTCAGCGGTTTGTTTCTGTAACTGATTCTTTATATTTTCTATGCGGGCAGAAAATTTTCTTACAGTAAGAGTCTTGTCAGACTGGTCACCGTACACCGATTTAATAAATTCTAGCATCTCTGCTCGATTCATCGTCTCTATATAACACTCCGGGTAATAATGATTCCTATAGCAATTTTCTGGTAATACCAGATTTTCAAATGAAAAGTTTTGGCTCGACATTGTTTTTGAACCAACAAAAGCCTTTGTATATTCTTCAAAGTATTGCTTGGGATCCATAATATATCAACTCGAAAGAAGCATTTGAATTTTGATTTGTACCTAAGCTTTACCACGATGGCTGTTCGAGCTATTTTGATTCCACTGATTCAAAATGAATAAAAAAAAGTCATTCCAACCTTCAGGGCGAGTATCCCATTTTAATAACCAAGCTAGTGGATAGCCAGCCAATCTTTCGATGAAAGCTCCTAGCCTAGGGCCGATAATTGGTAAGCCAGAATTTATTGCGTAGCTTAGCGTATAAGAGTAAGTTTCTGGCCACAATGCTGGAAAAAAAATAAGATCGGGGCGCTCGAGCGCAATTAAAGAAGACAAATTGAAATCTTTGTAGCGCCCCGAAAAAGATAATGGTATTTCAGGATATTGCTTGATTTTCTCCTCTGTAAACCCTATCACCTTGAAATGAATAGCTAATCCCCTAGATTTCGCATCTGCTGCACAAGATTCCAGCAGTTTTATTCCTTTCGCCAAGGTTAATTGACCCAGAACGACCACTTTCAATTCTTTTCCAGAGAATGGCTTA
>JBAQIQ010000052.1:0-11003 GCA_049288935.1 Candidatus Competibacteraceae bacterium
GCCAGCACTTCGGCGTAGCGGGCATCGAGGCGTTCGGTCGCCCGCCGGGGGTAGAGAACGAGCGCCCGCCACGGTTGGCGCGGGGCGCGACGGTGCAGATACAGGAACATCTCGGCGAAAAACCGCCCGTAAAACGCCTCGTCCGGCTGGGCCTGGGCTTCGAGAAACAGCAGCGGCGCCTCGGGCGCGTCCGGAGGCGGCAGCAGCAACCCGTCCAGCCGAAAGGCGGTCTGCTTGACCTCCTCAGCACGGAACGTATACCGCTGAGCAGGATCCGCCGGAATCCCGGCCAATTGCAACGCCAACTCCGGGAGGGTCTGGAACAGGCGGTAGAACAGCGTGTCGGTTTTCATCATGAGCCGGGGGAAGGGGCAGAGTCCGCCTATTGTAATCCCCAAGCCCGGTCAGTTTGAGATTTTTGGCCGCACCCAAGTCACCGCCCCCGACGGCACGGTCACTCTGTGACGGCCCCAACCCCCCGCTTCGGGATGCAAGACCCGATCACTACGAAGAGCGTGATCCGCACCGGCGTCACCGGGAGCGGCCCGGTATCCGGCACGGTCGGCTTTACCCACGACACCGACTTCCGGGTCAACGCGATCACCGTCAACGGCGCGAATCCCGTGGCGTATCAATACGACGCCGACGGTCTGCTCGTCCAAGCGGGCGATCTCACCCTGAGCCGCGACGCCCAACATGGGTTGCTCACCGGCTCCATCCTGGGCAATACGACCGACAGCCGCAGCGACACCGGCTTCGGCGAAGTCAGCGCCTACCGCACGACCGACACCGGCGTGAACCGGCTCGACCTCGCCTACACCCGCGACGCGCTGGGGCGCATCACTCAAAAGACCGAAACCCTCCAGGGCGTCGTCACCACCTACGCCTACGCCTATGATTTAGCAGGGCGTCTGGTCGAGGTGAAGCGCGACGGCGCGACCGTCGCCACCTACGGCTACGACGCCAACGGCAACCGCACCCAGGTCAACGGCATCACCATCGCCACGGTTGATGACCAGGACCGGCTGCTGACCCAGGACGGCGCGAGCTATACCCACACCGCCAACGGTGAGCTTCAGAGCAAAACCCGCAACGGCCAGACCACAAGCTACGACTACGATGTCCTAGGCAATCTGCGCCACGTCACGCTACCCACCGGCACCCCGATCGGATACCTGATCGACGGCCAGAACCGCCGCATCGGCAAGAAGGTCAACGGCGTCCTGACTCAAGGCTTTCTGTATCAAAGCGCCCTGCAAATCGCCGCTGAGCTGGACGGCAACGGCAATATCGTCAGCCGCTTCGTCTACGCCAGCGGCGGGAATTCGCCCGATTACCTGATCAAGAACGGCCAAACCTACCGGCTGATCAAGGATCACCTCGGCAGTCCACGCCTGATCATCAACAGCGCCAGCGGCGCCATCGAACAACGGATGGATTACGACGTATAGGGCTGGGTGATCCTGGACACGAATCCCGGCTTCCAGCCGTTCGGATTTGCCGGCGGGCTGTACGATCAAGACACCGGGCTGGTGCGTTTCGGCGCGCGGGATTATGATCCTGAGACCGGACGCTGGACGGCGAAAGACCCGATCCTGTTTGCGGGCGGGGATGCGAATCTGTTCGCCTATGTGGCAGCAATTCCCGGCGTCTTGATTTATAAGGACTTTTTTCGTATAATTAAATGACGTTTATGAAAAATATCCTTAAAAATCTATGTCACAAAAATAAGAGACCGGGAATCGCTGCCTATGTGGCGAATGATCCGGTGAATTGGGGGATCCGACGGGCCAATTCCTTTTCTTATTACCTGCTGCTTCTCCTGCTGTTGCAGCACTGGGTCAAGCCGCTATTGCACTTACTGGAGGACTTGCTTTAGCTGTAGGAATTGACGCTGCAATAAATGCTAATAACAATGCTGGCGATGCACTACCACCAATACCGGATGCAAAAGGCGGTGAAAAATCTAACACAGGAACTCGTCAATGGGAAAAACCTGGTGATTTCGGGGATGCTAATAATGACTTCGATAATCTTAGACCTACGGGCGTTCAAGACAAGGGAGAAGGTGTACGTGTAGGAAAATTGCCAAATGGAGATAGAGTAATTGTAAGACCTACTAGCTCTGATGGCCAACCGACTATCGAGATTCAGCGTCCGGATGGAAAAAGATCCAAGCATAAAACACGTTATTGTCAATAGAGATTTTTTATGAAAAAAGAGCTACTTATTCCTTGGTATCATAGCGTACTCCAAGAACCAATAAAGGTTTCATTTGATGGTATTCGCTATGATGGATCTGGTATGCAAATTTTTCTACGAGAAGTAGGCGGCGAAAAGCGTTTGTTATCATTTTTTTTTCCAGACCTGCCGATGGCAGTCCGAATTACGAATGAGAGCCAGAGATTAGTTTCTTTACGCTTATTATCAAGTGATAGCCGACATTCGCTTTATTGTGTTCAAAATTCTAGCTTCATGAATTGGCTAAACTCTGATTCTTTGGATATTTATAAAGATGATCCATTATTTCATTTAGCAATTATCACTGATGAATGGATCGATATCATATGCAATGATAATCCAATAATTACAGTAATTGATGACGAATGTAGCGCGGTAAGGCGGATTAGCGCAGCGTAACCCGCCAGAGCGCGGTAGGGTGGGTTAGCGCAGCGTAACCCCCCCATTCGCTGTGAAAAGGCGAGCGACTCGTTCAAGCCGCCTTCTAATTGCTCGACGTTTTATCCCCCGGCAACGCCGCCAGCCACGCGGTCAAATCGGCTTCGGTCTGGAAGCGCGGTAGGGTGGGTTAGCGAAGCGTAATCCGCCCTGCGTTTTTAGTTCTTTGTTAAAAACACCTCTATCTCGACCCCTGCCTGTTTCAAAATAGCTCTGAGCGTACCTTCAGGCATATCCCCAGGATGATTAGGGATCGTGGTATAGCGGTTCGTCGTAGAGTTGTACCAAATTTCGTGAGAACCGGCGGCCTGACGGTCGAACTCAAATCCTAACCGCCTGAGTCGCATGACGATCTCGCGGTAGCGAAAGCCAGCTAATTTTCCCATTAGCCGCTCACCACCAGCGGGTAATCAAAAGAATCTTCGGCAGCTTTCAGATGGACAGGACTTTGTCGCGCGGCTTGCGCTTCCAGCAACCGTCTGGCCACATCACGGGCAATCTCCAATGTCTCGATAAGGGTGCGCCCTTGAGCGACTAATCCGGGCACCTCCTCAGAGGTCGCAAGATATACCCCCTCCGGCAACTTCTCGATATGCAAATTGACAATTTGTTCCACAGCTTTACCTCTGTATGTCAAACAGCATGGTTTGTTCCAGAATCACGATGAAGTGTAGCGCGTAGAGAGTGACTACGGTTAGCGCGTAGATACCGTCTTGGCGGTCAAGGGGTGGGGGTCCAATGAGCCTGATAGGGCTGCTGATGTTTGAGGACGCTGAAGGCCCATTGCACCCGTTTGCGCATGGCGGCACCCGAGGCGGCGGCCATCTTGGCTTTGCCGCGCGCCAGCAACCGCTCGTACAGCGATTGGATGTGCGGGTTGTAGTGGATGGCTACAACCGCCGCCATGTACAACGCCGCCCGCATCCGGGGTGCCCCGACTTTGGAGAGTCGGGGATGGCGATGGAGACTACTGCCCGACTGATATTCGACGGGAACCAGGTCGAGAAACGCGGTGACCTGATCGGCGGAGGTAACGTCGCGACGGTGCAGGACGGCCAGCCAGCGCTGGGCGGTTTTCTCGCCGACGGCGGGAATCGAGCGCAGCAGGTCATGGTCCTGTCTCAGACCGGGATCGCCGTCGATGTGATCGTGGATCGCAGCCTGCAAGGGGGTTGGCTCCTACTCCAGAAAGGCGGCGTGCCGTTGGAGCGAGTCCAGGAAGGTGGCCGGTACGGGGGTAGTCCTGCATTGTGTAGTGATGTTCGGCGTCTTTGCTTTCCAAGCGGCTAACAGCAGACGGACTCAGTCACTACCTTTTGCAGGACTACCCTACAGGACTACCAAAATTTTAACGTACTGAGCTGATCGCCAGACTGGGGTGGAAAATATCCCCGGATATAAAAACTCTGTGTAATTACAGCATCATTGATGCCGGTTGTCGCTCGATAGATGGTCCAGGCCATGGATGAGCGCTGTATTGCAAATCACGACCGATTACTATAGTTTAACGCGCTTGATACATTCCCAGCACTTGTCAAGCACTTGGCCGTTTTACGCCCCTCGCAGCCCTCATTTTAAATGAATCTCATCCTGCTCGCTGACGCCATCAACCCTCCCCTGACCGGTATCGGCCACTATGCACTGCGGTTGGCGCGCGGTCTGCGCCAGCACCCGGACATTGAGGATCTACGGTTTTTCGCCGGCTATCGCTGGGTAAAAGACCCCGAGCAGGCGCTAGCCACCAACCAGCCCATCGCCGCTATCCGTCAGCACATTCCCCTGCGCACCCTGGCTGCTCTCACTTACAGCGTCTTGCAACGCCGCCTGTTCCGCCAATTGACCCGTGGCATGACCGACTACCTGGTGCATTCTCCCAACTATGTCCTGCCACCCTGTCCCGGCCCCTCCATCGCTACATTCCACGACCTGTCACACCTGCACTATCCTCACTATCATCCCCGCGACCGCATCGCTTTTCTCAAACTCTGGTTGCCCGGCACCCTCAAGCGCGCCACCCATCTTATCACCGTCTCTGAGTTCATTCGCCAGGAAATCCATACCCTACTCAACGTTCCCCTGGAAAAAATTACCTGTGTCTACAATGGGGTAGACCCCCATTTTCACCCCCGTCCGGTGACAGAAACTACCCCGGTGCTGGCCCGTTACGGCTTGAAGCCAAACCGTTATCTGCTGAGCGTCGCCACCCTGGAGCCCCGTAAAAACCTGGCCCGCCTGGCTGAAGCCCATGCCTGCCTACCCGCCGACCTGCGCCGCGACTTGCCTCTGGTGCTGATTGGCGCTCCGGGCTGGCAAACCGAAATGCTGGACCGCACCCTGGCCCCACTGGAACGCACCGGGCAAATTCTCCGGCTTGGCTACACTCCCCAGGAGGATTTGCCCTTTCTCTACGCCGGAGCCTACGCCTTTGCCTATCCTTCGCTCTACGAAGGCTTTGGTTTGCCGTTGCTGGAGGCGATGGCCAGCGGAGTACCCGCGCTGTCTTCAAATCGCTCCTCACTTCCCGAAGTGGCGGGCGACGCTGCACTGCTGATCGAACCGGAAGATCTGGGCTCCATCACCGCCGGACTGGAACGCCTGCTGACCGACGCCGCCTGGCGAACCCTGGCCACCCGTCGTGGCTTGGAGCAAGCCCAACGTTTTTCCTGGCAACGCTGCGTAGACGACACGTTCGCCGTGTACCAACAGGCGTATCGGGAGCGCGGGTAATCCGTGCATCGGCTGACCTGCGATGGCTTTCGCCCACTTCATTCAGACAAATTCACACGATCAAACCGCGCATGACGATGCTCGAATACGACTCCGCCCAAAGACCCCCACCGTTTATAGACGAGTTCGTCCAACTCCTGCGCTATCGGGATCTGGTGTTTTTGATGGCTGGCAACATCCTGAAAAATCGCTACAAGCGTTCTTTGCTGGGCATTTTTTGGATGCTGCTGAATCCTCTGTTACAAACCATTGTGCTGGCCGTCGCCTTCGGCGCACTGTTCAAATCGACGCTCCCCCATTACCCGGTCTATCTGCTCAGCGGACTGCTGGCCTGGAGCTTCATGACCCAGACCACCCAGTACACCATGGGTGTCATGGCGACCGGCAGTGGACTGCTCAAACGGATTTACATCCCACGGGCCACCTACGTGGTGGCGGTCGTCGGCAACGGACTGATCAACTTTCTGATCTCTATTCTGCCGCTGGTGCTCATCGTGCTGGTTCTTCAGCATCCCGTCAGCCTGAGTTGGTTATTCCTGCCCGTCAGCATCCTCATCCTGGCGGTCTTTACCCTCGGCCTGGCGTTGCTGCTGTCCACCGCCTCGGTGTTTTTCAACGACTCTATCGATATTTACCAGATCGTGGTCCAGGCCGGCTTTTTCCTGACGCCGATCATGTACCCTCCCTCGGTGTTGCCGGAGGCGCTGAGCGCCTGGTTGGTGATGAACCCGTTCTTCCTGATGATCGAACTGTTCCGCACGCCGATTTACGCCAGCGCTATTCCCGATCTGGGCCTGATCGCGGCGGCGGCGGTGCTGGCCTTCGCCACGCTGCTGGCCGGCTGGACGGTGTTTACCCGCCAAGCCGACCAACTGGCCTACCGGTTGTGATGGGTATGAGCCACGAACCGATGATCCAGTTGGATAACGTGACGGTCCGCTTCCGCATTCCACACGAGCGTATTCCCACCTTTCAGGAATACGCGATTCGCTGGTTAAAGCGCGGTATCCGCTACACGGATTTCCATGCACTGAACGACATCAGCTTCTCGATTGACCAGGGCGAAACCGTCGGGATTATCGGCCCCAATGGCGCTGGTAAAAGCACCCTGCTGAAAGTCATCGCCCGAGTGATCCGCCCGACCCTGGGCCGGGTGCGGTTGCGTGGCCGGGTGGCGCCACTGCTGGAGCTGGGCGCAGGTTTCGATTACGAAATGACCGGGCGCGAGAATGTTTTCCTGAACGGTGCGGTACTGGGTTGCAGCCGCAAGGACATGACCCAGCGGCTCGACCGCATCGTGGAATTTTCCGGAATTGGCGATTTTATTGATGCGCCGGTACGCACCTATTCCAGCGGCATGGTGGCGCGGCTGGGTTTTGCGGTAGCGACCGATGTGCGGCCCGAAGTGCTGATCATCGACGAGGTGCTGGCGGTGGGTGACGCCGATTTTCAGCAAAAATCGGCGGCGCGCATCCGGGAATTTCGTGAAAGCGGCTCGACCATTCTGGTGGTCTCGCACAGCCCCACTTCCATCAAGGCGCTGTGCAATCGTGCGCTCTGGCTGGAGCATGGCATGATTCGCCAGATGGGACCGGTCGACGCTATTGTCGATCAATACGCGCCGGGCCAACCGTCTCAGTAACCGGGAGCGACGACATGCAAATCATTGTGCTGGGCATGCATCGCGCCGGAACTTCAGCGGTTACCCGGCTGATCAACCTGATGGGAGCCTACCTGGGGCCTGAAGAGCAGTTTCTGCCCGCAACGTCGGATAACCCGAAAGGCTATTGGGAACGAATCGACGTGCTCCAGTTGCATGAGTGGCTACTGGAAAAGCTGAACGCTGACTGGCATCTGGTGTCGACGGTCGATCTCGATCAGCTCGATCCCGAGCTGCGGAGCATGTTCACGCAGCGCGCCCGGAAAATTCTGCAAGGTCTGGAAGGATATCGACCTTGGGTAATGAAAGACCCGCGACTTTGCCTGCTGCTGCCGCTCTGGTTGCCGTTACTGGAAGTGCCGATCTGCGTCCATGTTGTCCGTCACCCACTGGACACCGCCCGCTCTCTGGAAAAACGGGATGGTTTACCCCTGCATTTTGGCGCAGCGCTCTGGGAGCACTACACCGCTTGCAGCCTGTTAGTTTCGTCCGGACTACCCCGGTTCTCGGTCTGCTATGAACAGTTGATGGAGCAACCGGTGGAGACGGTCCGGGCGCTGTATGAAAATCTCCGCAATGGCGGGGCTCAATCCCTGCACCGACCCACCGACCAGGAAATCCGGGCCTTTCTGGAAAGCGACCTCCAACATCATCGCGCCCGGGATGAATCCGACCCCCGTTGGCTCACCCCTCAGCAGGGGCGGCTTTGGGAAGCGCTGCGGGATTCCCGGCTGGAGGCATTGGATCGCAGCGCTCTGGAAGACCCTTCCCGAACGGTGCGGTTGAAGGGCTACGAAACGCTGCTGCGGGAACGAAACATCCTGATCCAGCGTAACGCCGAGCTCAGCACCACGCTGGAACAGTTAACCGCGACGGAGCAGCGTCTGGCCGTTGTGGAATCCGCACTTCGCAACAAAGAGGCCCTGCTGAAGAAAAATACTGCCGATCTCCAGTCGCTCAAACGACTGTTTGAAACGCTGCATCACGATACGCAACTGGCCTTTGAGTCGTTGACCTGGCGAGCAGGGTTCGCTATCGCTGAGGCCGGACGCAAACTCGGTCTGCTGCGACGAACTTTCATGGTGCAGGATCATGTCGCGCAAATTGCCCGGAATTATCAGTCCTGGCGCCGCCGCCAGCAGTCTCCTGGCAACGCCCCGGATGGATTTTTAATCGGGGAGCATTTCGACGAAGAGGCTTACCTGGCCCAGTACCCGGATGTTCGAGCCGCCATCGAGCGCGGTGATTTTCTCAGCGGGCGCGAACACTTCGATTTGCGGGGGCGTGAAGAAATCGCCAGCGGCGTCCGGCTCCATATCCCCGACTTCCCGTTCAGAAATAATGCGCATCCCGAGATCATGGACTCTGAACAGGCCCGGCGGGATATCGCCCGCTGGTCGCGGCAACCGCTGATCTCGATCATCATGCCGGTCTACAACGTCGAGCCGCGCTGGCTGGAAGCCGCGATCCGATCAGTCACCCAACAGATTTATCCCAACTGGGAACTCTGCATGGCGGATGACGGTTCGACCTGTGCGGAGACGCTGGCGACCTTGCGCCAGATCGACCATCCCCGCTGCAAGGTAAAATTTCTGGATCGCAACCAGGGAATCGCCGGCGCCTCCAATGCCGCCCTGGCGCTGGCCACCGGCGACTATCTGGCGTTTCTGGATCACGACGACGAACTGACCGTTGACGCCCTGTATCATGTCGTCAAGGCGATCAATGAACAGGACCCCGATCTGATTTATTCGGATGAGGACAAGTTGTCGCTGGAAGACTATCACCTCGAACCGCACTTCAAACCCGATTACTCTCCTGACCTGATCCTGTCAACTAACTACATCTGCCATCTGAGCGTCTATCGCAAAGCGTTGCTGGAACAGGTTGCAGAACAAGGCCGGTATGTGCGGGAAGGGCTGGAAGGTTCGCAGGATTATGACTTGGTTTTGCGGGCGCTCGATCATACCGACCGGATTTATCATATTCCCCGGATTCTTTATCACTGGCGGATGATCCCCGGATCGACCGCCGCCCGGTACGACAGTAAAAACCACGCCTGGGAAGCGGGACGCCGGGCGGTCGAAGACGCCTTGCAGCGGCGTGGCGTCGCCGGCGCGGCGCTGCAAGGCCAATATCCCGGTTCCTATCGGGTCAAACGGGCGCTTCAGGGCCAACCCCTGATCAGTATGCTCATCCCCTTCCGCGACCAGCCGGATTTATTGCGTGCGTGTCTGGATTCAATCCTCGAAAAAACCACTTATCCACATTTTGAGCTGATCGGGATTTCCAACAACAGCGTTGCCCCGGAAACCTTCACTGTGATGGAGCGTTACGCCGCAGTGGACCGGCGTATCCGCTTCCTGCGGCACGATGTTCCCTTCAATTACGCGGCGATCAACAATTTTGCGGCGACCCAAACGACCGGCGAGCATCTATTGTTGCTTAATAACGATATGACGGTCATCACCCCGGATTGGCTGGAAAGCCTGCTTGAACACTCCCAGCGGCCAGAAGTCGGAGCGGTGGGCGCTAAACTGTATTACCAAGATGACACAGTACAGCATGGTGGAGTCATCGTCGGCGTCGGTGGCATTGCCGGTCACGCCCACAAGAATTTTCCGCGCCATCATCCCGGCTATTTTATGCGCCTGGGCCTGATTCAGAATCTGAGCGCGGTGACTGCTGCCTGTTTGATGGTCAAAAAGTCGCTCTACACCCTGGTCGGCGGCATGGATGAACAACATCTGGCCGTAGCCTTCAACGACGTGGATTTCTGCCTTCGCCTGCGCGAACGAGGCTACCTCAATATCTACACGCCTTACTGCGAGTTGTACCACCACGAATCTAAAACCCGGGGTTATGAGGATACGCCGCAAAAACAACAGCGCTTTATCCAGGAAATCGCTTACATGCGGAAACGACACGCTGCGATCCTGCACAAGGGCGACCCTTATTACAATCCCAATCTCCCTCTGGACCGCGACGACTTCGGAATGCTGTAAATGCTGACCACCGAAATCATCCTGCCCGTTCATAACGGCCTGAGCCTGTTGCGCGACGGCCTGGACGCCGTACTGGCTTACACGCCGCGCGGCGCCAGTCGGCTGCGGGTCGTGGATGATGCCAGCAATGCGGCGACTGCCGCCTGGTTGCGTGAGCGGGCGGCAGCGCACACGGGTTGGATGACCCTGCAACGACAGGATGAAAATCTCGGATTTTTGGCCACCTGCAACCGGGCGATGGCCGTTCCTGAGTCTGCCCGACAACCCTCTGATTACCTTCTTCTCCTGAACAGCGACGTGCTGGTTACGCCGGGCTGGCTGGAGCGTTTGCTGGCCTGTGCGGAGTCAGACCCGCGCATCGCTGCGGTCAATCCCCTCAGCAATCGCGCCGATAATATCGACCTGCCGATGGCTCCCGGCGCCAGCTATCGAGCGATGAACGAGTTTTTGGCTACCGAACGAAGCGGGCAATGCCATGATGTCGTCACCGGGGTTGGGTTCTGCCTGCTGTTGCGCCGCAGTGCGTTACGCCAAGTCGGGTTGTTCGACCCGGCTTACGGCCACGGTTATTGTGAAGAGTCCGATCTTTGCATGAGGTTGATTGCTGCCGGCTTCCGCACGGTGGTTGCCGAAGATGTCTATGTTTATCACCGGGGCGGCGGCTCGTTCAGTGATGGACAGGAACGCTATCTACGGAACCGGCGACTTTTCGATCAGCGCTGGGGCCAGGAATATCGCCGGCAATTCCGCGCTTTTCGCCGGGCTGATCCGCTGAAATCCACCCGACAACGGTTCGCCTTGCCGACGCGCTGGGAGCCCACTCCAGCGCTCTGGCAGGGCGCCCGTGCATTATTGGCCGAGTGGCGGGGATCACGGTCGCTGAACCGACTGGCCCGGCTGAGCGTTCGTCATACGCTGGCCCTGCTGAACGC
>JBAQIQ010000053.1:0-1743 GCA_049288935.1 Candidatus Competibacteraceae bacterium
TTGATCAACGCATCCGCCGCGCCGCCGCAACCCGGATAGCCGCATTGCCCGCAATTCACTCCGGGCAGCAACGTCATGATCTCCTCACGCATGGCATTATTGGGTACGCGAAAGATGCGGGCAGCGAGACTTAGCAACAGGCCCAGCAGCAGACCTAGACTGGTCAAAGCAGTGATAGCGGCAATCATGATCTTCTGTCTCCTCTATCTAACGCACAGGTAAACCGACGAACCCCATAAACGCCAACGCCAACAGACCTGCAGTAATAAAACCGATGGGCGCGCCAGCAAATGTGGCGGGTACACTGGCCAGCGCCAGCCGCTCTCGAATGCCAGCGAACAGCGCCATCACCAGGGTAAAACCCAGCGCGGACCCGAAGCCATACAGCAGACTGCTCAGGAAATCGTGCTGCTGTTGGACGTTGAGCAGCGCCATGCCAAACACCGCACAATTAGTCGTGATCAGCGGCAAATAGATGCCCAACGCCTGGTAAAGCGCCGGACTGGCCTTGCGGACAAACAGTTCGGTGAACTGCACCAAAGCGGCGATAACCAGAATGAACGCCAGAATGCGCAGGAACTGAATATCCAGCGGCGCCAGCACGTAATGCTCCAGCAACCAACTGACCGTGACCGCCAGGGTTAACACAAAGGTGGTAGCCATTCCCATACCCAAGGCGGCGTCGATCTTGTTGGAAACGCCCATAAACGGGCATAGACCCAAAAATCGCACCAGCACCACGTTATTGACCAGCGCCGCGCCCAGCAAAATGAACAGATAATCGCCCATAACGGTTCTCCGTGTTCGCGCCATCTCTCGCAACAATCGAGCCAAAAAAACAGATCATCTCTATTTTAAAACTAATCAATTAGTTAGTTTTGTCGATCGCACGGAGCGAAGCGCAGAAATCGTGTGAGGTTTACAACAATTTCGGAAAGTCGGGCTGTCATTGTGATGAACCCCGCACCGCCAACCGTCGCCGGACCCCTGGCGATGACGCTCCCTGCTCACTACCCTTGGGCCACTCAATGAACTGGCCGCTAACTTGCATCCCCTCTTCGCTGTCGATTTCAGCCACCCCTGACGCCGAGCAACACGCCCATGGCCAAGAACGATCACCACTCATTCGGCGACTTCTTCACCGAATTCCGGCTGCAGAACGCAGGACCCCCCAATACCGAGACGCTGCCGTCCTGGGTGTTCGCCAAGGTGGTCGATCAATTGACGACTGCGGTTTGCATTACTGACGCCACCGCCCGCATTCTCTATGTCAATCGCGCCTTCACCGAAATAACGGGCGATGAATTCCTGCCCGCGCTGCGCGAAGCGGTGGGCGAAGCCTTTTTCCAGGGTTCCGCCGGCGTGCCGGGCTTTCGCGACCAGGAGATCAGTTTCGATCCGGGCAATAGCGGCGAGCCGCGCTGGTTTTCCTGCTCTGGGGTCTGGTTTCGCAAACGGGACCCGGTTTTTGCTGATAGCACCGATTTAGCGCAGCCGACTTGCCTGCTGCTGATGGCCAACGACATCACCGCGCTCAGACGGCAACAGGAAGCCGTCGGTATGAACGCCATACGCGCCTTGCTGGCCGAGCAGGAACGGGTGCGCAGTATGCGCGAGGCTTTGCAGGCGGCCATTTTCCAGATGCAGGGACCGTTGAACCTGATCGCCGCCGCCCACGACCTGCTGATGCGGCGCAACCCGCCGGGCGATCCGGCCCTGCGTCAGGCCCTGCGCCAGGCGACC
>JBAQIQ010000054.1:0-3597 GCA_049288935.1 Candidatus Competibacteraceae bacterium
CGCGGGCGCTCGCGCATGGCGGCGATTTCCGGACCGACGAGGTTTCTGATTTCGGCCAGATCGCAACCTTCGACCCACACAGCGCGAACGCCGAAAGCGCGGGCCCGATCCCCGATGGCGCCGGCGCGATACCGCTCGGCGTGGGAGCTTTGGGCGACGGCGTTATTCTCCACGACGATCAGCAGAGGCAACTGCCACAGACTGGCGATATTCAGGGTTTCGTAGATCGAGCCTTCGCCCCAGCTCCCATCGCCGACGTAAGCAACAGCGATCCCCCGGCTGCCGCGACGCTTCAAGCTCCAAGCCATTCCGGCAGCGGCGGGCACGCTCTCGCCGAGCACGCCGGTGGATAGAAAGCCGTCGCGAAAAAGGTGTTGGCTGCCACCAACACCGTTACACACCCCGCCTTCCCGTCCCATGATCTCCAGCAACAACCCTTCGGCATCCCGGAAACGCGCCAGATAATGGCCGTGGCCGCGATGGTTGCTGAAAATAAAATCGGGCGTCTCGAACAGCGGCGAAAGGGCGACCGGGATGTACTCCTGCCCTAAACAGGTATGGGTAGTGCCGTTGAGTACGCCCCGGGAAAACAGATCGAGCAACAAGCGCTCGAAGCTGCGAATCAGGAACAGCGCTTCGATATCGTCCTCGACGGCCTCCGGCGCCGCGCTGGGCGCGATCGGCAAAACCACCGATATCCGTTGGGCCGAGCCATGAAGCCTGTGCATGTCAGCCGCCCACCATCAGTTTTGATTCCACCAAACGCCGGGCCGCACCCAATGTCGTCATGGCGCGAATTTCGCGTCGCGTCAAGCGAATGCCGTAGATTTCCTCCATCGCCGTCACCAACTCGAAATGGATTTTGCTGGTCCAAGTTCCCAAATTGTCGGGTCCGCTGTCGTCGTTCAACGTGGATTCGTCGATATTCAGGATGCTAGCGAACAGAGTTTGCAGTTTCATGATCAAATCAACGCTTTGATGGCCCAGGAACGAATCAACTCGTCTTCCAGCCGCCCCGGATCGTGCAGCAGACGGACATCGAACGCCGGCATCGCCTCCAAAACTGCCTGGCAGGTTCGGCGGTCCACCGAAGCGAACAGGGCCGCGCCCGACGTCGAACGGCATCTCGAAGATGCGTCCCGCAGCGCATCGACGATGCCTTGGCCGTTCCTTTGCACCCGCACCACCGGAACGCCGCTCCCGCCGACGCGCTCCGGAGCGATGCCGGCGTCGGTGAAGACGCACTCGGGGTCGGTTTGTCCCAGTTCCAGCAGCGCCCGGACCAGGAACATGCCCAGGGCGGCGAAGTATTCCGAGGTATAGGGGATGTGTCCGGCCGCGTCGGCTTTCGCGTCGAGCCGTTCTTCCACCGCGAACAGGCGACCCAAATCCGAATCGTCGAACACGTAAAGCCGCGCGTTGTCCGTTGCCGCTAGCCGCATCGCATCTTCTAAGTTCTGCTGCAAGCGGTTGGTCTCGGCGGCAAAACGCTGGCTCGGCGGGCACACGAAAACCAGTTGAATCGCCGAGTCCTCGCGGCTGGCGCGGCGCAGGATGTCGATGAAGGTTCGGGCGTTTTCTTCGAGCTGGCGCAAACCAGCGCCACCTTCGATGCCCTGCATCCAGTCCTCGAAGCGAACCAGAAACAGGTTGACGCCCTCGCGATTGCGTCTGGCCGCGCTTTCGGGGTCGAGCATCTGCTGAAAGATCTGGGCATAGGGCGCGAAGGTCAGCCGTGCCGGCAGGTTCCACTTGCGCAGCCAGTAATCGAGATGGGCTTCCAAGGGCTGGACGGTGAACGTGGCGAGGACGTGTATGGGCAGGGTCTGCGGCCCAATGCGCGGACAGGCCGCGCCGATCGACCGCTGGGGCTGGGCCAGCAGCTCGTCGCAGAGCTGGGCGAGCCAGTTGCCGTATTGCTCCACTGTGGTTCGCTCGAACACGTCGGTGTTGTATTCGAGCCGCAAGAAAGCCCGATTCTGCATGGTGGTGAAATACACCGATAGCTCGAACTGCGCGCCGCCGGCATGGACCGGTAGCAAGTCGATAGCCAGATCCGTCATCGCCATCCTGGGCAGCGCGCTTTCCTGGTGGACGTACAACAACTGGTAGATCGGCGAACGGTCCGGCAGGCGTTGGATCTGGAGTTCGTCCACCAGGCGCTCGAAGGGCAAATCCTGATGATCGTAGGCTTCGAGCGTCGTCCGTTTGACCTGGGCGAGGAGTTGCTCGAAGGTCGGATCGGTCTCGAACCGGCAGCGCAGGACGATGGTGTTGACGAACAGCCCGATGACCGATTCCAGTTCGGGATGGGGGCGACCCGCCACCGGCGAGCCGATGCAGAGGTCCGTTTCGCCGCTCAGGCGGTGCAGGAGCACGAACAGAACCGCACCGAAGACCATGAACGGGGTCGCGCCCTCGCGCTCGCAAAACGCCCGCAAGGCCGCGACGACGGGCTGAGGGAGCTCCAGCAAAACCATGTCGCCGTTGTACGACGCCACGGCCGGGCGGGGGAAATCCGCCGGCAGCCGCAGCCGGTCCGGAGCGCCCGCCAATTGCTGTTTCCAATACGCGACGTGCGGCGCCAGGTAATCGCCATCGAACAATCCCTTTTGCCAGGACGAGAAATCCACGTATTGGATGCGTGGCTCGGCCAGCGGACTCTCGGCCCCCGCCAGAAAAGCGTTATAGAGCGCCACGATCTCGCCGAAAGCCACGTTCGCCGTCCACCCGTCGGAAATGATGTGATGCAGGGTGAACACCAGGATATGGCGCTCGTCGCCCTCCCGGATCAGGCAATTGCGCCACAGCGGACCGACCGTGATGTCGATGGGGTGGCGAGCCTCGCGCTGGAAAATCTCCCGCGTCCGAACCTCGCGCTCGGCGTCGGTGTACCCGGAAAGATCCTCCATTCCCAACCGGTAGGGCTCGTAGGGTCGGACGATTTGCGCCGGGGCGCCCTCGATGACTTTGAACGCGGTGCGCAGGCTCTCGTGACGGCGCAGGAGTTCGTTCAACGCCCGTTCCAGCACGTCGGCGCGCAGCTTTCCGGCGAGGCGAACGGCATTCGGCAGCAGGTGGACGCTACCTGGCGCCAACTGCTCCAGGAACCACTGCCGTTGCTGGGCGTGGGACAAGGGGAAGTGCGCACGGTCGCGGTCCACGCGCGGAATCGCGGTTCGGCTGGCGCCAGTCTCGCGATCCAGGAATCGCGCGAGCAGCGCGTCGATGGTCTCGGCCGGGAGTTCGCCCGCAGCGGTTCCTCGGGTGATACCGGGGAACTCGGCCGCCCAGGCCGGCTCCAGCGCCCCCACCAGGGCTTCCAGGATGACTCGACCCTGCGCCGCCGGGGTTTGAGCTTCGAGCAGTTTGCGCAGAGACAGATCCACCGCCAATTTCTGCCGGAAGCGGGCGCTGATCTGGGTGGCCAGCAGGGAGTCGCCGCCCATCTCGAAGAAATCGTCATCGACGCCGATCTCGCGGATGCCGAGCAGTTCGCTCCAGACCTCGATCACCAGCCGCTCGATGGCGTTGCCGGGAGCGCGGAAGGCCGCCGACAGATCGGGGCGCTCGAATCGCTGTGGCGTCGGCGCTGCG
>JBAQIQ010000055.1:0-23384 GCA_049288935.1 Candidatus Competibacteraceae bacterium
AAGCTCGTCATTGCTCTCAATGTATCCGGCTTTCCTTTAACGCTATCATAGGTTAATATCATGCTCATAATCTCAAGAATTTATTTGTTGGATTATATCATGGATTTTAGTTTCTGATAATGTCTAATGGCTCGACCTCTGCACCCAGGCAGTGAATGACCAGGGTGAACCGTTCCTGCCCTTGCGCGGCCACCTGTTCCAACGCGCTATCAGCGGGTTGTGGGTTTGCGCCAATAGCGCGTGTTCCGGGCGGACAGGGACGGCGCTGGATCAACCGGGCTGGCCATTTGGCGCAGTGTTTCTGGAACGGCGGGAACATTGCTCACATTGCCAGTATCCGGTCTTTGATCTGGTGCAGTGCGGGGAATGCGGAGCCGAATATTTGTCCGCCGCTGAAATCCATGAGCAAGGTCAAGAACGACTGCGGTCACAGGAATACACGCAGGATGAAGATGAATTTCAGCAGGGATTGGAACCACTGACGGACGATGACGAGGAGGACAGTGTTGAGGAATCCAGCGCAGCGACTGAGAAGAAGCCGCGTTTATTGACTTCGCTGGAACAGGCCAATGTGCGGAATTGGGGATTGGCTGCGGAGGGCGGCCTCGACCCGTCAGGCCAAACTGGTATTTCTGTACATCTTCGTTTTCCCGGTGAAAAAGGTTTGGAATGCCCAGTGTGCCGCGAGAAAGAACGTGATCGTGAATTATTCCGCCCCATTCGGATCGGTGCGCCATTTTTACTCGGTACCGCGATCCCAACGCTGCTGGAAGCCATGCCGCCGTTGACGGATGGATTAGAACCCCGGCCATTGGATGGACGACGGTTGATCACCTTCACGGACAGCCGCCAGGGTACGGCGCGAATCGCTGTCAAGCTGCAACAGGAAAGTGAGCGCGATTATGTGCGGAGTCTGCTTTATCACTCCCTAGACCGCCAGCGCCCAGCCTGCCAATCAGGTTGAAGTTGCGGAAATACAAAAACTGATTGCAGCACTGGAAAGAGTCGCCCATACCAACCCATCTCTTGCCGATGAACTCAAGAAAAAGCGCCAGAAGCTAGCGAATCTGCAAGCGCCGCCCTTGGGCCGACTGACATGGGAAGAGGCTGAAAACAAGTTGTTCATCGCAGACGACTTCCACCGTTGGCTGTTGCCGGCGCTCAAGGAACTGACCTTTGGCCTGTTGTCCGACCGCCTGTTGGTCAAACTTTGCCTGTTGCGGGAGTTCTTTCTGCGTCCCAAGCGGCTGTTCTCGCTGGAAGGTTTGGGATTGGCGCAGTTGCGCTATCCGGTTTTGGAAAAAGCGAATCCCCCGGCGGTCATGCAGCAACGGGGCGTTAAACCGGAAGAATGGCGGGCGTTGCTGCAAATCGCCGTGGATTACTTTCTACGGAGTGGCAAACCCGCTGTTCAGTCCGCACCGGACATCATGCGCTGGCTGGGTTATCCCGGCTGGCCGAACGCGCTGGTTTTACCTGGCGCAGCGATCACCAACCGAAAGGCGCAACGCTCCTGGCCTTCGACGCACTGGCGCAAGGCCAAAGACAATCGACTCATTCGCCTGTTGAGTCACGTTTTCCGTCTCGACCTCGACAATGCGGAACAAGGTCGCCAGATAGACGAAATGCTGATTGCCATCTGGGATGGCATCCGCCCGCTTCTCTCCCAAACCGAAAACGGTTTTCAACTGGAGCTGGAAAAGCAGGCGGTGTTGACCGAGGTGCGCGAAGCTTGGCTCTGTCCAATGACCCGCCGGCTGTTGCCGGTGACGTTCCGCGAGATCACGCCCTATCTGCCCGCACTTCCTGCCCCCGATACTTTGGCGCATTGTCAACGGGTCGAAATGCCCCGGCTGCCTCATCCTTTCTGGCTTAACTGCGCTCCCGAAGCCGCCGATGCCTGGCTGGAGACTGACCCCCAGGTGCTGGCCTTGCGGACGATAGGCGCTTGGTCCAACCTCAGCGACCGCCTTGCCCGGCATCGCCGCTACATTCGCGCAATGGAACACTCGGCACAGATTGCCGGCATTGATCTCACTCGCCGTGAAACCGCTTTCAAGGCCGCCAAAATCAACCTGTTAAGTTGTTCCACCACGATGGAAATGGGCGTAGATATCGGCGGTTTGACGGCGGTCGCCATGAACAATGTCCCGCCGCATCCGGCCAATTTTCTACAAAGGGCGGGCCGCGCCGGTCGCCGGGGCGAAACCGCTGCTCTGAGTTTTACCCTGTGCAAGGCCACTCCCCAAGGCGCGGCGGTCTTTGAGAATCCGTTGTGGCCGTTCGTCAGCCGACTGGGTTTACCACAAGTCGCTTTGCAGAGCGAACCGATTGTCCAACGTCATCTCAATGCCTTGGCGCTGGCTGCTTTTCTACGCGACCGCACCCCCGATATTCGCCGCCTGCAGACAGGCTGGTTCTTTGAAACCAATGACGCGGATACTTCGGCGGTTTGCGACCGCTTCGCCGCTTGGTGCGAGGAAACACTCTCCGCCCAACAGATGGCCGAAGGGATGAACGTGCTCACTCAACGCACGGTGCTGGCGGGTCGGCCTACCGCGTATCTGTTGGCCCGCACCGCCCAAGCCCTGCGCCAGGTTGCTGAACGCTGGCGACGGGAACTGGAAGCGCTACTCGACCAGCGGAAAATCGTTGCAACCCGTGAAGGCAACAGCAAACCGGAACAAGCGATTGCGATTCAATTACAGCGCCTGCGCGGTGAATACCTGTTAGGTGAACTGGCGAATCTGGGTTTCCTGCCGGGCTATGGTTTTCCCACCGGCGTCGTGTCGTTCATCACCACAACGCTCGAAAATCTCAAACTTCGCAATCATGAGCGCGAGGACAACCGCTCGCGCCGGACTGGGTTTCCCAGTCGCAATCTCGCTATCGCCATCCGCGACTACGCCCCCGGCACCGATACGGTCCTGGATGGTCGGGTTTATCGCAGCGGCGGCGTGACCCTGAACTGGCAAATCCCCGCCGAAGTCGAAGCATCGCCCGAAATTCAAAGCTTGCAGTGGGTCTGGCAATGCAAACGCTGCGGCCACAATGGCGCCCGGCTCACCCTGCCGGAGCATTGCCCCCATTGCGGCAAGGACGGCGGCAACGCATTCATCCTGCAGCGCTTTATTCAGCCCGCCGGTTTTGCCGTGGACATCCGCGCTACACCTCATAACAACATCACCCTCCCCCAATACATCCCGGTGCGTGATCCGCTGATTACCCTGGACGGCGCCGACTGGATGCCACTGCCTAACCCGGCATTGGGTCGCTATCGAACAGCCCGTCAAGGTTCGCTCTTTCACCACAGCGCCGGGCTGTATAGCCAGGGCTATGCGCTGTGTCTGCGCTGTGGGCTGGCGGATTCAGAAGATGAGCAAGGCGCATTGCCAGGAATATTCAAGGGTCACAAGCGCCTGCGCGGTGGACGCCTGAACGATGCGGAAAAGCTCTGTCCCGGCAACGATGAGGCCAGTTGGGCTATTCAACGCAATGTCCGGCTGGGCGTGGTCACCCATACCGAAGTCTTTGAATTGCAATTGCACGATGTTGAAGGCAAGGCCATTGACCGGATCGCCGCCTACACCGTAGCCGTGGCTTTGCGCCGCGCTTTGTGCGGAATGCTGGGCATCGAAGAGGCAGAAGTCGGCGTGGCCGTTGGAGCCAGTCGCGCCGCGCATCGTGAAGCTGCGTATTCCGCCTATCTTTACGACACGGCGACCGGCGGCGCAGGCTATGCCAGTCAAATCACGGCTCGTTTGCCGGAACTGTTGCGTCAAGCCCGCGCCATGCTGGATTGTCCGCACGGTTGCGACGCCGCCTGCCAAGGCTGTCTGCTCACCCACGACACGCAACACCATCTCGCCGACCTCAACCGCCACACCGTCATTCCGTTGTTATCAGAGCAGTTTCTGGCCGCGCTGGAATTGCCGGAGGAACTGCGAGTCTTCGGATCATCGAGTCGGCTGGAAATGGAGCCGTTGTCGCTGGCCTTGCATCGGGAATGGCAACAGCGGACCGTGAATGAATTGCGGATTTATCTGGGTGGCAAAGCGCGGGATTGGGAACCGCTGGCCTGGCGATTACGTGGCGCTTTAGCCCATTGGCGGCAAACCGGCGCCACCGTGCGCTTGATCATGCCGACGGCGGTATTGAACAAACTGCATAGCAGCCAGCGCGATGAACTGGCCGCATTGATCGCGTATACCGATACCGAACTGTATCGCGTCCCCGACTTGAAACGGGTCGCAGACTTACCGCTGGTGGTGGAACTGGGTGGCAGCGATCAGCAGGTGCGCTGGGCCGCATGTCAAACGGATGCGTTAATTCCTCGTCCGGCGTGGGGCGGCGGTGAAGCCGGTGGGCCATTCGTGCGGGCCATGGAATCCCAATCACTGTCGCCGTTACCTGCCACCTGGCGACGCCTCGATCCAGCCGACCTCCGACCGTCTACACCGGGCGTTATCGCCCTGACCATCACCCGTGAACTGGACGGTCCGTCCGCAACTTTCGGCGACCGTGCCTGGACTTTACTGGAGCAACAGGTTCCGGAACTGGCCGAACGCCTGAACGGGGCTGGGCCTTTACAATCAGTGCGTTATACTGACCGCTATCTGCGCTCACCCTTGGCGTTTCTGCTACTGCGTAGCTTGTTGGAAAGCCTGGCCCGTTATCCGGGCGGCTTGGCGCCAGAAACAGTGGTTCAGGTGGACACCGCAAAACTGGATCGACCCGGTGCGGAACAACCGCGCCTGCTATTCCATGACTGGCGCGATGGTGAAGATCGCCGGCAAGTGGTTGAAACGTGGTTTCGTGAAACCTGGCCTGCCTTCGCTTGGCAAGAAGCGTCGTCCCGCGATCTGCCTCATGCCCGCGAGTTGACGTTGCTTTGGAATGAGCGTGAATGCTGGATGGTGCGGCTGGATCAGGGTTTCGGCTATTGGGGAGCCGCGTCCCGAATCCGCCCGGAATTTCCCTTCGAGAGCGAGGCCAAGCGGCAAATCGCCAAGTTGCAGCAAGCCAGCCTTCTCATTGAGCCGCTCAATTCCAGCTACCCCACCTATTGGCACTGCGACGGGCCGACTCCCAAAAACTGACGAAACCATAGAAACGAAGGCTTCCAGCTCGGCGTACAAATCATAGTAAGGGTAGAAACGAACGCGGTGAGAATCTCATCCGCTAATCCGTGATTCAGACGGAGAATTGCCAAACAGCGCCAACGTCTCCAAACAGCGGCGGCGATGACGGTCACCCTGCCCCGGTGGCATCTGCACACCCGGCAAGCGCAATCCATAGCGACGGCCTTCATTCTCCGCCTTCAGCACCCACTGACAGAGTTGCGCCAGTCGCGCCTCGACCGCGTCATCGCCCAGCAGCGCCCAATCCAGCCACAATTCCGGCTGGGCCTGATCAGTAAAGCGTTTAACCAGTAACTGCTCGCTGCGGCCAGCCGCCTTCCAGGCGATCCGACGCGGCGAATCGCCGGGCACATAAGGGCGTAAACCGGCGTAATCTTCGCTGCCTGACCCCTGCTCCTGTAAATGACCGCCGGAACGGTTCGGTAATGCCGACGGTAACGCCCGCCGCCCCCGCGGAGATGGATAAACCAGAGCAGCAGACTCGAATTCCACCCAACTCCACGATTGCAACAGGCCGAGCGGAAAGCGGGTCAGCACCCGGAGGCGCCCAGGCCGCAGCCAGCCGCGCCGCTCAGCTGGAATCGCCAAGGTCACGACGGCTGCGCCGGAGGCTGGCGCATCGACATACCGGGGCGACTGATTCCGCCATTGCAGAGCCACTCCGTAGCGCGGTTTGGCATCGGGATTTTCCAGCCGGAAGCGGAATTGCGCTTCCTGACCAACGAAAACAGGCTCAGCCACGCCGGGATGAACAATCAATCCCTGCAACGTATCGTGCGCCTGCCACATGCTGTTGTGCGCCACCGCCACCAGCAGGAAAGTGAACGCGAAGCCCATGCTGTTGCTGTAATTGATTGACCAGAGAAAAAGTATCAACAGCAACATAGCGAAGGCGTAGCCATAACGGGTCGGCAGGATGTAGATGCGGCGGCGTTCCAGCCGCACCGGATCGTAGGTTGGATGCTGACCGCGAGTAACCCAGTTTTCGAAGCGTTGCTGCAATGCCTTAAACATGCGAACCGGATTCAGACCGGCAGAGTGACGGCAGCGAGCAATTGCCCGACCAACGCCACCGATGATTGTTCGAGATTCTCATCACCCGGATGCAGGCGATGCCCCACGACCGCCGGCAACACCGCCTGTACGTCTTCCGGCAATACATGCGTGCGCCGATGCAGCAGCGCCCAGGCCCGCGCCGCCCGCAGTAACCCTAGTCCGGCCCGAGGCGATAATCCTCCCCGGAAACGGTTGGATTGGCGGGAGAACATCAGCAGCGCCTGCACATAGTCCAACAGCGGCGCTGCTGCGTGAATATTCGCCGCTTGCGCTTGCGCCTCGTGCAATTGCGCCGGAGTGATGCTGACAGGCAACCGCGCCAGCACCTCGCGCCGGTCCTCACCCTCCAGCAGCAGCCGTTCTGCCTGAGCATCGGGATAACCCAGTTCAATGCGCATCAGAAACCGGTCAAGCTGCGATTCCGGCAGGGGGAAAGTGCCGATCTGATAGGCGGGATTCTGCGTGGCGATGACGAAAAATGGCTTCGGCAATTCGCGACTCTCACCTTCAATCGTCACCTGCCCCTCTTCCATCGCCTCCAACAAGGCGCTCTGGGTCTTGGGCGTAGCGCGGTTGATCTCATCGGCCAAAATCAGTTGGGCGAAAATCGGCCCCGGATGGAATACAAAGGTCTCGCGCTGGCGTTCGTACACCGCCGCGCCAAGAATATCCGCCGGCAATAAATCGCTGGTGAACTGGATACGCTGGTAATGCAAACCCAGGCAGCGGGCCAAGGCATGGGCCAGAGTGGTTTTACCCATGCCTGGCAGGTCTTCGATCAACAAATGACCACGCGCCAGCAAACAAGCCAGCGCCAAGCGGATCGCACGCTCCTTGCCCAGGATGGTGGTGCCGACTTGCTGGATCGTCAACTCCAGTTGATCTTCAAGCGTCGCCATAGATTAGTCCTGCTGGCGCAAATCGCGCTTGAATCGCTTGAAATTTTCTACATAGCGCCCGGCTGACAGGCGCAAATTCTCGATTTCCTGCTCGGTCAGCGTGCGCACAATCTTGCCTGGCGAGCCCATGACCAACGAACCGTCCGGGATGACCTTGCCTTCGGGAATCAGGCTGTTGGCGCCGATCAGGCAATTCTTACCGATCACCGCCCGGTTCATGATCAGGCTTTTGATGCCAATCAGGCTATTGTCGCCGATGATGCAACCGTGCAGCATGGCCAGATGACCGACGGTGACATCGCGGCCAATGGTGAGCAAAATGCCAGGGTCGGTGTGGAGAATGGCGCCGTCCTGGACGTTGGAATTTTCGCCAATGGTGATCACGTCGTTGTCGCCGCGCGCTACCACGTTGAACCAGAGGCTGGCGTTTTGTTGGAGCACGACCGAGCCGATCACGGTGGCGTTGTCGGCGATGAACCAGTCGTCGCCATGGAATGCGACCTTACGGTCGCCGAGGGAATAGATCACCGGGTTCTCCTTTCGTGATGTCTTGGAAAAAACCGGGACAGTATAAACGAGAGCGGCGGGGCGCCGATGTTGCGGGCGAGAAAAGCAGCGCGGTGGGGACGGGCTTCCTGCCCATCCGGGGTTAAGCGGACTTACTTGGTTTTGGCTTCCAGGGCGCTGACCGGTGTCTCATCATAGACGCCGGCGCCGACGGCATGCGCGCCAGCGGGTAGCACGTAGCTGACCTTGCGGAAATTACCTTCAGCACCCGGCTTGGTCCACATGTACTCGACCCAGCCGCCCTTGGGGCCTTTGGCCGCTGCCGCGCACAGCGCCGTGCCGAGATCCTTGCCATCCTTCGCCTTGAGGTCGGCCAGCTTCATGCCCTTGACCTTCTCATTCGGATGAGCCGTCATGACGCCGGCTTTGCAATCCATCACGAAGACGTAGGTGTCCTTCCACGCCCATTTGCCTTTGGGATCGTTGAACGCAGCGAGAGCCGCATCACCGCCCGCAGCGACAGCGGCGGCGGATTCCTTGACTTTAGCAACCACTTCGTCAGCCGTTGCAGCGTCGGAGGCCCAAGCGCCAGCGGATAAGCCCATTGCACAGATCGCGGCCAAGCCGGTCAACAGTTTCTTGTTCATCAACAATCTCCTTTGGATCTCGTTATTTAATTCAGGTTACGTCGCCACAGGATCGCGACGCTTTGAAAGCGTAGACGCTGAATCCAACAGGGGCAAGGTGGATGGCGCAATAAAAAAATTGTGTGAATAGCAATGTTCAACTTTACACCTCGGCCAGATGGCCTTTCTCCTCCAGCCAGGTTTTACGATCCCCCGCCCGCTTCTTGGCCAGTAGCATGTCCATCAACACCACCGTGTCATCCCCGGCTTCAAGCGACAATTGCACCAGCCGGCGAGTGGCGGGGTCCATGGTCGTTTCCCGCAGTTGCAGGGGATTCATTTCGCCCAAGCCCTTGAAACGGGTCACGTTGACTTTACCCTTTTTCTTCTCGGCGGCAATCCGGTCGAGAATGCCCTGCTTCTCCGCTTCATCCAGCGCGTAAAACACGTCCTTGCCGATATCGACCCGGAACAGCGGCGGCATGGCGACATGGACATGCCCGGCTTCCACCAGGGGGCGAAAATGCTTCACGAATAGCGCACAGAGCAGCGTCGCGATGTGCAGCCCGTCGGAATCGGCATCGGCGAGAATGCACACCTTGCCGTAACGCAATCCCTTCATCTCGTCGGAGCCGGGATCGACGCCCAAGGCGACCGCGATGTCATGCACTTCCTGCGAGGACATCACTTCGGCGGAATCGACTTCCCAGGTATTGAGAATCTTGCCCCGCAACGGCATCACCGCCTGGAACTCGCGACTGCGAGCCTGTTTAGCGGAGCCGCCGGCGGAGTCACCCTCCACCAGAAATAGTTCGGTGCGGGCCAGGTCCTGAGCGGTGCAATCGGCCAGCTTGCCGGGCAGCGCCGGGCCGCTGGTAATCTGCTTGCGCACCACTTTGCGACTGGCCCGTAACCGCTTTTGCGCGTTAGCCAGCGCTAATTGAGCAATACGTTCACCGGTTTCAGGATGTTGGTTCAGCCACAGGCTTAAGGCGTCCTTGACCACGCCGGCGACGAAAACTGCACATTCCCGCGAGGACAGCCGTTCCTTGGTCTGGCCGGAAAATTGCGGGTCCTGCAACTTCACCGACAGGATGTAGCAACAACCTTCCCAAACATCCTCCGGGGCGATACGCAATCCACGCGGCGTCAGATTGCGAAAATCACAGAATTCGCGCACGGCGTCGGTCAACCCGCCGCGCAGTCCGTTGACGTGCGTACCGCCCTGGGGGGTGGGAATGAGGTTGACATAGCTTTCCGTGATCGGCTCACCGCCTTCCGATAACCAGGCCAAAGCCCAGTCAGCGGCTTCCCGTTCACTTTTCACCTGTCCGACAAATGGCGGATCAGGCACCAGTGTTGCTTTACCCAGCGCCTCGCGTAGATAGTCGGTCAGCCCGTCCTGGTAATGCCAGAGCGTCTGCTCACCGGTGGCTTCATCGGTAAAACGGACTTTCAATCCCGGACAGAGCACCGCTTTGGCCCGGAGTACATGCAGGAGGCGGGATGTGGAAAATTTGGGTGAGTCGAAATAGCGTGGGTCTGGCCAAAAGCGCACCGTCGTTCCCGTAGCCCGGCGCGGCGCGTTGCCGATCTCCTGGAGTTCTGACGTTTTATCGCCACCGGCAAAGGTCATCTGATATTCCCGGCTATTACGCTTGACCCGGACCTCAAGATGGCTGGATAAGGCGTTGACCACTGACACGCCGACCCCGTGCAAACCGCCGGAAAACTGGTAGCTGCGGTCGGAAAATTTGCCGCCGGCATGGAGACGGGTCAGGATCAGTTCCACGCCGGGAATACCCTCTTCAGGGTGAGTATCCACCGGCATCCCACGCCCATCGTCCTCGACCGAGAGCGAATCATCCGCGTACAAAATAACCGAAATCGTCGTCGCGTGACCCGCAATGGCCTCGTCCACGCTGTTATCAATGACTTCCTGCGCCAGATGGTTGGGCCGGGTCGTATCAGTATACATACCAGGCCGCTTGCGCACCGGGTCCAGACCGCTGAGCACTTCAATGGCGGCGGCGTCGTAAGTATTCGCATTCATACGTTCAAGAAAATCCAATAGAAAAAATATCAGGGAGCAGATTCGCACGCATCGCCGCCAGCATACCGCCTCATGCGGCGTCAACCGCAGGGATATACACCTCGGCAACGGCGCCGATGCGCCCGGAGGATGGATCAGGAACCAGAGAATGTCACGGTCAACCGGTTCCGCTGGCCCGCAGGCATCGCTCCTGGCCGTAGCTACTACCTCTGCACGCAATGCTTGCCAATGCGTAAGTTCTACTATAGAAAAGAGAATCAGGATTCTAAAATCAATGCTTGTCCGTGACCGGTCTGTCGTTCGTCCCATGCTCTTCCGCTGGCTTCAAGAGCGCTCGCTGCGCCAGAAGATGATGTCACTGAATCTGTTCGGCGTTACGGTGGCGCTGCTAGCGACCTTTGCCCTGTTTGCCCTGGCGTATTATTTTACCGCCCGGCAACACTTGACCGACAGCGCCGTGGCTACTGCCCGTCTGTTGGCGCAGAACACCGCCCCGATGTTGGTGTTCGGAGATCAGGGGGCAGCCCAAACGTTGCTGGCTTCCCTCGACACGCAGACCGAAACCCTACTGGCAATCGTCTATGACCGACGTGGCGAACTCTTCGCCACCTGGACGCATCCCCAAGCCTGGCCTGACAGGGTGGCCATCCCACCGGCGCCCACTGACGCCGGGGTCGGTATTATCCGCCGCCTCCACGCTGATCGATTAGAGATTATCGTCCCCATTCTCGTGCATGAAGAACGGGTGGGCACTTTTTTCCTGCGGAAAAGCCTGCGTTCCATCGACCAGGAGATCTGGCGGTTCATGGAGATCGGGCTGGTGCTCGCCTTGAGCGCCATCGCCCTGACCGCACTGCTGCTCCATCAACTCCAGCTTCGCGCCCTGACACCGGTGTTCGAGTTGGCGGCGCTAGCCGAACGAGTCGCCCGCGAGTACGACTATCGCCTGCGCGCCCCTGTTCAAACCGACGACGAAGTGGGACGCCTGGCGCATTGCTTCAACCAGATGCTGGAGCGCATCGAAATCCGGGAGCGCAATCTCAACATCGAAATCGGTGAGCGACGGGCGGCGGAGTGCAGGCTCGATCGGCTTGCCCACTACGATAGCCTGACCCAGTTGCCCAATCGCCACTTCTTTCAAAAAGCACTCCGGCGCACTATCGAGGATGCTGTGGCGAACGAGCAACTGGCCGCCCTGATGTTCATCGACCTGGACAACTTCAAGTATGTCAACGACACCGCCGGCCACGAGGCGGGCGATGTACTGCTCAAGGTCGCCGCCAAGCGTCTGTTGGCTGCACTGCGCAGCTCGGATATGCTTTGCCGCCTGGGGGGCGACGAGTTCGCGGCGCTCCTGCCCCGGCTGGGTGACATCGCGCAAGCGCAAGCCCTGGCTGAACGGCTGATCGCGACAATGCAGGCGCCCATCTTGATCCAAGGGATGGAGATGATGGTCGGCGCCAGTATTGGTATCGCCTGCTGTCCCACCCATACCGTTGAACCAGCTATACTTCTGCGCCAGGCGGACGTCGCCATGTACGCCGCCAAGCAGTCGGGAAAAAACGCCTGCCGCCTGTTCGACCCGTCGATGGCGGTCGCCGCTGCCATTCGACTCACACCGGTCGCTACGCTGAAGAATTGAACATTGGAGAAAACGTGACGCCGGGACCGGTTTCCGGCGCGATGGTGAAAAGACAGATTGAATGCTAAAGAGAAAACAGATATCCAGAAACTCCTGTTGCATCGCATTTATTGCCGATTAAAGTCGATCATGCGTAAGCGCGGAATCCTTCAGGCCCGCTTGACTGTGGGCTGCTTGGCCCTGTTAGCGGCGCTGGCGGGGTCGCCGCTTCCGGTCGCGGCCGGGGACGGCGTGATGGACCGTTCGCTGGAGGAATTGGCCGAGATGGGCCTGTCAGTCCCACCGAGCAACGTCGAGGTGTCTACCGCGTCCAAATTCCAGCAGAGCGCGGCCCAGGCGCCCACCCCGGTGTACGTGGTGACCGCCGAGGATATTCGGACGTTCGGCTACCGCACGCTGGGCGAAATCCTGCGCGCCCTGCCAGGGCTTTACGTCACCAACGACTACCGGTACCAGTATCTCGGCATCCGGAGCTTCGGCCTGCCGGGTGATCGCAACACCCGGGTGCTTATCCTGCTCGACGGTGAGCGCGTCAATGAAACCTTTTTCGACAGCGCGCTGGTGGGCGCCGAATTTCCGGTCGATGTCGATCTGATCGAGCGGGTCGAATACGTGCCCGGACCCGGTTCGGCCATTTATGGCAGCAACGCTTTTTTCGGCGTGGTCAACGTGATCACCAAACGCGGCCATGCCTTGAGCGGGGTCGAACTGTCCGGCGAGTACGGCCGTTCCGACACCTACAAGGCGCGGGCCAGCTTCGGTCAGCGCTTCGACAACGGCGCCGATCTGCTGCTGTCGGCCACGCGCTATGATCGGGGCGGCGCCCAACGGCCATACTACTGGGATTGGGGAATCCCGGCGAGCGACGAGGACAGCGCTCTGGGGCTGGACTACGAGCGAGTGGACAGCGCGTTCGCGAAGTGGTCCTACGGGCCGTTCTCCCTGGAGGGGGGGCATCTCGACCGGGTAACAGGGTTGCCGCCTTTTGTGTTCGACGGCCGCGCTTTCCCCGATCGCGAGGGAAAGATCAAAAACCGACGCACCTTTCTGACCGCACGCTACGACGACAAGGTCGCGCCGGATTGGGGATTGCAACTGCGTCTCGGCTACAACCGCGACAGCTATTTCGGCACCTTCCCGTATTACGGCGAATTTTTCGCGCCGGGGACGATAGACCGCGTCGTCGGCAAGGAATCGGCGGAAGCCGACTGGTGGGGCGGCGAGATGCGCCTGACCAACACTTCGCTCGACCGGCACCGTCTGACGATGGGGGCGGAATGGCAAACCTCGTTCCGGACCCGAGCCCAGAACTCTATTGTAGACGGCCCGACGTTCCTGGATTTCCCTTATCGCTATTCGCGCTACGGTTTCTATCTTCAGGATGAGTTCCGCCTGCTGGATTCCCTGACCCTGCTCGCCGAGGCGCGCTACGACACCAGCCCGTTCGGGGACAGCGCCAATCCCCGGCTCGGCTTGATCTGGCGCCCGCGGGACGCCACCACGATCAAGCTGTTGTACGGCACCGCGTTTCGCGCCCCCAGCTTGTTCGAAAACCTGACCACGGCCTATTTGTACGGCCAGCCGGCTGCGGCGATCGACGTCGAGAACACCGGCCTGCACCCGGAAGAGATCGAGACCTTCCAGCTCGGCCTGGAGCACTATCTGACTCCATCGACGCGCCTCACCGCCGCGCTGTACCGCTATCGGATGGATGGCTTGCTCGGGCAGGGCATCAGCGTGGACGACCAGGGCAATGTGGACACCTATTTCGTCAATATCAGCGAAGTGACCGGCCAGGGGCTCGAAGTCGAAGCCGAGACCCGGTTTGGCGGCGGCGTTCGCGCCAATCTCAGCTATTCGCTCCAGCACAGCCAAGACGAGCAGGGACGACGCCCGCCCAACTCCCCGGAACACATGCTGAAATTCCATCTGTCGGCGCCGTTGTGGAGCGAGCGCTGGCGGCTGGGCCTGGAAGCCCTGTATCTGAGCGAGCGCGACACCTGGAACAGCAAGGTCGATGATGTTGCGGTGACCAATCTCACCCTCAGCGGTGAGGTGAGCGAAAACGCCGGCGTTTCGTTCGGGCTCTACAACATCGGCAATGTCCACTACGCCGATCCGGTCAACCCGATTGCCGGCGCGTATGCCATCGAGCAGGATGGGTTCAACGTCCGCTTCAAGTTGAACATCGGGTTCTGACCATGTCGCGCCGCTCGAAGCTGCTCTCCCGATTGGCCGCCCTGGCGTTTGCCCTTCCCGGCGCGGCATGGTGTGCCGAAACGGCGAACGAAAATGAGCTGAAGGCGGCCTACCTATATCGGTTCGCCCAATTCACCACTTGGCCGAATCCGCCGGCGGGGGGGTTCAATTTCTGCATCCAGGGCAATCATCCGGTTGAGGAAGAATTGCGCAAACTTCAGGGAAAAACTGTGCAGAATGCGCCGGTGAGCGTTCAGCGGGTCGATTCTGCCGAGGCGGCCACCGCCTGCCACGTTTTATTTCTGCACATCGACCGGCCCAAGGAACTCGCGGAGTGGATGGTGGCGCTGCGCTCGCGGCCGGTGCTGGTGGTCAGCGATTCGCCGGACGCTTTTCAGGAGAAAGCCATAATCGTGTTCGCGATGGAGCCCAACCGGGTGACGTTCAGGATCAATCTCACGGAGGCGCGCGATTCGGGGCTTTTTCTCAGCTCGCAAATGCTCAAGCTCGCCCAGGAAGTCCGTTAGCAAGAAACCCAAACTCTACCAAAGGAAGACGCGAGGGTGCGGTTGCTCAACAATCCGGCGCTTTTTCCATGCCAATTTCCGGTCATAATGAGTCTTTCGTTTCGCCCTGCACAACCGGGTCAAGGTTGAAAATTTTGGACTGGATGATTTGTTTCTGCTGCTGAATGTTACCCTTCGATTATCCAAAGCGATTGGATGCACCGGGGGTATTCAATCCATCGCCAGGTCAAACATCGCATACTGCATACCGCGCACCGCCGCGACCGCCAATCTCTATCATCTGAAGACCGTCCATGGACAAGACTTACGAGCCGAATACGATTGAACAACGCTGGTACGCTTTTTGGGAAGAGCGGGGTTGTTTCGCCCCCAGCGGCCAGGGTGCGCCTTACTGCATCATGATCCCTCCGCCGAACGTGACCGGCACCCTGCATATGGGCCACGCCTTTCAGGACACGATCATGGACGCGCTCACCCGCTATCACCGCATGAAGGGTGATGACACCCTGTGGCAGCCTGGCACGGATCACGCGGGCATCGCCACGCAGATGGTGGTGGAGCGGCAACTGGCCGGTGAGGGCAAAACGCGCCATGACCTGGGCCGCGAGGCGTTCATTGAGCGGGTCTGGGCGTGGAAGGCGGAATCCGGCGGCACAATCACCCGGCAGTTGCGGCGCATGGGTTCCTCGGTGGACTGGGCGCGAGAGCGCTTCACCATGGACGACGGCCTATCGGCGGCAGTACGGGAAGTCTTCGTCCGCCTGTACGACGAAGGGCTGATTTATCGCGGCCAGCGGCTGGTCAACTGGGACCCGGTGTTGCATACCGCCGTTTCCGATCTGGAAGTGGCCAGTGCGGAGGAAAACGGCTTCCTCTGGCAGATCCGCTATCCACTGGCTGAAGGCGGCGGCGATTTGATCGTTGCAACGACCCGTCCCGAAACGATGCTCGGCGATACGGCTGTGGCGGTGCATCCCGATGATGAGCGCTATCAACATCTCATTGGCCTGCACGCCGTCCTGCCGCTCACCGGGCGGAGCATCCCCATTATTGCCGACGAGTACGTTGACCCGACCTTCGGCACCGGCTGCGTCAAGATCACCCCAGCCCATGATTTCAACGATTATGCGGTCGGCCAGCGCCATAACCTCCCGATCATCAACATCTTCACCGCTGACGCTCGCCTCAACGACCAGGCGCCCGAAACGTATCGCGGGCTGGACCGTTTCGAGGCGCGCCGCCGCATCATCGGCGACCTGGAGGAACAGGGGTTGCTGGAGGAGACGAAGCCGCACAAGATGATGGTCCCACGCGGCGACCGCAGCCACGCCATCATCGAGCCGTTCCTGACCGATCAGTGGTATGTGAAAACCGCACCGCTGGCCGGCCCCGCCATCGCTGCTGTCAAAACCGGCAAGATCAAGTTCATCCCGGAAAACTGGGAGAAAACGTATTTCGACTGGCTCAACCGCATCGAGGACTGGTGCATCAGCCGGCAAATCTGGTGGGGTCATCGCATCCCGGCCTGGTATGACGCGCAAGGCCAGGTTTACGTCGGTCGGAGCGAAGCGGAAGTCCGCGAGAAACACCAACTCACCCCGAGCGTGACTCTCACCCAGGATCTGGACGTACTCGACACCTGGTTCTCTTCCGCGCTGTGGCCTTTCTCCACACTCGGCTGGCCAGAACAGACCGAGGCGCTCAAAACCTTCTATCCCACCAGTGTGTTGGTCACCGGCTTCGACATCATCTTCTTCTGGGTGGCGCGGATGATCATGATGGGCCTGAAGTTCATGGGCGATGTTCCGTTCCGCGAGGTGTATATCCACGGTCTGGTGCGCGATCACGAAGGACAAAAGATGTCGAAGTCCAAGGGCAATGTCCTGGACCCGCTCGATTTGATCGACGGCGTCGATCTCAATGAACTGGTCGCCAAGCGCACCACCGGGTTGATGCAACCGCAGATGGCGCCGCGTATTGAGAAAGCCACTCGCCAACAGTTCCCGGCTGGCATCCACGCCCACGGCACGGACGCTTTACGGTTCACCTTCGCGGCGCTGGCGACCACCGGTCGCGACATCGTTTTTGACATGGGCCGGGTCGAGGGTTATCGCAATTTCTGCAACAAACTCTGGAACGCCGCCCGCTATGTCCTGATGAACACCGAAGGCCAGGATACCGGGCTGGTCGGCGGCGACCTCGAACTGAGCCAGGCCGACTGCTGGATTCGCTCCCGGTTGCAAGGCGCCATCGCCGAAGTCAATGTGGCAATTCAGGGCTATCGCCTGGACCAGGCGGCGCAGGCGCTCTATGAATTCACCTGGAACGAATTCTGCGACTGGTATTTGGAGTTGTCCAAACCGGTGCTAAATGATCCCGCCAGCGCCGAAGCGGCCCGGCGCGGGACTCGGCAAACGCTGGTTCAGACTCTGGAAACCCTGCTACGGTTGCTGCATCCGCTAATGCCCTTCATTACCGAGGAAATCTGGCAACGGATTGCACCGCTGGTGGGGGTGGCGGGCGACTCCATCATGCTCGAACCCTATCCCGAAGCGGATAACACGCGAGTCGATGCAGTGGCCGTCGCCGAAATTGAATGGCTCCAACAATTCCTGCTGGGAGTGCGGCGCATCCGCGCCGAGATGAACATCGCCCCCGGCAAACCGTTGCCTGTGCTGTTACAACACGGTTCAACAGAAGACCGGGAACGGCTGGAACGGCATCGTCGGTCGCTGGTGATGCTGGGTCGGCTGGATTCCATCACCTGGCTCAGCGACAACGAACCGGTCCCGGATGCCGCGACGGCCTTGGTGGGCGCTCTGAACGTGCTGATCCCGATGTCGGGGCTGATCGACAAAGCGGCGGAAAGCGCCCGCCTGGACAAGGAAATTGCTAAACTACGCAAGGAAGCGGAACGTGGCGCCGCCAAACTCGGCAACCCCGATTTCCTAGGCCGAGCCCCGGCCGAGGTCGTGGACAAGGAACGCACCCGAGTGGCGGAACTCCAAACCACCGTGGCGAAACTGGACGAACAATTGGCGCGCATCCGGCAGTTGTGAGCTGAGAACCGAGAACCCAACCTGACCGCGAAGAGAAGGAATCCAAGATGACCGATCAAGAATCCGCAACCGTGAACAAACCAAAGCTGGGCAAGACCGTGACTCAGGTCGCCACACTGTACAATCCGCACACTTGGAAAGAAAAAGGATTGTGGTGGACGGCTGGCCTGTTCCTGGTGACTTACTGCATTGTCGTCATCGTACTCGGCTTCATTTGGTCGAGGTCGCCTGGTCAATTCGATGTGCGCGAGGTCGCACTCGTCGAATTCGCTAATAACGATCAGAAAAAGTTGGTGCCGGGCTATGTCACTACCGCCACCACCATCCGCATTGCCGAAGCCTTGCTGGACAAGCCAGGAGGTTATCTCAGCAACGATGTCACCCCACCAGGAGTTTACCTCGACAACATCCCTAACTGGGAATTCGGCGTACTGACTGAGCTGCGCGACCTGGCACGCTCGATGCGCAACGATTTCGGTCGTTCCCAGAGCCAGTCGGTCGAGGACAAGGACCTGCAGATTGCTGAGCCGCAGTTTAATTACGATTCGGAATCCTGGATTTTGCCGTCCACCGAGTCGGAATATCGCAAGGGGATCGATGCGTTGTATCGCTATCTGGGACGGTTGTCTGATCAGCAAGCCCAGGATGGGCAATTTTTCACCCGCGCTGACAATCTAAGTAAATATCTGGAAGTCGCGGAAAAACGGCTGGGCAGCCTGGCGCAGCGCCTAGCGGCCAGCGTCGGCCAGACGCGCTTTAATCTTGACTTGGCGGGCGACCCCAATGCCCGCCAATCCACATCGACTCCTGATCAAACCCAGTTCAAGACGCCATGGACGAAGATCGATGACGTATTTTTTGAAGCGCGTGGCTATAACTGGGCGTTGCTGCACACCTTTCGGGCGCTGGAGGTGGATTTTGCCAGCGTTCTCCAGAACAAAAATGCGGTAGTCTCGCTCAAACAGATCATCCGTGAACTGGAAAGCACTCAGGAATTTATCTGGAGTCCGATCATCCTCAACGGCACCGGCTTCGGCCCCATGGCCAATCACTCGCTGGTCATGGCCTCGTATATCTCCCGCGCCAACGCTGCGATTATCGACTTGCGCAATTTGTTGTTGCAGGGCTAAAGCGCTCCCACGATCCTCTCTCCGAGACCGGGAGAGAGGATTTTTTTATTTAAAATTCCAAGGATTTTTACGGATGGCGGATTTCAACACGCACCTGATGGGGGCGGCAGTGGTCAGCGGATTGACCGCAACCCTGTTGGTGATGACCAACCATTTTCCCCATCAAGCCGTCATCGGTTATTTTATTTTGGGAGTCATTGGCGGGTTGTTGCCGGATATCGATTCGCCGCATTCCATTCCGGTGCGCCTCGCTTTTATGGCGCTGGCGGTGATCACTGGATTCCTGGTGGTCTTCACTTTTGGACGCCGCTACTCGCTGGCGGAGCTGATGGTGCTATGGATTGGCTGCTTTGTGCTGATCCGCTACGGCGTGTTCGAATTACTCGACCGGTTCACCGTCCATCGCGGGCTGATTCACTCGATTCCCATGGGCGTCGTTTGCGGCTTGCTCACAACTCTCGTCGCTTACCAGGTCTTCAACGCCTCAGTAACCCATGCCTGGCTGTGCGGATTTTTTGTGACTTTGGGCTTTCTCGTTCATTTGTTATTGGATGAGTTCTACAGCGTCAATTTGTTCGGCAAGAAGCTGTTGAAAAAATCCTTTGGCACCGCCTTCAGTCTGGGCAGTTTTATGAAGCAACCGGCGGGTACATTGGCGCTCTATCTGGCGGTGATAGGGCTATTCTATCTTTGTCCGCCGCCCCAGCCCTTTGCCGATCTGATGCTGAATCGTGAGACCTATCGTGGTGTCATCCAGCGCCTGATGCCCGGCGAGACCTGGTTTCCGGGTTTCCTGCGCCGGATGACGCCCGCCACCTGGCCTTCTTTTTAGAAATTTTAGAAATTCTTCCGTAGATCCATCCCGGCATACAGTCCAGCAACCTGCTCGGCGTAACCATTAAAGGGCAGAGTGTCGCGGCGGAAGAGTTCACCGATGCGCCGTTCCTTTTTCTGGCTCCAGCGCGGATGATCCACCTCGGGATTGACGTTGGCGTAGAACCCGTATTCACCGGGCGCCTCGCGGTTCCAGGTCGTAACCGGCGGTTGTTCGGTAAAGCGGATTTTCACGATGGACTTGATACTCTTGAAACCGTACTTCCACGGCGCGACCAACCGCAACGGCGCGCCATTCTGATTGGGCAATTCCTTGCCATACAGCCCGGTCGCCAACAATGTCAATGCGTGCATCGCTTCATCCATCCGCAACCCTTCGACATAAGGCCAGGGTAACAGGCGGGTTTTCTGACCGGGCATTTGCTCAGGATCGAACAGGGTGGTGAATTCAACGTACCGCGCACTGGCAGTCGGCTGAAAGCGCGGCAGGATATGGGCGAGCGGAATGCCCAACCACGGGATGACCATCGACCAAGCCTCGACGCAGCGCAGCCGGTAGATGCGCTCTTCCGCAACGTGTGGCGCGAGAAAGTCCTCCAGCGCATACTGGCCGGGCTTTTCACAATGCCCCTCCACTGTCACGGTCCAGGGTTTGGTTTTCAGGCGACCCGCATTTTCCGCCGGGTCGGTTTTGCCCGAGCCGAACTCATAAAAGTTATTGTAGGCCGTCACGTCCTTATAAGGCGTCGGTTTGAGATCGTCGTCAGTGGCGGCCCGAGTCAGGCTGGGCGGCGCCAGGGCCGCAACGCCCAGTACGGCGGCGGTTTTCAGAAATTCACGGCGGCGGGCGTAGAGTTCCGGCGGAGTCATTTCCGAAGGGCGAATATCAGCAGGTTTCTGAATCAGCATGGCGAAGCTCCCGGTGGTAGACTCTCGTGTGACCTGTTCCCGATTCGCAAGTTGCGTTTCCTGATCCAACCGTCGCCCGGCTACTGTCGCCTGCCATGACTCTGCAACAAACCCGCTGGCTGCACAAACCCCTGGTATTCAGCGCCAGCCTGCTGCCGTTGATTTGGCTATTCTGGCTGGCGTGGAGCGATCAGTTGGGGGTCAATCCGGTCGAGACGCTCAGTCATCGTACCGGCGACTGGAGTTTGCGTTTTCTGCTGCTGACCCTGGCGGTGACCCCATTGCGGCGACTGACCGGCTGGAATGGGTTGCAACGCTTTCGGCGAATGCTGGGATTGTTCGCTTTTTTTTACGTTAGCCTGCACTTCGGCGTCTATCTGATTTTCGACCATTTTTTTGATTTGTCCGCAATCATCGCTGATGTCGTCAAACGGCCTTACATCACGGTCGGCTTCGCCGCTTTCGTGTTGTTGATACCGCTGGTGGTGACTTCGACGAACCGGATGATCAAACGGCTGGGCCGGAACTGGCAACGCCTGCATCGGCTGATTTATCTGATTGCCCTACTCGGCGTACTGCACTATCTGTGGCTGGTCAAAGCGGATCTTAGCGAACCGTTGATGTACGCCGGGATACTGGTCGTGTTGTTGGGTTATCGGCTATGGTGGATTCGTGTGAAATCATCTGGTTAGGCGACCCAGAATAAACCGTTGGTTTGAACAATCTACCCGTTTCATCTGCTGCCCCCCACTGACGGGCAATCTATCGACCCACTGAATGCTCAGCTCCTTAACCCACGACCCGAGCAAGCCTTAGCGGAATCACTCAGAATCTCCTATGATCACCTTCCTTGACGAACTGAACCGGCGACGCACCTTCGCGATCATCTCCCACCCTGACGCCGGCAAAACCACTCTCACCGAGAAGCTGCTGTTGTTCGGCGGCGCGATCCAGTTGGCCGGCGCGGTCAAGGGTCGTAAAGCCGCCCGCCACGCCACCAGCGACTGGATGGCGCTGGAGCAGCAACGCGGTATCTCCGTCACCTCCTCGGTGATGCAGTTTCCCTACCGCGACTATCTCATCAACCTGCTGGACACCCCCGGTCATGAAGATTTCTCCGAGGACACCTATCGCACGCTGACTGCGGTGGATTCGGCGCTAATGGTCATCGACTGCGCCCGGGGTGTCGAAGAGCGCACGATCAAACTGATGGAGGTTTGCCGACTGCGCGACACGCCGATTTTCACCTTCATCAACAAACTGGACCGGGATGGCCGGGAACCGATTGAATTGCTCGACGAAGTCGAGGAGATTCTGAAAATTCGCTGCGCCCCGATCACCTGGCCGATTGGCATGGGGCGGGAACTCAAGGGCGTTTACCACCTCGGTCAGGATTTTACTCATCTCTACGATCCCTCCCGCGATGGACGCATCAATACCGGACGCATCCTGCAAGGTCTGGACAACCCGGCGGTCGATCAGGCGCTCGGCTCCGACCGGGCGCAAGCGCTGCGCGAGGAAATTGACTTGGTGCGCGGCGCCAGTCACGCCTTTGATTTCGCTGACTACCGGGCTGGGCGGTTGACCCCGGTGTTCTTCGGCTCGGCACTGAGCAATTTTGGGGTGCAGGAAATGTTGGACGGTTTCATCGAACACGCCCCACCGCCGCGCCCGTGCGCCGCCGCCAGCCGTGAGGTCGAACCTGGGGAAGAGGCATTCACCGGCTTCGTCTTCAAGATTCAGGCGAACATGGACCCACAACACCGCGACCGCATCGCTTTTCTGCGCATCTGTTCCGGCAGCTATCAACCCGGCATCAAAGTCCGCCATGTCCGCCTGGGCCGTGAGGTCAAAATCGCCGACGCACTCACTTTCATGGCCGCCGAGCGTGAGCATGTCGCAGCGGGTTACCCCGGCGACATCATCGGCCTGCATAATCATGGCACGATCCGCATCGGCGACACCTTCACCCAGGGCGAAGAGTTGCAATTCACCGGCATCCCCGATTTTGCCCCGGAACTGTTCCGCCGCGCCCGGCTGCGCGATCCGCTGAAGATGAAAGCGCTGCAAAAGGGTTTGGAGCAACTGTGTGAAGAAGGGGCAACGCAACTTTTTCGCCCACTCAACAGTAATGACCTGATCCTGGGCGCGGTCGGAATTTTGCAATTCGATGTCGCGGCTTTCCGGCTGCGCAGCGAATACGGGGTCGAGTGCGGCTTTGAGAACGTTAACGTCACCACGGCGCGCTGGGTCCGTTGTCCTGATGCCAAGCGTTTCGAGGAGTTTAAAACCAAGCTGCGCGACGCTCTGGCGTTGGACCACCACGGCGAACTGGTCTACATCGCACCCACTCGGGTCAATTTGCAACTGACGCAGGAACGCTGGCCGGAGGTGCGCTTCGCCGCGACCCGCGAGCACGGGGCGCGGTGAAGTCACAGGCGCTTACAGCAGCTTTTCAATCGCTTCGATGAGTTGCGGATCATTCGGTCGGGTCTGGGATGGAAAACGGGCTACGACCCGACCTTGACGATCGATCAGATACTTGTAGAAATTCCATTCGGGCGGCCCGCCGCCCTGCGCCGCCAATTCGCGGTAGAACGGATGCGCTTCCGCGCTGGGACGATAGGTGGCGCCGGATGAACGGTAAAGGTGGGCGGTGCTCACCCCCAACCAGTTGTCACCCTCATTCTAATTCCCGAGCAAGGCTTTGAGACGCGCGATTTCAGCCAGGGCCGCTTCTTTCTCCGCTCGCTCGCGCTCTTCCGCCGCCCGGGCCTGCTCTTCCGCCGCCCGGGCCTGCTC
>JBAQIQ010000056.1:0-2460 GCA_049288935.1 Candidatus Competibacteraceae bacterium
AGGCGGGATCGTCTCGATGCACGGGTTCGATAAACATGCTTTTTTGCCCTTTGGTCGAGTTCGCGAGTGGAAATGGGTGCGCACGAGGCGAGAGCGAGGGGGCGAGCCGGTGTGCGACGCGGCTCGACGACCGGACCTGCTCCGGGAGCGAGACCCGAACCGTCTCGGGCTCGCTCCCGGAAGGCGTTACCACCAATAAGGCATAGGCATGTTGGGCGTGGCCACGGGATTTCTCCTTCGCTCGATGGGTGCAGTTGCCGCCGGAAGCGCTCGCGCGCTTCCACCTGTGCGCGGAGCCGAGGTGCCGCCGGCTTCGCTCGGCGCTCGACCGGGCGACGCCGGCTCCCGCACTTGCCTATCAGCAAGCGGCGTGCCGAACCGGCGAATCCATAAAAAACGCCTTCGATCAAAAGCTTGTGCAGCGCTCGATCGCTCCGTCGGAAAGCGGACCCCCGCGACGCGAGTTGACAGGGCGAGGAGCACTTGCGCCGAACGTTGCTGGATGCGGCTAAACGGTAGCCTTTCGATGAGCCTCGCGCCGGCGAGAACGCTTTTGCGGCGGGCCTGATCGACGCCCGAACGCTTCAGGCTAGCTAAGCCGCCGTCCACATCCGCTGCCTCGCGCTCTGGCTCAATATCTCGTGACTACAACGCGCAGCCTGCCCTGTAACCCCAGTCACCCTCAAACGGTCCTGGCATCGGATATGCGTCCGCCCCTTGCGTCGTTGCGATCTGATGGCCGCAACGAACGTTGCAGGCAGCTCCGATAGTGGCACTGTCGAATAAATTTTTTATTTTCAGTTAACTGCCAACAATTCGGCCCTGGCCCCGTCACTTTCTGTCGCATCTGCTGACCATCGCCGTTGCCGGTAAAATCCCATAAAAAATATTATAAAACAGCCATTTGTCGAATTCCATCGGCGTGGCATGTTTCCTGCGATTGAAAAGATGACGCGAACCCTCACCCCGCCGACGGCGGTATCCGAAACTGAAAATTATTTTCCTGAAATTCAAGAGTCGAGGAGAAAACCCATGATCAACACCGCGAAACTGCAAAGCGCAAAAATCCACACGACCCAGCACAACGACACGCTGAAAGCTCTGTGGGGAACGGTGCAGGTGTACAATACCACCGCTAATCTGCCGAAAATCGAGAAAATCTATATTCTCGAACGCATTCTGCTCGGTGCGGGAGAGTGGTTGACCAGCCACCCGCCAACGACCACTGCCACCAATCAGGCGCGCTGGGCCGCCATGGATGATCTTGCCAAACAAGCGATCGACGAGGGCGCGAAGCTCGACGCCCGCTTCCTAACCGGCCCCACCAATTGGAAGACGATCAGCCATGCCAACCGGAGCTACTGGCTGGAATACCTCTCGCCTAAGCATAGGGTTGGTTTTGAACTTGCGCCCCTTTTCGAGCACTGGCGGACCCATGGCGCGGCCCACCAGACCTTTTGGGAATACGTTAATATAGCGGCGCCGTATGGTGCGAGCCTGGTGAAGTATTACGGTGCAACCGCCAAGGCCGAGAAGCGGCGCGTCATATTCAAGGAGGACGGCAAACTCTATCGCGCCACCGACGATACCCCGTTCCACACCGCACTACTCGAAACTGCTGCCTCTGGTCATGGCTGGGCTATCTTCGTCGTTTCACCGGAAGGAAAGATGTACGCCCATAAGCATGTCGTGGGTAAATACCACCACTCCACCTTCTTGAGCGGTAGCGCCGTCATAGCGGCGGGTGAACTGGTAGCGGACCACGGAGTGGTGAAGTTTGTCACCGCGAAAAGCGGACATTACGTCCCCACGATCGAGAACATGCGCACCTTCGTGCGGCAGTTCCCCAAGATTCCTCCTAGTGCGGTGATCATGCCTAATTTCACCCCGAATCCGCCGCCCGCTCACCGGGTCGGCGAGTTCAAATTCACCGCCAGCCCGAAAGCCCTGAAGCGCGCGGAGGCGCTGGCTGCCCTACCCGTATGGGCGCGTGACACCGGCGCGATGGGTATGATTAACAAAATTCCGGTTTAATGGGGGGGTTGACAGGAAGCGGATCGCCAGGGTGGCGGGACGGAATTAATCGGCTGAAGAGAACTGATGTCGCCCCACCTGATCGACCCGCGCCCGCATGTTGCCGGACCCGCACAGATCAATCGGTGGAAAACCTGACCTTGATCCGCCGGGTGGCCTTGAATGTGCTGCGCCACAACGGCCCCTCACGCGACAGTATCCGCCGTCGTAAACTCCGTGCCGCTCATCAACGATGATGATCGGTTGCGTTTACTCTTCGGCTAACCCAGCCCAGCGACCCCATAGCGCGATTCCCCTTGGAGAAGTGATAGCGGAAGCGTCAAACATCCTCGCTAGTGGATGCATCGCGCTCCTTGCGCCGCATCAGCCGCTTGTTCAACGCCTGGCGCGACAGGCCCAGCAGTCCGGCCGCCATGCCCTGATTGC
>JBAQIQ010000057.1:0-9209 GCA_049288935.1 Candidatus Competibacteraceae bacterium
GGCTAACCTCGGCTGCGAACAGCGCCGCGAGCGTGGCGCGCAGTTGGCGCAATCGCCCAGCCCGGTCCAGCGGGCATTGGCTGAAACGCTCAAGGAACCGGAACTGCAAGTCTGTGAGTGGCGGGAGCAGTGGCGGTGGCGGGAAGATTCCCCGGATCCGCCTGCTGAATCTGGAAACGGCAGTCACCCAATAGCCGGGTGGTTCGCGGCGACCATCGAGATGGCGCTGTGGCTCACGCTGGGCCTGTGCATCGCTATTGCCGGCGGGTGGTGGTGGCAACGCGAACCCGGTGGCCGGTCGATAGGCAAAGGCCGTACTCAACCGGCTGGCGCTGCCCAACGGGTGGGCCACAACGCTATCCTGATACCGCCGGATGCCCATCTGGGCGCTGCCGCCTGGCGATTGTGGAACGCGGGCCAACCGCGTGAATCTCTGCGGTTGCTTTATCAGGGCAGTCTGGCCGGGCTGGCGACGCAACACAGGTTACCGATTCACACCAGCGCCACCGAAGATGAATGCTTGCGGCTGGTCGCTGCCCAACTGGCCGATCCGCAATTACTCAATTTTCTCCGTCGCTTGACCCACGCCTGGCAGACCACCGCCTACGGTCATCAGTCGCCAGATGACGCTATCGCCCGGAATCTGTGCGAAGAATGGCCTCGCCACTTTGCCGCAGAGAGAGAGTGGCGGGCATGACCGTGCGCCGACTCTGGCTGATTCCGCTGATCCTGCTAGCCCTGTTCATCGCTGGCGGTCTGGCGCTGTGGCTGAGCCAGAATCTGGTGAAACGCAGCGTGGAAGTCTACGCCGGCGATGGCGAAGCAGCCCAGCGCAATCCGTTTTATCTGGCTGAACGTCTGCTCACCCGGTTAGGCGCGACGGTGCAGAGCATTCGCCGGCTGGACGCCTGGTCCGACCTGCCCGATCCGGCGGACACTCTGCTGGTGGCCATGCCCACCTATGCGCTGAGTGCGGGCGAGGCGCAGCGATTGCTGCACTGGGTTGCCCAGGGCGGACATTTGATCATTGGCGTACAACATCCCTACGAACCCGGTCAGGGTCTGGATCACCTGCTCAATCCACTTCAGATCAAGAGTCACCGGGCGGAAGCTCCCACGATAGATCCGGTTTCTGTCCAACTGAACGAGGCCGCGCCGCCGTTGCAGGTGCGCTTCCGCTCCAGTCTGCGGTTGAACGATGCACCCTGGCAGGTCGTCCGTTGGGGCCGGGGTCAGGCGACGCTGCTAACCGACATCGACCTGTTCGCCAACAGCCGACTGGCCGAAAACGATCATGCGGATTTCCTATGGGCATTGCTCCAGCAGAATCATGCGGGCGGCGTTTTCTGGCTGCAATACCGGAAGCTCACGCCGTCGCTGGCGCAACTACTCTGGCAACACGCCTGGATGCCGTTACTAGGACTCTGTTTGACATTATGGGCGATGCTGTGGCGGTACAGCCGGCGACTGGGACCGTTGCTCATTCCACATTCCGGCGAGCAGCGGCGGTTGGCTGAACATCTACAAGCGAGTTCCTGCTTCCTGTGGCGGCACGGGGCCGGGCCGATGCTGCTGCAAGCCGCTCGGCATTACGCCCAGCGCCGGAGGGATCGCCGCCAGCCCGGCTCGTTGCCTGACACGGCGATACTGGAACAGTCCGACCAGCCGCTGAATGAGCGCGAACTGATTCATACCCTGCAAACGCTCCAACCTCCGAAGCGACCCCAATGAACGAAGTGACTGATTCCTCGCCCGTTGCCCCACCTTCTGCGGATGAATTGCAGTGGGCGGGCAATTTTCTGCAAAATCTGCGCACTGAAATCAGCCAGGCGCTGATTGGTCAGCAGGCTGTGGTTGAACAGGCGCTGATCGCCTTGGGCGCTGCGGGTCATGTCTTGATCGAAGGTGTGCCGGGTTTGGGCAAAACCCTGCTGGTGCGGGCGCTGGCTGCCTGCGTCAACGCCCGGTTCGCCCGTATCCAGTTCACCGCCGACCTGATGCCCAGCGATGTCACTGGCCATGCTTTATACAACCTGCGCGAGGAACGGTTTGAAATCCGCCGGGGTCCGGTGTTCTGCCATTTCCTGTTGGCCGATGAGATCAACCGCGCTCCCGCCAAGACCCAGGCGGCGCTCCTGGAGGTGATGCAGGAGGGGCAGGTGACGATTGAAGGCCAGTCCTTTGTCCTGTCGCCACCGTTCATGACCCTGGCGACGCAAAACCCTGTCGAGCATGAAGGCACTTATCCCTTGCCGGAGGCGCAACTGGATCGCTTTCTGCTGAAAATCCAGATGGACTATCCCAGCGCCGCCGAGGAAGCCGCCTTGCTGCGATCCGTCACCGGTGGGCGGGTCGGCGACAAGCTGGATGTATCGCAGGTGCAGACCGTGGCTGATCCTGAAGCGGTGTTGGCTTTGCAACAGATCACCGCCCGGTTATGGCTGGACGACGCGGTGTTGGATTATGTGGTGCGCCTGGTCGCCGCGACCCGCAAAACGCCGGGTTTCGCCATTGGCGCCGGGCCACGCGGCGGTATCGCCCTGATTCGCGCCGCCCGCGCTCAGGCGTTGCTCAATGGCCGCACTTTCGTCACCCCGGATGATGTGAAGCGCATCGCCCATCCGGCCTTGCGCCATCGGCTGACATTGGCGGCGGAGTATGAAATGGAAGGGGCGCGGGTCGATGAGGTGCTGGAAGAGTTATTGCGGCGGGTGGCTGCGCCGAGAATGTAGCGTGGGCTGGTCGCGACTATAGATTTCCCAATGGCCCTGGGGTCGAGGTGAAGCTGATCCGCCGCCAATCCGTCCCCGCCGCCGCTAGCGCCCCAGCCCAGCCCGACTCCATCGGCAAATTCAGCACACTCCATTCCCGCCCGGCAGCGTCGCACACTTTGACCCGGCCATCCTGTGCTTCATCGTCCCGAAAACACACTTCCAGGGTGTTTAACCCGCTGGCCAGTCCATCGCCAATCGCCTTGGCGACGGCCTCCTTGCGGGTCCAACAGGCGAAAAAGGCGTTCTGAATATGCTCTACGGATAAGGTCTGAAACGCGGTCCATTCGCGCTCGGTGCAGACTCGTTCAGCCACTGCCGCATAATCGACCCGACGATCCAGCGCTTCCAGATCGACGCCGACCTCACGGCAGGCGACCGCATACAACACCCGGTCACCGCTGTGGGAGAGATTGAAATGCAGGCCCGTCGTGGCTGCTGCCCCCGCTAATACCGGTTTACCCCGTGAACCCTGATGAAACTGCAACGCCCCCGCTGACTCGTTCAGATAGATTCCCAACAATTCCCGCAATCCACCGCGTCCAGCAATGAAACGATCCCGATGCTCAGGAAAACGGAACCGCGCCGCCCGTTCCCGCTCCTCGTCGTTCAGCGTCGCCGCCAATGCCGCCAACCGGGCGTCGGGCGGCGTCAGGCTCGCCAGCCAGACATGAACCTCATCGTCAGCGACCGAAACGGCCATACTCGCGATCCTCAAACATCGTTACACTGGATTTCCGCTATTGCTCATCAAGAAGGAACGTCTGCCATGAGTCATGCCATTGCCATCAAGGTCCGGGGTTATCATCTCGACTTGTATCGCCACGTCAACAATGCCCGCTATTTGGAATTTCTGGAGGAAGCCCGCTGGAGTTTCCTGGAAAGCCGGGGCAGTATCGAATCTCTTGAAAAAAGCGGCCATACCTTCGCCGTCGTTAATATCAACATCAACTACCGGCGCGCTGCCTATATGGGCGAAGGACTGCAAATCACCACCGTTCTTAAAGCGATTGGCGCCCGCAGTTGCGTCATGCACCAGCTCGTCACCCTCCAGGGAACTGACACCGTGATTGCGGACGCCGACGTCACTTTCGTCCTGGTGGATACCCGGACGGAAAAAGCCGCGCCGCTGGAAGGTGAATTGCGAGCCGCTATGGAACGGATGGCCGAACCTGCGTGAATCGTTAAACCGGGCGCCGCATTTCCCACTGCCAGGCGTGGGCGACGATGGTCGCCAAATCGGCGTAGCGCGGCGCCCAACCCAGTTCCGCCTGTGCCCGCCGGGAATCGGCCACCAATCGCGCCGGGTCGCCGGGTCGCCGTTCGCTGTACTGCACGGGAATATCACGCCCAGTCACTCTGCGCGCGGTCTCAATCACTTCCTGAACCGAGAAGCCGTTGCCATTGCCCAGGTTGTAGGCGGCGCTGTCGCCGCCTGCCCACAACCGTTGCAGAGCCAGCAGGTGCGCCTCGCATAGATCGTTGACGTGGATGTAATCGCGGATACAGGTCCCGTCTGGAGTGTCATAGTCGTCGCCAAACACCGTGATATGCGGTTGACGGCCACTGGCGGCCCGCAGGACTAATGGAATCAGATGGGTTTCCGGGTCGTGGCGCTCACCCAGCGCCCCATCCGGATCAGCACCGGCGGCGTTGAAATAGCGCAGGCACACCGACTTCAACCCATAGGCCGTGTCGTAATCCTCCAGCATCTGCTCGACCATCCACTTGCCGCGACCGTAGGGGTTGATCGGCTGTTTAGGGTGCGCTTCATCCATCGGAATGCGCACCGGTTCGCCGAAAATCGCCGCTGTCGATGAGAAAATGAAGCAACGCACTCGCCGCGCTACCATGACATCCAGCAGATTCTGCGTCTTGAACACATTATTCCGGTAATACTTGGCCGGTTCACGCACCGACTCGCCGACCTGGATATAGGAGGCGAAATGCATCACTCCATCAAAGCCGGTTTCCCGACACAAATCCTCCAAGGCGTCCCGTTCAAACAAATCGCCTAATACGAACCGGGCGCCCTGCACTGCATCACGGTAACCAGTGGACAGATTGTCCAGCACGGTCACTTCAAACCCGCGCTGAACCAGCAGTTTCACCATGTGGGAACCGATATATCCCGCTCCCCCGACGACCAATATATGCATGGTGTTCTCTCCCGCTTTCCGGCTCGCCACATTAAAATGGATTTTGGCCAGCATAAACGGAATGAATCATCCTTGGAATACACCGCTTAGGCGATTAGCTTCGTTCATCGCCAACGATCAACAGGATCAGTCATTGCGTCTCTGACCTTCAATCCAACCCTCTCCCTGTAGCAGGAGAGGGTTTATAACAGCCGCTTAGCGTACCACTGCCGCTACCGGAATCATCCACTGCAGGTAATACGCCTGGATGTAAGTGATGATCCCGATGATGACCGCGAAGAACAAGCTGTGTTTCAAGGTAAAGCGGAACAGATCCGATTCCTTGCCCACCAGTCCGGTCGCGGCGCAAGCGACCGCGATGGACTGCGGCGAAATCATCTTGCCGGTGACTCCGCCGGTGGTGTTGGCCGCAATGGTCAAGGTCGGATCGACGCCGATCTGTTGCGCCGTGACTTGCTGCAAGTTGGCGAACAGAGCGTTGCTGGAGGTGTCGGAGCCGGTCAGGAACACGCCGAGCCAACCCAGGAACGGCGAGAAGAAGGGGAACAGCACACCAGTCGCGGCAAAAGCCAGGCCCAGCGTCGAGGAAGCGCCGGAGTAATTGGCGATGAAGGCGAAACCGAGCACCAGCCCGATGGTGAAGATCGGCCGGGCCAGTTCCACCAGAGTTTCCCAGAGCGTCGCAAAGAACAGCTTGACGTTGACGCCCAGGATAAACGCGCTGATGACCGCCGCGAACAGGATGGAAGTTCCCGTGGCCGACAGCACGTCGAATTTGTAAACGGCGTCGTAGGGGGTGAGCGCCTTGACGATGGGCAGATCTTTCAGGACCAGCTTGTCCAAGCCGGGGATATGCAAGCTCATCACCCACGCCTCCAGCGGAGCCCCTTTGGCGAACAGGCCCTTGAACGCCGGCAGCGTCCAGATCGTCACCATGACAGTCAGGACGATGAACGGCGACCACGCTTTAATGATTTGGCCCAGATTGTATTGGGACTGCGAACGATGTTCTGCGGCGCTGATACCGCCGCCCCCTGCGCCCTGGAAGGAGAAGTCCTGCTGGGGTTGCCAGACGAAGCGCAGGAACAGGGTCAGGACGACCAAACTGACCAGGGCGGACGTGATGTCCGGCAGCTCGTAAGCCCAGTGGTTCGAGGTGTAGTACTGGGTCAGCGCGAAAGCTGCCGCCGCCACGAAAATCGCCGGCCACGTTTCCCGCACGCCGCGCCAGCCGTCCATGATGAACACCAGCCAGAACGGGACGAACAGCGACAATAGCGGCAGTTGCCGGCCCGCCATTTGGCCGATGAGGAACGGATCAGTGCCGGTGACTTTGCCGGCGACCGTGATGGGAATGCCCAGCGCGCCGAACGCCACCGGAGCGGTGTTGGCGATCAGGCACAGGCCAGCGGCATAGAGCGGATTGAAACCCAGGCCCACCAGGAGCGCGGCGGTGATCGCCACCGGAGCGCCGAATCCCGCCGCCCCTTCCAGAAACGCGCCAAAGCAGAAACCGACCAGGACCATCTGCAAGCGCTGGTCGCCGGTGATGGACAGAACCGAGGATCGGATAATCTCGAACTGGCCGGTTTTGACGGTGAGTTTGTAGAGAAACACGGCGGCCACGATGATCCAGGAAATCGGCCATAGGCCATATAGGAAGCCGTAGCCGGTCGCAGCCAGCGCCATCGAAGCCGGCATTTGGTACACGATGATGGCAATCACGACGGCGAGAGCCACCGTGATTAAACCGGCGATATGGCCCTTCATTCGCAAGATAGCCAGCGCAACAAAGAAAAAGATAATTGGAATTGCGGCGACCAGCGCCGATAGCCATAAATTATCGGCCAGCGGCGCGTAAACCTGGGTCCAGGTTTGCATGACAATGAACTCCTCGATGGTGGTTGATGAAGAAACGTTTTTTCTTCCTGAAAGTCCAGCTAGGGAAATCGCGAGCGCAAGCCCGCCCCCGATCCTTCGCGGGTTCCATGAAATCGATTGAATGGACTGGAAAATCAGCCGATTTTAGGCCGCGAACAACGGTCCACCAGATAGACGATGGAGCGGTAGTAGCGTCCACTGTGGAGGGACAAGCCAATTTCGCAGGTGCGGCTAGTGGAATAGCCGGACTGACAATCGTCCGGCAGCGCCGCTTTCAAATCCCGCAAGGCGCTGGCGTTCAGTTCCGGGGCGGTGAAGCCTTTGTCGCCGGCCCAGCCGCAGCAGGACACTCGGTCGGGGACGATGACTTTCTCCACGCAGGCCTCGGCAATCGCTTTGAGTTTGGCCTGCAAGCCCAGGTTGATGCTGCTGCAAGTGGGATGAACCGCAACCGTTTCCGACCGTTTGTGAATCGTCAACCGTTCCAGCACCACGTCGTGCAGAAATTCGGTGATGTCGTAGAGCTTGAGCGCGACGGGTTCCTGGCCCTTCTTGACCCGCAACGCGCAGGGCGTGGTATCGAACACCACCGGGTCCTGGCCGTTACGGCTGGCCTTGAGCAGGGCTTGCTCGACTTCCCGGCGTTTGGCGTCGGCCTGTTCCGGCAATCCCTTGCTGTCAAAGGGTTGGCCGCAGCACAGCGCGGCGCTGTCTTCGGGCAGGATCACCTCAAACCCGGCCTTGCGCAGCAGGGCGGCAGTTTTCACCGGCAACGCCTCGGTTTCGGGATCATCCTTGGCGGGACCCATGGTGCGGCTGGCGCAACTGGGAAAATAGACGACGCGCGGACGGTCGGGTACAGCGCTCGCTTCCGGTTTGGGCATGGCGCTGGCGGTCGGCATGTAGCAATTCCAGTGCGGAATCCGGTCGCCGGACAGCTTGCGAATGCCGTTGGTCATGCCGCCTTGTAGCTTGGACCCCAGCAATCTATGGGCAAGATGGGTGGCCGCCAGGTTGAAGCGAGTGGCTGCGGTCACCCCCGCGAAGTGCTTCGCCACCCAGTCGCCGATCTTTTGCGCGGTTTGTCCTCGCTTCTGGCTGCGCACTTTTAGCATCATCGTCCCGGTGTTGATGCCGACCGGACAGGTCAGGGAACACAGACTGTCGGCGGCGCAGGTGTCGATCCCCTGGTATTGATACGCCGCGTCGATCGCTTGCAACTGTCTGGCGTCTTCACCCGTCGATTGCAAGCGCGCCATTTCGCGCAGGCCAACGATGCGCTGGCGCGGCGACAGGGTCAGGGCGCGCGATGGACAGTTCGGTTCGCAGAAACCGCACTCGATACATTTATCCACCAGCGGATCGACAGCGGCCATTGGCTTGATGTTCTTGAGGTGCGCTTCGGGGTCGTCGTTGAGGATCACGCCGGGATTCAGCAAATTGCGCGGATCGAACAGCGCCTTGATCTCCCGCATCAATTGATACGCCTGCTGGCCCCACTCCAGTTCGACGAACGGCGCGATGTTACGGCCGGTGCCGTGTTCCGCCTTCAACGAGCCGTCGTACTTATTCACGATCATGCCGCAGACATCGTCCATAAAGCGCTTGTAGCGTTCGGTCTGATCCGGCTTGCTGAAATCCGGGGTAATGACGAAATGCAGATTGCCTTCGAGCGCATGGCCGAAAATGATCGAGCCGGTATAGCCGTGTCGGTCGAACAGGCGTTGCAGGTCCAGGGTCATCGCCGCCAACTGGGGTACGGGAACCGCGACATCCTCGATGATGACGGTGGTGCCGGTGGCCCGCGCCGAACCCACCGACGGGAACAAACCCTGGCGAATCGCCCACAGTTGGGTGAATTCCGCAGGCCGGTCGGTGAACTGGTAGGGATGCAGAGTTGGCAGGTCGGCGATGGCGGCGGTGATGACTTCGACTTGCGCGGTCAGGCTCGCCGAATCCATGGCCCGGGTTTCCACCAGCAGGGCGGCGGCGGTTTCCGGCAGGTCCTTGAAGAACGCCGGCATACCCGCCTTGTTCTCCACCGACCGGATCGAGGCGCGATCCATCAGCTCGACTGCCGCCACCGGTTGGCTTTTCAGCGCCACCACTGCTTCGCAGGCGGTTTGGATGTCGGGGAAAATGATCAGCGCCGTGGCCTTGTGAGTGTGCTCTTCGACCGTGTGATAGGTGATCTCGGCGATGAACCCCAGCGTGCCCTCGGAACCGATCATCAGATGCTGCAAGATCTCGAAGGGGTCTTCGTAATCCACCAGGGCGTTGAGGCTGTAGCCGCAGGTGTTCTTGATCTTGAACTTGTTGCGAATGCGGCCCGCCAGCGTCGCGTCGGCGCGAGTGCGGCGACCGAGCTCGGTGAGTTGGGCGAGCAACGGGCCGTGGC
>JBAQIQ010000058.1:0-10819 GCA_049288935.1 Candidatus Competibacteraceae bacterium
TTGATATTGCGTTGCAGCGGGTCAGGGGAAGAGATTGTTTTATTCATACTGCTCCCGGTATTTGCGCACCACTTGCAGGGCGATGATATTGAGGATCAGCGTCACGACGAACAGCATCAGGCCGAGGGCGAAGGCCGCCAGGGTCTTGGGGCTGTCGAATTCCTGATCGCCGGTCAACAGCGTGACAATTTGCACGGTGACCGTAGTGACCGCTTCCAATGGGTTGGCGGTCAGATTAGCCGACAGTCCGGCCGCCATGACCACAATCATCGTTTCACCGATGGCGCGGGAGACGGCTAGCAGGATGCTGCCGACGATGCCCGGCAGCGCCGCCGGCAGCAGGACGCGCGTGATCGTTTCGGATTTGGTTGCGCCCAAGGCGTAGGAACCATCGCGCATCGACTGCGGGACCGCATTGATCACGTCATCGGACAGCGAGGAAACGAAGGGGATGATCATGATGCCCATGACCAGTCCGGCTGCCAGCGCGCTTTCCGAAGCGACGTGCAAACCGATGAACGCGCCAATTTCGCGAATCAGCGGCGCGACCGTCAGTGCGGCGAAAAAGCCGTAGACCACGGTAGGGATGCCGGCCAGCACTTCCAGCGTTGGCTTGGCGACCGCGCGAAATTTCGGTGTGGCGTACTCGGACAGGAAGAGCGCGGACATCAGACCAATCGGCACTGCGATTACCATGGCGATGCCGGAAATCAGCAGGGTGCCCGCAAACAGCGGTATCGAACCGAAGGCTCCGGAAGAACCGGTCTGATCCGCGCGCAAGGCGGTTTGTGGACTCCATTGCAGGCCGAACAGGAATTCGCTGATCGGCACTTTCTGGAAAAACAGAATGGACTCGAACACCACCGACAGCACAATGCCGAGCGTGGTGAAAATAGCGATGGTCGAACTGGCGATCAAAAATACATTAACCACTTGTTCGACCCGGTTGCGGGCGCGCAGGGTCGGCGAAATGGCCCGCCATGCATGGACAACACCCAGGATCGCCAAGCTGAGAACGGTCACCCAGAGCGCGGTATTGCCGATGGTGCTTAGGTGTCGATAGTGATCGGCGGCGGCCAGCATGGCGGGGTCCGGCGCACTGGATACGAAGTTACCACCGATCAGATTTTTTAGGTCATTGACCACCAGATTCAACTGATCCGGCGGTAAATTGCGCAGTGTCGGCGGCATACCCGCTACGACCAGGTCAATAATGAAACCTTGTTGAAAGGTTACCCAGAGGCCAAAGACGACCAGCGCCGGCAAAAAACACCACAGGGCGGCGTAAGAACCGTAGAAACTGGGTAGGGAATGCAGTTTGCGAATATGGCCGTCGGCCACCGCGAAAGCGCGTTTCCGGCCCAGGTGGTAGGCTCCGGCGCTCAGCAATAACAGGCTCAAAAAAAGATAGGCGAACATGGCGCAATAACCGGAGATGCGAAACGCCGCCGGCTATCGAACTCAGGTTCAGACGCTGGCGGCGTTGGGTGAGTGGCCCGATTAGGGGGTCATCGTCTTCAGGTTGTTAGCGTCTGCTGCAACCTGCTTGCGTTTGGCGTCCGGCAACGGGATCAATCCTTTCTTGCCGAGGTAGCCTTCGTCCCCGACCGCTTTTTCGCTGGTGAATTCGACGATGAACTCCTTGATGCCGGGAATCACGCCGACATGGGCCTTCTTCACGTAGATGAACAGGGGGCGTGAAACAGGATACTTGCCATCAGCGATACTCTCGAAGGAGGGGGCGACGCCATTGATCGTTTCGCCTTGAATCTTGTCGAGATTTTCTTCCAGGAAGCTAAAGCCGAAAATACCGAGCGCGTTCGGGTTCGCCACCAGTTTCTGCACGATCAGATTGTCGTTCTCACCGGCCTCGATGAACACGCCATCCTCACGAACTGTTTGGCAAACCGCTTTTGCCTTCTTCTCATCGGCCTTTTCCAATTCCTTGATGGTGGCAAATTCCTTACAGCCATGATCCATCACCAGCTCGACGAAGGCGTCGCGGGTGCCGGAAGTCGGGGGCGGACCCAGCACCTCGATCTTGTTGGCGGGCAGCGCGGCGTTGATATCCTTCCAGGTTTTGAAGTTATTGGTGACCAGTTTGCCGGTGGCGGGATCGGGAACTTCCTTGGCCAAGGCCAGCCAGAGGTCCTTGATGGTTAACGGCATGGGCTTGTTCTTCTTGGAAGAGGCGATGACGATGCCATCGAAGCCGATGTTAATTTCAATGATATCGGTGACGCCGTTCTTGGCGCAGGTTTCAATTTCCGACTTTTTAATAGCGCGGGACGCATTGCTCACGTCGGGATGCTGGACGCCGACGCCGCCGCAAAACAGTTTGAAACCGCCGCCGGTGCCGGTGGATTCAACCTTGGGCGTTTTAAAGCTGGCGTTGGCTTTGCCGAACTGTTCAGCCACGGTCGTGGTGAACGGGTAGACGGTGGACGAACCGACGACGTTGATATAGTCACGGGCAGATTGGGCATAAGCCGCGCTTGCCAACGTGAGCGTTGCGACAACGGCGAGGGTCAGTTTCTGCTTGAGCATGTAAAACCTCCAGGATCAAGGTGTTCTTGAGTGAGAAAGCGTTTTGGCAGCAACTTCCAGAAGCGACGGTCGCTTCATGCCATCTCAACACTACGCGGGCAAAGCGGCTTTTATATGGCGATAAGATGTCACTTTTATTACAACGCGAGCCGCAAGGCCGGAAAATGAATCTAATCATCTAATTTTTAATTATTATTTTTATTGTGCGTCGCTACAGGATCAATCTTCATGAACGAACGGGTCATTCTAATCACCGGCTGTTCCTCGGGCATCGGCCATTGCGTCGCCCATGGCCTGAAGGCGCGGGGTTGGCGGGTTTTCGCCACCGCACGGCAACCGGCGGATGTTCAGCGGCTGCAAGCGGAGGGATTGGAAAGTTTATCACTGGATGTGCGCGACGCCACTTCGATCCAGTCGGCGGTTGTAGAGGTGTTAGCCCGAACCGGCGGTCGGCTGGATGGATTGTTCAACAACGCCGGCTACGGCCAGCCGGGCGCGGTGGAAGATGTGAGCCGTGCGGCGTTGCGGGAGCAGTTTGAAACGAATGTGCTGGGCGCACACGAACTGACTTGCCAGGTGATTCCGGTCATGCGTCGGCAGGGTGGGGGGCGGATTATCTTTAATAGTTCCGTGCTGGGGCTGGTGGCGTTTCCTTATCGGGGCGCTTATGTCGCCAGCAAATTCGCGCTGGAAGGATTAGCCGATACCTTGCGTTTGGAGTTGACCGGGACCGGCATTCAGGTCTGCCTGATTGAGCCGGGACCGATTCTCAGCCGGTTCCGCGACAACGCTCATGCGGCTTACCAACGGCATATCCACGCCGGGAGTAGTCCGCATCAGGGGCAATACGCGGCGATGGAAGCCCGATTACGCAAGGCCGGGCCAGCCGCACCGTTTACCTTGCCGCCGGAAGCCGTGTTAAAGCGGGTGATTCATGCATTGGAAAGTTCCCGGCCCCGCGCTCGTTACCCGGTGACCGCGCCGACTTATCTTTTCGGGGTGCTCCGACACTGGCTGCCGACCCGCCTGTTGGATGTCATCCTGCGGCGGGCCGGTGGTGAAGGGCGACGTTAAACCCGTAGCGAATAAGATGCGCTGCTAAATTTAGCGTGCATTCTGTTAAAATTTGGAACAAGTTGTCGTGTGTGTTACTGCGGTCACCCTGAACGCTCACCCGGCGAGGAGCAACGATTCTCGGCGCGGTGCAAAAACGAGTGATGCTCGTTCCCGTTCTCTGTCGATTTTGGCCTTTTTAAAATGACAAGACTGCTTGGGAAATAGGATGAGTTTTCAGTCATCACCGAAGGTTTGCCATGACCTCCCGGCCGAAAATACTACTTGTGGATGATGTCAGGGATAATGTGCTGCTATTAGCCAAACTGCTGGGGCAGGAATATGACTGTCGGCTGACCACCAATGGCGTCAGCGCCTTGAGGCAGGCGTTTGTTGATCCGCCTGATTTGATCCTGCTGGACGTGTTGATGCCTGGCCTGGATGGCTATGAGGTTTGCCGCCGGCTCAAGTCCGAACCGCGTACCGCACATATTCCGGTGATCTTTCTCACGAATCTCAGCGACGAGCAGGATGAAGAGGCGGGTCTGCAAGCCGGAGCGATTGACTACATCACCAAGCCGCTTCGCCTGTCGATTGTCAAGGCGCGGGTGCGCAATCATCTGGAATTAAAGCGGCGCGGCGATTTGCTGGAGCAGTTGGCTGGCCTGGACAGTTTGACCGGCATTGCCAACCGGCGGCGCTTTGACGACCTGCTGATCGCAGAATGGTATCGCGCCCAGCGCTATCATGCATCGCTGGCCCTGATTATGATCGACATTGATTTTTTCAAGGCATACAACGATCACTATGGCCACCCCCGGGGTGATGACTGCCTGCGAAAAGTTGTTGGCGCCATGTCTACTGTTTTGCGCCGTGCTTCGGACTTTCTGGCGCGCTATGGCGGCGAAGAGTTCGTGGCAATCCTGGCGGATACGCCGCTGGACGAGGCCCTGAGTGTGGCTGAACAAATGCGCAGCCGGGTCGTGGAGCAGGCCATTCCCCACGGGGACTCGTTGATTGCGCCGCAGGTCACGATCAGTCTGGGGGTCGCGGCGCAGGTTCCGAATGAGCAGGATTCTGCCAACGAGCTGCTGGCCGCTGCTGATGCGGCGCTGTATCGGGCCAAGGACGCCGGGCGCAATCGGGTCGAGTGGTAGTTTAGGCAACTGGAAGTTCGGATTGTTATTGTCTTTCCCGATCATAGCCGGACATCCCGGTTCTCCTCCTTGGCGAAGGAGGGGTAGCGCGCAGCGACGGGGTGGTTCGGGGTGTCCGCATCTCAGGCGGAAAGACTATAACATCGTCCATGTGGAGTGAATGGGCCAATGGTGTCCATGGATTGCCATCAATAGATGGAGTCGGATTTGTAAATTTTTGCCGCTGGGTTGCAAACTATCCTGGCCGCGTATCCGACGATCCCCATTGATGGGTTCGAACTTGAAATCCTGGAAACCTGAGCTTTTTAGGTTCTCTTTTCAATTTTTCCATGCAACGTAGCATGCTAGACCATTGCAATGAATGATGTCCGCTGCCAGATCGACTCACCTGCGACCCTCAAGGAAGCCCTGCGGCTGATCCATGATCTGCAAGGCCGCCTGATTCAACTGGAATCGCAGAATGAGGAGCTGTTGCGCGACATCAATACCCGCCAGCAGGTCAAGCAAACGCTGCATCATTACGAGCACATCGTGGCAGCCACCCCCGACTCGGTGGCGCTGCTCGACCGAAACTACGCCTACTTGGCCGTCAACACCGAGTATCTGCGCCGGACCGGCCAGCCCCGCGAAGCGATCATCGGGCGCACCTTCGCCGAGGTCATGAGCGAGGATATTTTTGCCCTGGTGCGGGACAGGCTGGATCGCTGTCTGGCCGGCGAACTCGTCCAGTTTCAGACCTGGTGCGAGCTATCCCGCAAGGGCCGCTGCTTTCTCGACGTCAGCTATGCGCCCTACCGCGATGAAGCGGACGCGATCACGGGTATCGTGATCACCTCCCGCGATATCACCGACCTCAAGCGGACCGAAGAGGCGTTGCACGAGAGCGAGCAGCGCTTCCGCGGCTATTTCGAGCAGGGCTTGATCGGCATGGCGATCACCTCGCCGGAGAAGAAGTGGATTCAGTTCAACGACCGACTCTGCGAAATCCTCGGCTATCCGCCCGAGGAACTGTCGCGCAAAACATGGACCGAACTCACCCACCCAGCCGACCTCGCCACCGACCTGGAACAATTAGGCCAAGTGCTGGCCGGTCGAACCGACATTTGCGCCAGGGAAAAACGCTATATCCGTCGGGATGGGGTCGTCATCGACGCCGAGATGTCCGCCCGGTGCGTGCGCCGGCCAGATGGGACAATCCGTCATTTTGTCTCGGTGATCCAGGACATCACCGAGCGCAAGCGGGCGGAACGCCTCGTCGTCGAGAGCAAAAACGAATTGCAGCGGGTTTACGATTCGGTGCCCGTCATGATTTGCCAGTTGCAACCGGACCGAAAAGTGATCGAAGCCAACGAATTTTTTCGATCCCGCACCGGGTGGCCGGATCATCCGATCGCGTTGTCGGAAAAAGCCTGCGGCGTGCTGGGTTGCATCAATGCGCTGGACGACCCGAGAGGTTGCGGCTTCGGACCCAATTGCAAAAATTGCGCTCTTCGCCTGGCCATCCGGGATACGATCAAAACGGGCCGCACCCATACGGACATCGAATATCAGACGACGCTGCTCGTCGATGGAGTCGGAAAAGACTTCACCGCGCTTTGCTCGACCGCCGCGATCCAAAAAAACGATCAGAATCTGGTCTTGCTGAGCCTGATCGACATCACCGAACGCAAGCGGATCGAAGCCGAGTCGCGCCAGAGCGAGCAGCGCTTCCGCACCCTGGTGGATCTGTTGCCCTATGGCGTCCAGGAAAGCAATGTCGAGGGCCGCATCACCTTCGCCAATCCGGCGCTGGAACGCCTGCACGGATCGCAGGAAGGCGGCCTGGTCGGGCGATTCATCTGGGATTTCATGGCGGACGCCGCCGCCCGCGAGGAACTGCGCAACTACCTGCAATTCCTGGTGCGCGAGCAGCCGCCTCCCGTAACGTACTTCTCGAAGAATCGCCGCGCTGATGGGGCGGTGATCGACGTTCAGGTCGATTGGAGCTACAACCGCGATCAGCAGGGCCGAGTGCAAGGCTTTATCGCTATCGTTGCCGACATCACCGAGCGCCAGCGGATCGAGCAGCAATTACAACTGAACCAGTTCTCCACCGACGAGTCCGCGCTGGCGATCTACTGGCTCGATGTCGAGGACCGGTTTCTTTACGCCAACGCTCAGGCCTGCCACTCGCTCGGCTACAGCTTGGCGGAATTGCGAACCCTGCATGTATGGGATATCGATCCGGATTTTCCCGAGGTGTGCAGCGCGCCGTTTTGGCAGGAAATTCGCCAGAAGAAGGTCGCTCGCTTTGAATCCATTCACCGGCGCAAGGATGGTTCCATCTTCCCCGTTGAGCTGTCCGTCAGATACGCCGCGTATCAGGGCAAGGAATACAACTTCGCCTTCGCGCAAAACATCACCGAACGCAGGCAAGCGGAACAGCGTCTGGCCGAGAGCGCCCAGCGCCTGCAACAGCTTTCGCGGCGGCTGCTCTCGGTGCAGGAGGAAGAGCGCCGCGCCCTGGCGCGCGAACTGCACGACGATTTCGGCCAACAACTGACCGCGCTCAAACTCAATCTGGCCATGCTGGAGCGCGACCTGCGCGACCCGATGCACCGGACCCGTCTCGCCGATTGCATTCACATTGTCGAGTCTGCCCGGGAGAGCATTCAAAATACCGCCCGGCAACTCCGTCCAGCGATCCTGGACGATCTGGGGCTGGTTGAGGCGCTGCACTGGTACGCCCGTAGCCAAGCCGAACGCAGTGGTTGCACGATTGAGGTACAAGACCGGCTGTCGATGTTGTTGCCCCCGGAACTGGAGACGGCGATATTTCGCATCGTGCAGGAAGCGGTCAACAACGCCCTTCGGCATGGCCAATCCCGTCGAATCGACATCACTACCGGGGTCGATCAAAGGGAGCTGACGCTGGTGATTCAGGACGACGGGGTGGGTTTTGACCCCGACACCCGCGCCGCCACCGAGAGCCCCTCGGGATTGGGATTGATCAGTATGAGCGAACGCGCTACGTTGCTCGGTGGCCGATTCTCGTTCGCCAGCCGGCCGGGCGCGGGCGTCCGCATCGAGGTGGCGATTCCGCTGGCGGAGGAGAGGGCATGAGCGAGGTTCGAGTGTTACTGGCCGATGATCATATCCTGGTGCGAGCGGGCGTGCGCAAACTGGTGGAATCGTTCGAGGGGTTTAGCGTGATCGGCGAAGCCAGCGATGGGCGGGAGGCGGTCCAACTGGCGCGGGAACTGGAACCGGATATCGTGCTGCTCGACATTGGCATGTCGGGATTGAACGGGTTGGACGCCACCGCGCTCATCGTCAAGGCGGCGCCCCCAACGCAGGTGGTCATCCTGTCGATGCATGCCGCCGAAAACTACGTGTTGGAGGCATTGCGGGCCGGCGCCGTCGGTTACGTGGTCAAGCAGGCTGCCGTCGAGGAGTTGGAGCGCGCGCTACGAGCGGTCCAGAGTGGCGAGCGCTGGCTCAGCCCGGCGGTATCGCGCCACCTGTTGGACGACTACCTGCGGCTCGCCCGCAAGGAGGCAAACGCCCAGGCCGTAGCCAGCCCCGAGTTGCTGACCCCCCGGCAGCGCGAAATCCTGCAACTGATCGCCGAGGGTCGCACGACCCGCGAAATCGCCGAGCGCCTGTGCGTCAGCGCCCGGACTGTTGAAACCCACCGCGCTCAAATCATGGAGCGGCTGAACCTCCACGATGTAGCCAGTCTGACCCGCTTCGCCATCCGCAGTGGCCTGATCGATCTCGAACGTTGATGAGGGCGCTGTGCCGCAGGCGTCTCTCCAGGCTTAGCCGCTTTTCCCCAGAAAACCCCTATTAAAACTCCGTATATTCCCCGCCCCAAAATACCGAATAGTTCGGATACAAATTCAACCAACTGTCTCGCAGAATAGCGCTACATCGTGCGATAAGCACCGTTTTATTGGGTAATCCCATGACTTCTCGAAAGAATCTTCGATTGTTAACGGTCGCTTTACAGGAGTGTACGCTCGCCATGGAGTTCGCTACCTTCGCCACACTACCGGATTTCGAGTGGATCGGCGATGCTCCCGACCACAACGAGGGGCTACGGCAGATTTTGATGGTTCACCCCGATGTGATCGTGGTGCCGTGGAGCGCAGCGGCGCTGAAGCTGCTCCGCGCGCTCGTTTTCATGCGCGAACAAGGCATTTCGCCCTTGCCCTTGGTGGTGGCGTTGACGCCGGAAGCGCCTCGGCACGAACTTCTCGCACGCGACGGCGTGATTACGGTCGGGGCGGATCGGTTTGGCGACGATCTGGCCGACCGCCTGCGCCAGTTGCGGGCCGCTTTGACGCAAAATCCGTGAGCGCCCGGTTTTCGGTAGTTACCTACACAGAGGATTTTAAGGTGTTGAAAAATATTAAATTGAGCACCCAGCTTCGCTCCAGTTTCGGGGCGCTGATCGTGTTGCTGGTGATCGTGGCGGGAGCCGCCGATTGGGGGTTGACGGGCGCTTTTCAGGGTTTCACCGAATACCGCCGGCAGGCGCTCAACGGGGATCGGGTCAGCGAATTTCAGGATCAGATGCTGAACGTGCGGCTGGCGGTCAGGTTTTTCCTCGCCGACGGCAGCGACAAGGCTGTCCAATCCTATAAGACGAACTTCGACGAGATGATCGCCGCTCACAAGGTGCTGGCGGAAAGCATCAAGAGTCCGGAACACCAGAAGATCGTGACGGCCATCGGCGAACAGGTGGCCCAGTACGACGAAGCGTTCAAGCAGGTGGTCGCGCTGAGCCAGCAGCGCCGGGAAAACGTCGCGCGACTGGCCGAAATCGGCGTTGCGATGCGGCAAACAGTGTCCGAGATCATCGATCTGACCGCCCAGAGCAACAGCGTCGAAGTCGCGGTGCTGGCGGGCAAGCTGCAAGAGCAAGTGATGCTGGGCCGGCTGTATGTGGCCAAGTATTTGGAATCGCACAAGGCGGAGGATTACAGCCGCGCCTTGGAGGAAATCAAGGTCAAATCTCAGGAATCGGCCGATGCACTCTGGAAAAAAGGCGGAGGTTTGGATTTGCGGGCGTTGCCCGAGCGATTCGAAAAAAGTCACGACGAGTACCTCGCCCTCATGCCGGCTGTTCGCGACCAGATCGTCAAGATCGATGACTTGGATCAGGGCGCTCTGATAAAAATCGGTACGGAAGTCACCAAGGCTACGGAAGAACTGAAAGCGTCTCGAAAGGCCACTCAGGACGCTTTGGGACCCAAGGTGCAGCAGGCGAACGAGCTGGCTGTTGGCGTGGTGACTTGGCTGTCGGTGGGAGCGGTACTGATTGGAATCGCGCTGGCCTGGGTGCTGGTGCGAGTGATCCGCCGGCCGATCGGCGGCGAGCCAGCCGCGATGGCGGCGCTGACCCAGCAAATCGCCGGCGGCGACTTGACGGTGCGGTTCGACAACACCGGTCAGGAAACCGGCATCTACGCCGCCATGCGCGACATGACCAGCCAATTGAAAGACATGGTGACGAAAGTCACCCAATCCACCGCTCAGGTCAGCTCCGCCGCCGCCGAGATCGCCCAGGGCAGCGGCGACCTGGCGCAACGGACGGAAGAGCAAGCCAGCGCGCTGGAGGAGACCGCCTCCTCGATGGAAGAGCTGACCAGCACGGTGAAGCACAGTGCGGATAATGCGGGGCAGGCCAATCAGTTGGCGGTGGCTGCCCGCAGCCAGGCCGAGCAGGGCGGGCAGGTAGTGGAGCAAGCGGTGACAGCGATGCACGCGATCAACCAGAGCAGCCGCAAGATCGCCGACATCATCGGCGTGATCGACGAGATTGCCTTTCAGACCAACCTGCTCGCTTTGAACGCGGCGGTGGAAGCGGCGCGGGCGGGGGAACAGGGGCGAGGCTTTGCCGTCGTGGCGGGGGAGGTTCGGAAACTCGCGCAGCGCAGCGCGGACGCCGCCAAGGAGATCAAGGGTTTAATCACCGACAGCGTGAGCAAAGTGGAGGACGGCGGCAAGCTGGTGGATCAGGCCGGGCAGACGTTGCGCGAGATTGTCACCTCGGTGAAGAAGGTCAGCGACATTGT
>JBAQIQ010000059.1:0-2471 GCA_049288935.1 Candidatus Competibacteraceae bacterium
GTTCTTGGCGGCGATGGCGACCACGGCTTTCCAGTAGCCTCGTCGTTCTTGCAAACTGCGCGCCCAGCGGCTGAAGCCGTCCTGTTTGTCGCCCAGGCCGGACAGAATGGCGCGCGCCCCCAGGACCCGCAAACTGCGCAGGTCACTGTCTCCGGCCTGGGTGATTCGCCCCAGTCGGGCTTTGCCACCGCAGCTGTATCGGCCTGGTACCCGTCCGATCCGCGTCGCCACCTGGCGGCCGTTATTGAAGTCGTGGCCGTTGCCCAGACTGGCCAGGAGAGCACTGGCGGTGACCGGGCCGATGCCGGGGCGTTGCATCAGGCGCTTGCTGCGCGCGTCCTCGCGGGCGGCATGTGCCATCAGGCGATCCTATTCAACGATTCGTCCATCGAGCGGATCGGCGTGGGCGAGTCGATCGCCGATGCACGGGTTGGCGTACCCCGGCCGGTCTTCGAGGTGCGCGCCCATGGCCCGGCGCAGACACACGACCTTCAGTGGCAGCACCCTGCCCAATTCGGACATCAGACCACGCAGGCGGTGGTCGGTGGCGGTACGTTCTTCGACAAAGCCTGGCCGGGTGCGGTGCAGGCTCAGAATGATCTGCTGATGTTCTTCCTTGACCGGGACAAAGCGCATGTTCGGGCGCGTGACCGCTTCACAGAGGGCCGCCGCATCGGCGGCGTCGTTCTTGCCGCGTTTGCCGGTGAGGCGGAAGGCGATGATCCGCTGGGGGTCCATCAGTTTGACGGTGTGGCCGTGACCCCGGAACAAACGCGCCCAGTAATGCGCGCCCGAGCACGCCTCCATGCCGATCAGGCAGGGCGGCAGTTGGGCGATCAGGACCGGAAGTTGTGCCCGCGAGACCTTGGGTTTGATCAGTACCGCCTTGCCGCTCTCATCGACCCCATGCACGGCAAACACGTTCTTGGCGAGATCGATACCGACAGTCATAATGCTCATGGACTTCCCCTTTCTTGGCGACTTAATGGACGACTTCGACATCACCCTTTTGGCACTCCGTTGCCGTGCGGCTTCAACTCCGCTTCCTCGGGATGGGGAAGCCCCTTTCATTCGTTAGGCGAACCCCCTTATAAATCTGGCCCAGTCGCTTACCACCTATCAGTTGGCCCCAAACCATGGTTTCAGAGCATTTCAGCCGATTTCCTGCAAAATAAAATCAACCACTTAACACCGCTTGCTGAACAGTGAACCTGGTAATTTTGAAAACTGATAGGTGGTAAGGTGCGGTAAGCTCACCGCCGATCCGTCTGGAGCTAGCCCTCCCTCTAAAAACCATCCTAAAATTCAGCCCCTGCCCTACCTAATGCCTGGCGACCCAGTGATCCCCCCATGAGCGAAATGCCGCTGCCGCTACACGACCCGATTCACGCCGCGGGTTTTGCCGGTCCCGCCGCATTCGGGATTGAGGATGGGGTAATCAACGCCGTGCTCTGGCTCAAGCTGGGCGTGGAAGCCATCGGTGCGCTGGTGATTGGCATCGGGGTGATCATCGCCACCGGGCAGTTCATCCGCACATTGCTTTCACCGCGCGGGAAGGATTACAACCAAATCCGCTTGACGCTGGCCCGTCATTTGGCGCTGGCGCTCGAGTTTCAACTCGGAGCGGATATTCTATCGACCGCCGTGGCACCCAGTTGGGATCAGATCGGCAAACTGGCCGCTATCGCGGTACTGCGGACGGCGTTGAACTATTTCCTGATGCGCGAAATGCAGGAAACACCAGGGCAAGCCGGTCACGGGCCAGTCACCGGCCCGGATGACGCTACAGCGCCCGCTCGTCACTCATCAAGTCCGCAATAAAAGACCGCCAGGTGACCACGATGGAAGACCCCCCTCCCTACCAGACCGGCCCCACCGACAGCACCGAACCGCCCCTCACCACCGAGGACTGGATCGCGCTGGCCCATGCTCAGCGCCAAGGCATCCCCTACGAAACCGGCGAACAGTGGCTCGCCCGGTTGCCGGAGCGGTTGCGCGATCTGGCCGACCTCATCCTGGGCGGCCAGATGCAAGGCGGGGATGTGGCCTATGCCCTGGCCGCGCTGATCGACAGCCTTGAGCACGCGCTGGGCGATGCAGATCGCAAGCGCCACTGAACCACCGGCGGCGCTCCCCTTCACCCCGCACGAGGAACCCAACTGTGAAAAACGCCCTGCTACTGGCCGCCCTGCTGGGCGGATTGATGAATGCCGCCCCGCTGGCCATCGCCGAACCCTTCGCGCTCGGCAACGCCGACACCCTTGAAAGCCTTCTGAGCGCCCAGCAGGGCAAGAAAGTTACGATCCGCCTGGGTTCCGGCGAGGAACTCAGCGGCACGGTCAAGGCGGTGAACGGTTCGCTGGTGCAGTTAAGCGAACTGAGCGGCAAGGAATTTTACGATGCGATCATTGCGATCCCCCGCATCGTGGCGGTGATTGTGCGCGCCAAGCCGTGAACGCCGTGCTCCCGCC
>JBAQIQ010000060.1:0-2469 GCA_049288935.1 Candidatus Competibacteraceae bacterium
GTTAATAGCTCAGTCGGTGATTCATTCGGAAATTATGTAGTCCACACGCTAATAACATGACGTGATCTTCATGGTTATCTTGGACGTTTCTGAAAACGGATTTAACAATGTGTAATCGTTTAATGCATTCGTTTACCCATAACTTATCCGTCACTGGTATACGCGGCCCGGCTAGCCTCCAACGCGATGGCAAATGCGCTGACCTTCTGTATCCCTTCCCAGATCGCTTTGGGACCGGGATGACCGTCGTGGTTGCGACCGAGAAAGCCCCCGAAGCCGGCGATCAGACGCACCATCTGTCCCAAGGGTGGAGGTGTTGCTGGCGGTGGGTGACGGTGGGCCACGATCCAGGCGGCCTGCCATTCCTCTGGATCGAACACGACCTCACCAGGTAGGTTTGGGCAGTCCCGGCCCCAGGTCACGAGGTGCAGGATGCGCCAGGCGATGATCAGATAGAGCACCAGCGCCCGTTCCAACCGTTCTAAGGTACCCAATTGCAGGGCCTCAACCCGGCAACCGGATTTCAAAATCTTGAAAAAAATTTCCACGAGCCAGCGGCGACGGTACCACTCGATCAATTCCACTACCGCGTCCAGCGATTCGGCGATCCGGTGGGTCAGCAACCGCCATTCAACGGCGTTCTGGCCAGCGGGTGGACGCTCGTCCCGCGCCAGGATCGCGGTCACGGTGATCCCCGGTGCGCCTTTACGGGCCGGCAACGTCACCGACTCCCGGTACCGGGTTTGCCGCACGAGGCGGGCCGGGCGATCCGGCGCTGCCGACAAGGGAAACTCCACCTCCCCCAGCGATTCGCTCCGCCCCAGCCGGTCCCACAGCTTCTCTCCCGCCCGGGTGTTGCGGTTGTGCTGGGATCGGATCAGCCAGTCCGCCGGGGTGCCTCGCCGGGCGGCGGCATCCATCAAGGCGCGTAAATCGCCTTCCCGATCGGCCACATAGATCAGCCGGGTGTTAGACACGGTTTCAGCCAAATCCGCGACGATCTCATATCCTTCGACCCAGCGGGTGCTTTCCTTGACCTGGGGTGCCTCCTTTGGTCCTCACATCCAGGCGTCGAGGACCCCGAGCGCCACCCCCTCCGGCGTCACCGCCAGGGTCGGATGCACCGTACAGCCCGTGCTGCGCCTCGTAGCTCAGTCGCCCCAACCCCGCAATCCCCGGTTGGGAGGTAAGTCCAGCTCGGTCGTATCCTGGATACACAAGACGAACCGCTGTCCCTGCATCCGCTCCACTGTTCGCTCGGTATGGACCTCCAGAACCTCCCGCCAGTCCAGTGCGTCGTTGTCCAACAGCCGGTAGGCCGCTTTGGTCTCCGCCCAGCCCCCACTAGCCAGTGGGATGCTTCCTGTCGGCTGCGCCGACAGATCGTCTACTAGCCTAATCAACCGCCGCGTCCGCCGTATATCTCCCAATTCCAACGTTCCAAACTCTGGCTCCGCCCACCCCATCTCAACTCTCCACAATTGTATAAAAAATTATATGATACAATTAATTGAGATGTGTGGGTAAACGAATGCCTTAAAAGGGCTGATCAGTTACCGCCTAAAGTCGATCTGGAGTGGCTCCTGTAGACCGCAGCGCCGGATGCTCCTTGATCGGGAACCGGCGCTTTCCTGCACCCTCGGCAACGGTCTGACCTTCTCTCTTGGGAAGACGGGACACTGACACCCATGAGAATCCACGCCCGCCCGCTGCCCTTCTGGAAGAACCCGGAGATTGCGCCATGACTGAAAGCTGTAAAAAGGATTTTGTCGAGAGAAGACGGGGGCAAGACCTGCTGCTGCGCATCATCAGTGGATTGGGCATTATCGGCTGGGCTTCCCTGTTGGTGGTCATGATAGTGATGGATCGGGCGAAACCGGATGATCCCACCTTCATTCCCCATGTGGAGATGACGGGCGTTCATCACCTGCGGACCACCTGGGATCAGGGTCTGTTAACCACCATTTTCTATCTGTTAAGCGTCGGCCTCGTTGTAGGGATCATCGGTCTGGCCGTCAATGCCCGGCGACATCGCCGTCGTGACGATTATTACCGGATTCATCTGGTGCTGTTAACCACCATCTCGGCTATCGGTGTTTTCTATTACCTTGTCTTTTAATTGACGATGGATTGTAATAAACCCGAATAGCAATCTTCACAGAGGGCATGTTCTTCAAGCTGGTCTGTTTTGTAAAAGACGCCTTGTTCCAGGGTGTAGGTATCCTGAATCATTTGCCCTTCAACCGAGCCGCAAACTGTACAGCGAATATAATCAACGGGATCGGCATCATCTCTATCCACTTTTTTATGCAGAGCAACATGGCCACTTTTAAGTTCTTCAAAAGACATTATCAGAAACAATAAATTTCATACAAATGACTATTCACTTTTCAATTAGATTTAGCTCAATCCAGATCATGAAAAGATAATGGCTATGGCGCGATTAGTTTCTTTGGTGATCCCGCATTT
>JBAQIQ010000061.1:0-3478 GCA_049288935.1 Candidatus Competibacteraceae bacterium
GGATCAAGAAGGAGCAGATGATCATGGCCAAAGGGCCAAGTCTCTCCGCCGCCGAACAGTTCTATTCCCTGGCAGCCTAATTCCGTCCAGAAATGGTCAAGCTCGTCTGTCAGAAACTAACGCAACACAACCGTAGTGCATCCGTTTGATCACCTTGCGCAGTGCCTCGATCATTGCCCTCGTCCCTATCGTCAACATCCGCCGCCAGCTTACCGCATTCGCTTATTGCGACAGAACCCAAAAAACCCCAAGAGTTGACAGAGAAAGGAGCCGATCTATCGATTTTATACCATCATGTTTTTCAGTGCTTTCATGGCTCAGTTTTCTCAACCCCCGGTGATCATCGCACCCTCTCCCGGCATCCGCTGCAACGTCCATCCGGATGTCGATCAGGCAAGGGCTCTTTTCCGTGAGGAGGTACCGCGCCCCCGGGATCCAGCCCAAGATAAAGTAAGCCTCCTTTGGGGCAATCAAAGCCACCGGCAAAGCGATCGGTCTTTTTCGGTGGCGCTTGACCCACTCGTGAAACAGCGCCTCGTTGCACATTAACCCATTAAATTTCCTGAATCATTCTCATTAGTCGTTGTGCTCTTCATATTGCTCTTCATAGTTTTCTTCACTTTCCAGTGGGAACGAGCTATATTGCGAGGGTGAACACACTGACCGATCCATTGACCGCCGCGATCCCGGCCGAGATTCCGCTTCCGAACGCACCGCTCGTTCGCGTCATCGCCCAAGTGCGCTTCCCCGCCATCTTGTCGATCGAGCGGCACGATTTTATCGCTCCGATTCAGGAAGCCATCCGCAGCCAGTACCCGATCCTCCGAGCCGAGCAAACGCCGGGACTCACCGTCGGCCCACAAGGGGCATTACCCAGAGCGCCTCAGGTCATCTGGCGCTTCGCTGATATCGAGGGGAACTGGAGGGTTTCCCTGGCGCCCGATTTTGCGGCCATCGAGACAACGGCCTATCGAAGCCGTAAGGATTTTTTCGCACGTTTTGAAAAGCTCGTGCAAGCCTTGGCTGAACAGGTGAGTCCCAGGATCGTCGATCGTCTCGGCGTCCGGTACATCGACCGCGTCACCGGTGAGGCGGTGCAGAACATCAGCCAACTCGTGCGTCATGAGATCCTCGGCATCATCGCAACGGCGGCCGCCGAACAGGCTCATTATACCCTGAGTGAGAGCGTGTTCACCCTGCCTGAGCTTTCCGCGCAACTGCTGGCTCGGTGGGGGTTACTGCCAACGGGCGGTACAGTCGACCCCGCCGCTATTGAACCCTTAGCCGAACCCAGTTGGATTCTCGACTTGGACTTATTCCGGTCAGCGCCGAGAGTCTTCGACCCCGAAGAGATCGTCACCAGCGCACGAGCTTATGCCGAGCGCATCTACGCATTCTTCCGTTGGGTGGTGACCGATGATTTTCTGCGGCGCTATGGAGGTCGGGTATGAGCGGCCTGGTCATTGATGACGTTCGCTACCGGGGTGCCTCGTTGGGAACCTCCGGCGATGGCATTCTTCAACCCCTCCACGAGTGGATACTGCTTCGAATGGGCGGCGCGCTTGCCCCTCAACCCACGACCAGCAGCGCCACCCCAAGCCGGTGGACCGACGCACTCACCACCGCACCGCAAACCAATAGCGGCACCGTAACGAACCCGGCAACGCCCCCACCCAGCACGGCTATCGTCGAGTTGCGCCGCCGCAGCGGTCTCACCTGGGAACAACTCGCTCGCCTGTTGGGCGTCGCCCCACGCAGCGTTCATTTCTGGGCATCCGGCAAACCCCTCAATGCCGCGCATGAAGAGCGACTCGGCCGAGTGCTGGCCGTCATCCGTCAGATTGATCAAGGCCAGGCGCGCGCGACGCGGGCGGCTCTGATGACGGCGGCGAGCGACGGGGTGATGCCTTTCGATCTGTTGCTGACCGACCGATTTGCGGAGGTGACGGAGCGATTGGGCGCGAGTCCACCGCGACCGATGCCCCCCCGATCTCCGCTGGCCGAGCGCGCACGAGCGGCGCGAAGGCCACCGCCACCCAACGAACAGGTGGGCGCGCTTCACGATACGGTCCATCGTGAGATCGGCCCGTCCCGGACGCCCAAAACCATCAAAATCAAGACCCCGCCGTGACCGCAGTCCATGATGATGATGAGAAACACGTATCCGTCGATGCGGCGCTCAGATCCTGGCGACAAGGAGACTGCATCATCGGTGAGCAGTGGTTTGTGCATCGCTTCGTCCCCCAGGTTCCGCTGACCGAAGTTGCCGCCGTCGCCGCCCCAGCCGGGGTTGATCTCGCTGAAACCGCCGTCCGCGGCTTCGTGGTGGTTTCGCAGACCTGCGATATCATGCGTTCCTGCAGGGAGCGCCCCTATATCGAGGTCGCTCCACTGGTTGAGGTCAAAGCCCGTGATCTGCCCATGATTGAGCGGGGTCGCCGGCCTCGTTACGTGGGGGTGCCGGGCCTCAGGAACCACACCCTGGTCGGCGATCTTGACCGGGTGATGACCGTTGAAAAGGCGGTCGTAGCGATGTGGGAGCGCTTCGCCGGCTGCTTCACCGACCGGGAAACCCGGGATTTTGCCCGGGCCTTGGCCCGGAAGCGGACCCGTTTCGCGTTTCCCGATGACTTCACAGCACTCGCGAGCAAGCTTCAGAGTCGGCTACAGGACAAACACGACAAGCAAAGTGACGAGGGTGAAGCACTCCGAGCGCTGCGTGAAATTCGAGTGCGTGCGGCTCCTTCCTGGGATCACGATTCCGTGGAGATCCTGTTCTGGTTCATCCGCCATGAGGATGAACCCGACTTCAAAGGCCAGCGCTGGGATCGATTCCTGGAAGATTGGCTGAAGCTCGCGCCTGCTACCGGGCGGTTCCGTTTAGTAAACGGCGTCGTCATGACGCTGGATGATCTCACCGCGCGCGACTATGTGGAAAGCGACCCCCTCGACCTCGATCATCTCTCTTCCCGTTCAGCTTCTTGATGACGCCTCAAACGGCGCTGCTGCATACCGAGGCAGCTTGGCAAAACAAAGCGATCCGTCTCTCCGGTGCAGAACGACTCACAGACTCACAGAACCGATTTTATCTCTGAAGGGCACCCTATGCGGCATGAAATCCATGGATCACCGAACAGTACCGGATCATTCAAACTCCAAAGCTCCCCAGCCGCGTTTCGCCATTTGCACGGCGTTGCCCAAGGAGTTGGCGGCATGCCGATTGATTCTCGATGATCCTGCGCCGGTCAACCCTGCCTCCGCCGATGATGGCAACCAGTATTGGTGGGGAACCCTGCCGAGCCGTGCGGATGGCGTACCCCACCGGGTGTTGCTGACCTCGCTGGCCAAGATGGGTCCATCCCAACAAAGGTACGTGATGCGACATAGCTATTCGCGTATTGCAATTATATAGTTTATTTTTATGATTTTTTCAGAATTTGGGCGTGTTTCATGCAGCTGATTTCAGGGGCAGGATTCC
>JBAQIQ010000062.1:0-6564 GCA_049288935.1 Candidatus Competibacteraceae bacterium
GTATGCGCCACCCGGTCAATCGCGTTATTCAGGTCGGGCGCGAGACGGGGCGGCAGCGGTTGACCCACCGCGCCGCCGAGGACGATGGCCGCGTCGGCGGTAGGGCTGTCGGCGAGAGCGACCGGCGGATACTGGCGTTCGAGGAAGCCGTACAGGAACTCGGCCACGATCGGGGTTGCGCTGACCCACAGCACCAGAACCGCCAAGACGCTGCTGAACCAGGCCAGCCGCCGCCAGCGCAATAACCCGAACAGCCCGGCGCAAACCGCCAGCAGCAGGGTCAGGCTGACCGGGTAGACCAACAGCGGCAGAATTTTGGTGAGATAGAGGGAGATAATCTTAAAAATCCTTGAAGGGTTTGCCTGAGCCCTCTCCGCCCACCCCTCTCCCGGCTCGACTGATCTCGCCGAAGTCGCACGCGGGCGAGGGGAGAGGGTGTAGTAGTCTCCACAACGGCTTGTCGTATCCGCTCCAATACGCCATCTATTTCCTGTAAGACTTGATGATTCCAGAATCGCAATACCATAAATCTCTCGCTTTCCAACCCAGCGGTTCTTTCATCATCGTATTCCATTTGATCGACATGTTGCCCGCCATCCACCTCAATGATCCGATGCGCCCTTAACTGATGCCATAGTCGTTGTTCTGCATCGGTCGGGTGGCTTCGCAAGGTTTTGGCGTTGTTAAGTAACGAGTTCGTCCGCCCTCTCCCCCAACCCCTCTCCCGCTTGCGGGCGAGGGGAGCGAACAGTTAGCCTTTGGCCTTTAACCTTTAATCTTAATTCCCAATACCTGCTCCATCGCCGTAACCACATCGCAGCCGGTGGTTTGCATCTGCCGCTTGACCTCCGCCACCTTGGCGTCCACCAGATAGTGATACCAGAAGCCTTGCAGAAGATGAAATGCCGCACCGGCCCGACCGTCGAGGAAGCCGAGGCGAATCACATAGCGGTAGAGGAAATAAGCCAGGGCGCGCAAGCCACCCGGCAAGCGGGCGTAGACCACTTCCTTAAGCCAGCGTTTAAACCCGGCCTGAGAGCCGCCGCGCAGGCTCGCCACCGAGTCGTGGGGCATGAAGCCGTATTCCAGATTGAGCAAGTCCACTGCCTCGCGGTTGGCGTAACGGTTGTGTTTATCGGTCCACCAGGTGAGCGAGTTCAGGTTGTCGTCGATCAGTTCGTGCTGGAAGTCCACGGTCGGTCCAGCGACCTTGATGTGTTCGTCCATCCAGCGGTTTTCGCATTGGCCGCGCCCAGCGCGAAACAGGCGCAGCACCCGCACTGGGAGCAGCCCGCCGAAACGGATGAGCTGACCTTGAAAAGTCATCCGCCGCCCGCAGAACACGCCGTCCACTTCGGGGCTGAGGCCGGGCAGCCGGGCGCGAATCTCCGCCGCCAGCGCCGGGGTCAACACTTCGTCGGCGTCGATGCGCAATACCCAGTCGGTATCGGCGTCGAGTTGGGTCAGCGCCCAGTTGAACTGGGTGGCGTAATTGACCCACTTGCGTTGCACCACCCGTGCGCCGTGTTCCTGGGCGATGCACAGGGTGTCGTCGGTCGAGAAGCAGTCGGCGACCAGCACCGCCTCCACCACGCCGGCCAGGCTGGCCAGGCTGGCCAGGCAGCGTGGCAGATGCTGCGCTTCGTTGAGGGTCAGGATGATGGCGATGAGTTTCATGGGTTTTGCGCCCTCTCCCCTCGCCCGCGTGCCGGAATCAGTGTAGTAAAGCTCCCCTCGCTCATGCGCCGGAGGCGGTTCATGCAGTAAAGCTCCCCTCGCCGCGTGCGGGAGAGGGGGCGGGGGAGAGGGCGTGCTTTTTCGTCACTGCGATTCGCCTTTAGTCTCCGCCGCCGCGCTGAGCCGCGCCCGCCAAGCGGTTTCATCCGGGCAGTCGAGCAGATTCTCAAACAGGTCTTCCAGCACCGGCGGTTGCGCAATCCGCTCCAGCGTCGGGGCGCTGTGATCGGCGGCGGTTTCGCCGAAACGGCGGCGGATCAGCCGCAGCAAGGCGCGTCGCTCTGAATTCAATCCTTGCTGGAGTCCTTTTTCCATGCCTTTTTCCATGCCTTTTTCCATGCCTTTTTCGATGCCTTTCTCTATGCCTTTCTCCATGCCTTTGCGGAGGCCGATTCGTTCAATACTGGTTACATAACGCATGGTGGTCGCCTCTTCATGGTCTTGTAATTCTATCCAGAGTTGATCATCCAGGGCGGCAGGCAGTTGCAACAGCCAGTCAATCACCCGGAACAGTTCGAGAATATCTTGCCGCGCCCAGCCGCGCTGGTACAGACTTTTGACCAGTTCGAGCTTGCCCCGGTAACGGCGGGCGGGGTCGCTGGCGGTGGCTTGGGCCTGAAGGTGGGCTTGCACCACCACCGCGAACGGGTTGGTGGATTCGATCAACTCGGCCTGCCGGTCGCAGTAGTCGTGCAGGCAAACCGTCGGGAAGGTGAAGCGGGTTTCCCCGCCCCAGCGGCCATAGCCGAAGTGTCCAGCCGCTTCGCCGTAACCCTCGCCTAGCACCGCCAAACTGACCACCGGACGGGCGTAGCGATCAAACAGGCGATAGTTGTAGCTGAACATCCGTTGGGCAAAACCCGTTTCGCGTTGCCCCTGGATTTCGATATGCACCAGCAGCCAGTCTTCGCTGCCGTCGCGGGTGGTGATTTGCACCAGCTTGTCGGCCCAGCGCCGCCCGATTTGGGCATCGCGCACCACTTTTTGCAGTTCCTTGTCGAGGAAGCGGTAGCCGTGCTCCCAGGCAATGTCGGCGTGGGCGGCGGGGAAGAAAAAGGCGAGAAAGGCCGGGAAGTAGCGTTCCAGCACATCTTTCCAAGGGGAGTCGTAGTCGTCGTTCATCGCCGTGGGTTCAACTGAAGGTGTTGGCGATATGCTCCGCCAGCCGCGCGGTCAGCGCCAGATGCATCAGCCCCGGATTGGCGCTGCCAGCGGAGGGAAACACTGCCGTACTGGAGATATAGCCGTTATCGAGCGCCCACACCCTTAGATTGCGATCTACCACCGAGTTTGCGGCATTGCTGCCCATACGCAAGGCGCCAGTCGGATGATAGACATCATACAGGGACTCGAAATTGGCAAATTCCTCTGGCAGGGTCAACCGCAAGGCAGCGGCATCGCGCAGCGATGAAGCACCCCAAGCCGTTATGGCCCGCTCGGCGACCGAGCGAATAACCCGGATATCATCCGGTTTAATCTGCCATTCGACCACCAGTCGCTTGCGCTGCAAGTGATCACGCTCGTCCGAAAGACTCAGGCGACTGTCCCAATTGGGCGTCTGCTCGATATCCACTTGCAGCAACAGATCAGCTTGGCGCGGAATCCAGAGCCAACGGTAAACGCCGCGCCAGAAAGCCTTAGCGCTGACATCACCGACGACACGACTAAGCATTTTTGGCGACAGTCCCAAGCCTTGTTGCTCGCCCTGCCGTTGACGCAGCAGGTTGCGCACCATGTCGAACCCGGTGTTCCCATGCGTCAGGAAAGTAAAATGGGCAAAGGCGCTGGTGACCGTCAGGCGCTGCTGGGCGTTGCTGGATAGTTCGAGGCGCGGCGTGCGCATCACACCGCCGGTAAAAATCGGCGCGGTTTCCAGGTTGTATCGGCGCCAGTCGCGACATTCAAACTGCCCGCAGGTCACGGAAAGATGATCGGCGAAATACCGCCCGAGCGGTGCGCCGGAACAAGTGATTAAGCCTTGCGAAGATTCATCGAAGTCCAGCATCAGGCGGGTTGATTCCAGCGCCCCCGCACAAATCACCAGCATTTCAGGATCGTCATCTTCAGACGCTGCATTCAAATACTCGGCGGCAAATACGGTATCCTGGAGTTGTTGATAAAGCCAATCATCATGTTGAATGTCAGTGTGCATGTCCACCTCTGGCTTGCCATTCGCGCCAGCGCACTTTTGCCCGGTCGATAGTTCATTCCCCTACTTCGGCTAAAGCCATAGCCATCAATCCAGGTGATAGAAACATTCCCTGCGTCAACAATTGTTCGACGACAGGCCGTGCTGCGGGAATCCATCCGCGCCTTTTGGCAATCAACAGGATTCCAAGGGTTCCAAGCACGTTAAAACCAAGACTCTTGGCGCATTCTCGTGCAGCTTTGTCATCCAGTATCGTCATGGTTTTAGGCTTTTGCAGCGCTTGAGATAATACTTGGGTTTCACCTGCGCCCAAATCCCATGCGGCCACCACGGGTGGAATGGGTACGTTGGCGACCACGGAGAAACAGGGATCATTTTTGATTCGGGCCATCATCTCGTCACCGCCATCGCCATCGGCAATTTCCTGGATAACGGCTTGGGGAACCACCATTCGACAGTCAGCCAAGCGACAGACCCACTCCAACCCGCTAATTTTGTAAAGAAAAATGAGCGGGGAAGCATTGATGATGAACGAGTTAGAAGCCACTAATTTCCTCACGCAATTCTTCGATGGTTACTTGGCAAGCGGGTACTTTTCGGTGGCAGAGTTCATTGAGAAATTCAATCCGGCTTATTCCGAGTATTTCAGTCGATTTTGATTGTGAGATGCGCCCTTCTGCGTACCATTGCACAATGGCCGCTGTTTTAACCTCGTGCGTAAATTCCGCCGGCCCCAGTCGCAAGGCTGAAAATGCACTGGGTTCAAAGTCTAAAACAACTTGGGTCATGGCTAATCTCCAAATATTCCTTGTATCTTGGCGGTCGTGGTGGTGAATTGCCACCCTCGGAGGTTGAGTGCGCTTCAACTCACACTGAGGGCGCGACCCTGATGCCAGAGATGAAGCCCTCGATCTACGCGGTACTCCTTTGGGGTTTCCGGTCAGGCACTACATCGTATGGCGGTCACCGCGCCACCGCAATCATGGATTTGGCCAGCGGCGGGATGCGCCCGACCCGCTCGAAGCGGATCTCGCGGAAGCCGGCTTCTTCAAGAAGGAGGGCGAGCGTTGGCATCGACCAGAACTTGATGTGGCCGTGGTCCCACAGCGCGGTGAAATGCGCGTCCATCTTACCGGTCACCGCCATCGCCAGGTTTTTCCAATAGCCGTGATAGGGCGTCGACAGGATGGCCGTACCCCCCGAATGTAACAAAGAAAATACGGTCGCCGCGTATTGGCGGGGAAAATAGACGTGTTCGACCACTTCCAGGCTCAGGACGACCGGGAACTGACCGTAGCGTGCGGCTAGGTCATCATAGGCGGAACCCGCATACAGCTTCAGGTCGGGATCGGTGCGATTCGCCTGGGCGATGCCCCTCGGCGGACGGATCAACGCCGGTCACATCCCAGCCGCGCCGGCGACGCTGCCATTGCCGCAGCCGAGTTCGAACAGCCGCCGCTGATCGGCGGGCAGGTTCAACCCGTCCAGCAAACGGAACACGGTCGGCAGCAGGTAGTCGTGAGAGTGGTTTAATGCGGAGTCGGCGTAGCGGTAGCCGGAGAGATCAGCGGTATCCACCGGTCGTGGCGTTTCCGGTTGGGGTGGTGGCCGGATCGAACCGGCGGGGTTTGATGGATCGGGCGGGGTTGCCGCCCGCGACTGTCCACGCTTCAATGTCGTGAAATACGCTGGAACGGGCGGTCACGACCGCACCATCACCGATAGTGACGCCCGGCGCAACAAACACATCAGCAGTGACCCAGGCTCGCTCGCCGATGGTGATTGGCGCGGTGGTCAACGGCATGGCGGGGTCGGTGTAATCGTGGCTGGCGGTGCAGAGAAAGCTGTACTGGCTGACGGCGGTGTGTGCGCCGAGGATGATTTTTTCCACGCAATAGCAGTCAACATGATGACTCAGGCAACTGTGTTCGCCCATCTCCAGATTCCACAGCGCCCAGATTTTAGCCGCGACGGGTAGGGGTGCGCGCCCGGCCTAATCTTCGCCCCGAACAGCCGCAGCAACCAACGCCGCCAGCCATGCAAGGGGACCGGGCTGGGGCGATAGAGCAGCAGCCAGACGCCATTCCACAATGCGCGAGCGAGCTTGTTGCGGCGTGAGAGCTGTTGGATGCGGGGTTTAATCGGCATGGTGATTCGTCTTTAACCTTTAACCGTTCGCCTTTAACCTTCCCCGGCGACCGTGCGCAGCCGCGCCAGCCAGGCGCTTTCATCCGGGCAGTCGAGCAGGTTTTCAAACAGGTCTTCCAGCGTGGCAAGCTGGTCGATCCGCTCCAGCCGGGGGGTGCTATGCGCGGCGGCGGTTTCGCCGAAACGGCGGCGAATGAGACGCAGCAAAGCCCGCCGTTCGGAATGCAGACCTTCCTGCCGACCTTCCTGCCGACCTTCCTGCCGACCCTCCTGTCGGCCTTGTTGCAAACCTTCCTCTTTCCATTGCTGGGTCCAGTCGAGTACACGATCAGCGAGCATAATGCGCACCTCTTCCAGGTCGTTGAGTTCGGGGAATGATACCTGCGGGAGCCGGGTTTGCAGAAATCCTTCGCGCAGCCAGAGCAGCAGGGAGCGACGCAATTCTATTTGTTCCGGGGCGAGGTCTCCGGTGTCCGGCTGTTCTCCAGGCGGAACACAGCGGCGGCCAGGTTGCGCATGGTCGCCAACTC
>JBAQIQ010000063.1:0-25530 GCA_049288935.1 Candidatus Competibacteraceae bacterium
TGCTCCCGCTTAGCGTAAAGGTCGTGATACCAGAGCAGCAAGCGCTCGAAAGAAAACGTGCGTAACTGCGCTTCAGCCGTCGCCAGATCAAACGCAATGTCCGTCAGAATGCCGCGATAGACCACCAGATAAATCCATTGCTGGTCATAAGTTCGGCAGGCATTACAGTACAAAGATTCGCGCACGATGCGGATTTCCTCGGCATGTCCAACGCAGTCGCCGATACGAAAATCGTCCAGTGCGCATTCGAAAGCCTTGGTCTGGATCGATGGAATCTCAGCCTGACAAACAGCGCAGGCGATCGGTTTTTCAAAATGGATGGTGTCGAACATACCCATGGTTTATCTCACTGCGAAGTGACCGATAAAGAGCCGGCAAATTTCATCCAGACCGTTCAGACAGACCGAAGTCGGCGCGATCACCAGCACTGGACCGTCCTGCGCCTGGGTTTGCCGACCCTGGGTTTGCCGACCGTCACGACCCTCACGCGCATTCTCGATCAGCCGGATCATCGTGCGGAATCCATCACAAAATGGCTATCGATTCGATCCCGAAGCGCCTTGATCTCAGGACACAATCGATAAAAGTGCGGCAAGTTTTTCAACGCCATGCCTATCAACAAATCCCGGCCTTCCCCAACACGATTATGGTCTCCATATCGATTCAGCAACGGCCCAAAGATTTCCTCCTTTAACCGTGGATGCTGCCGCGCTTCTTCCCAGGAAATTCCTAATGCCTTGGGGTGGGCGGCACAGCAATAGATTTCAGTTTCGGGTTGCGCCGGACAACACAGTAGCGAAACGCCCTTGCCCAGCAAATCCGTTTCCAGCGCCTGCATGGCGTCAGGCCCGGCACGATCAGCATCCGGGAAAAAAATCCACAAATCCCAAAACCTGTAGCGGTCGGGCAAGTCTTCGCGAATCGCTTTCAAGGCATGGTCATAACCGCGAAGCCGTGGATTAATCAGGATCTGGGTTTTGGCGAGGGGCTTGCCGACATCAGCCAGCACGGCATCCACCAGCGGTTTGAGAATGTAGCCATTATTGAACGGATCTTCGGGGATAACTAACACCCGGACGCTCACAATGCGGCCTCCATCCAGCCCTCGGCGAATAAATCACCAATCGGTTGTCGCCGCACGACCTCCTGAAAATGAGGTAATTCCGTCAACGGGCAGATCAGGGACTCGCCGGTTTTTTCATCCCGTTTGCAAAAAAAGGTGGTAGCGTATTCGTCTTCGTTCAGCCAGGCCAGCACGATCGGTGAATGCGTGGTCGCCATGATCTGCGTTTGTCCTTGACTGGCGCGATTGCGCAGCAATTCAACAAGCAGACGTAACCGGCTGGCATGAATGCCGTTTTCAATTTCTTCAATCGTCAGAATGGCAGGCATGGACGGTTGAAAAAACGCCGCCGTGATTGCCGCAAATCGCAGGGTTCCATCGCTCAGCACGGGTGCGGGAAATTCGCGCCCGCCCTCTTTGAGCATGAACAGGGGTTCGCCCACGGCTCCCCGCAATGTATCGACATCATCGATTTCTTCAGGCCGTAGATGCCGGAGCCAACTGAGATAAGCATCTTTCAGCGCCGGGTCGGCGCAGAGGGTCCGCACCAGTGCTGCGAAATTCTCACCCCGTTCGCCCATTCGCTGAATCTGGTGGGCTTGGGAGTATCCGCGCAACAAGGCTGGAGAAGGATCGAGGCGTTGCATATCAGCGAGCAGCATTTGCAACTGTTCGGCGCGTTCCGCGTCGGATTTGTTCCAGCGTCCCGGATAGCCTTTAACGAATTGGCCTAATACTGGCCGTGATGACTCAAATTTCAGGTGTGGCCGACGCCCGGGTTTTTCCGGGTAGTACTGGACTTGGAAAAATGGGTTTGTGCTCGGTTGTTGAATAGGACGGGAATCGTAGATAGGAATTGGACTTGTTAGCCATTCCTCAAAAACTTTACCCGTGATTGGTGAAAATCCGATACCGTATTTAAAAAAACGACGGTTTTTTCCCAAGCCAGTTTTAGCCGTCAGAGTCAAACGTGATTGACGGTTGCTGTTACCTTCAAAAAGCGCCTTGGCGCTGCCGCCACGAATGGCGTCCCATTCGAAACTGCCCGATCCTTTGGGTCTTCCATCGAGAATTTCGCTGATGGTGAAGCCGTATCCAATCCCTTGCAGCACCCGGAAGGCGTCAAAAAAGTTGGATTTTCCACTGGCGTTAGCGCCAATAAACAGGTTCAGCGCACCCAACTGAAGATTGACATCCCGCAGGCTTTTGAAATTCTCGATATGGATGCTTTCAATCACACTGGAGTTCGCTTCTTTAGTGGAAATTGAATGGCAACACAACTCGGATCCATCGCCTACGAAACCTCTTCCTGCAGCAACCGCAACAGATCCTCCGCCGAAATCCGCCCACCGGCCCCCGCGCCTTCCAGTAACTGCTCGGCCAGATCGCGCTTCTGGTGATGCAAAGCCACGATCTTTTCCTCGATCGTGCCTTGCGTCACCAGTCGATAGATCGTCACCGGCCGATGCTGGCCGATGCGATGCGCCCGATCCGAAGCTTGGTCCTCCACCGCCGGGTTCCACCACGGGTCCATGTGAATCACATAATCGGCGGCGGTCAGGTTCAACCCCAGACCGCCCGCCTTCAAACTGATCAGGAAGACATCGCCCCGGCCGGCCTGGAAAGCGTCCACCCGCTGTTTGCGCTCCGGGGCCGGCGTACTGCCATCCAGATACTGATAAAAAATACCCTTTTGATCCAGCAGGTTGCGGATAATCGTCAGATGATCGACGAACTGGCTGAACACCAGCGCCTTGTGGCGATTCTCCAGCAACTCATCCAGCACCTCCTCGAACACCCCCAGCTTGGACCCGCCCAACTCGGTTTCCGGCAACACCAGTTGCGGATGGCAACAGGCCCGGCGGAGCTTCATCAACTCGGCGAGAATTCGGAAGGACTTCTGGCTATCGGTATCGTCCACTTTAGCCAGCCGCTCCAACGCCTGTTGCCGCAGCGCCTCGTACAGGGCGGCTTCCTCCGGCTCCAATTCCACCCGCAACAGAATCTCGGTGCGCGAGGGCAGCGCCTCCAGCACTTCGGATTTCAGCCGGCGCAAAATGAACGGCTGAATCAACTGCTTCAACCGGCGGCGAGCCAACTCATCATCGCGTTCGATAGGCGTCGCAAACCGCTGGGTAAAGCGATCCAATGAACCGAGCAGACCGGGATTGATAAAGCGGAACAGATTCCATAACTCGCCCAGATGATTCTCAATCGGGGTGCCCGTTGCGATCATCTTGAAGTCGCCACGCAGCGCCATCGCCGCCTGGGAGCGCTTGGTCGCCATGTTCTTAATCGCCTGCCCCTCATCGAGTACGATCGTCCGCCATTCCCGACTGGCCATCAGCTCCGCTTCCTGCTGTAACAATCCGTAACTGCAAATCAGCAGATCAAACGGCCCCATCCGCTCCACCGTCTGCTGACGGTCGCCGCCGCCAAACACAGTCGGCGTCAGGGTCGGCGTGAACCGGCGAATTTCATCCAGCCAGTTCAGGCAGACCGAAGTCGGCGCAACCACCAGCGCCGGACCGTCCGGCGCCCGGCTGAGAATCAGCGCCAGCGCCTGCACGGTCTTACCCAGGCCCATGTCATCAGCCAGACAAGCGCCGACGCCCCAGTGGGCCAGCCGCGCCAGCCAGGCAAATCCTTCAGCCTGATAATCGCGCAATTCAGCCTGCAAGGTCGAGGGAACCACCGGCTGTAATGCCTCAACCTCACGCAACCGCTGAATCTGCGCTTTCCAGGCCGCATCAGTACGTACCGAACCGGCTTCATTGAGCAGCGGTTCCAGTAACGAAGCCGCCAGGGGATGAAAGCGCGCGCCTTGCGCAGTCAATTCCCCGAAACCCCGCACTTCCTCCAGCCGCTTGCGAAACTCCTGAGTCAACGCCAAAAACTGACCCTCGCCCAGCGGCACAAACCGGCCGGGACTATGGTCGAGCAGCTCCAGCAACTGACGCATGGTCAGCACTTGATCATCCAGACGCAGCTCGCCATTGAGATCGAACCAGTCCTGACGGCGCTGGATACTCAGACGCAATTGATTCAGGGATGCCGGGCGATTGACCTTGAATTTCTCACCCTCCGGCCAGGCCAGCACCACCTGGTCGCCCAGAGTTTGCAATTCCAGCAACGCCTCCAGACAGGTTTCCGGGTCCTCCAGCCGCCATTCACCCTCTTCGGCAGCCTGACGGGCCAGGGTGGGACAGGCATTGACCATCTGCGCGGCCTGCTGGCGCTCCTGTTTCAGCTTGCGTCGGGCCTGCACCCGCTTGCCGTCGATTTCGGCGATCACCCGTTCGCCGCCCGCGCCCGGACGGTAGTAAGGCCCGGCGCCGAAGGGACGAACCAACACTTCGATTTTCAGACCCTCGCCAAAGGGCAACAAATGGACATGCGGCAACGGACTGGCGGGGACTTCCTCCAGATTCTCTACCCCGGCGTCGAGACTGGACTGCACCGTGACCAGGCCAGACAGAGCAGCCACCGTTTCCAGCACCCGGTCCTTGGCTCGCGCCGGCACGACCAGGCCCTGCCCCAGAATGGTCATCACGGCCTGATGCGCCTTGCTGAAGATGACCACCTTGAGCCGGGTCGGGGTTTCCTTAATCACCCGCAGCGTATCGCCCACCGAGGCGGGCGGCGACAGTTCCAGACGCCACTGCGAACCCTTCGGGGTCACCAGCAATTCCGGCTCGCCGCGAACCAGCTCGACCCGCACCGACGGGTTATCCTCCCAAAAGATCAGCGGATGGCCAACCAACAAAGGCAGCGCCTTGTCCGGGTTGATCTCGTAGGTGACACTGCCATAGTAGCCGCTGCTGGATGGACGGATGCTGGTGCAAATTTCACGATCCTGAGGAGTGAGAAATTCCAGGTTTTTCGACGCGCCATACAGCCGCTTCAGGGCGACGGCCCGGCCTTGAGTCCAGTGACCACGGGCATCGCGCTTCTGTTCACGCGGACTGATAGCGCAAGCTCCGCTTTTAAGCCAGGTGATCCACCAAACCAATCGGGTTTGCGCTGGCTCAGTCGTGGTTTCCTGACCCAGCCGGGATAAATCAAGCAGGGCGCTCAGCGCGTGTTCCCAGGGTTCCTTTAAATGAAACAGGCGAATCAGGGGGCGTCGGGTCCCCGCAGCCTGACCCTCGGTCCCCCCACCCTCCCCTGCTAGGGAGGCAGGAGTGGCGCCGCCGAGAGACTGTAGCAACTCAGCCAACTCCGCCGCGAACCAGGCATAGCCATTCTCCTGGGCAGTATTCAGCAGAGCGGCGACGGGCTCGCGCAAGGATTGGGCCTCGTCAGCATGCAGCCAGAACATCGCCATAAATTGAAAAAAGCCGTCGGCTGGTGGAATGCGGACGGTGGCGTCGAACGGTTCAAGGTGTTTGCGCTGTCCCTGTTGCAGCTCCACAACCTCCCGCAAAATGCGATACGCGGTCAAATACGGATAGTGAGCATCCCTTTCAAACAGAGGCGCCGTAGCCTCCAGCGCCTGACGCAAGCGGGCAGCGGTATTGCTGGCGAGTAACGCCAGAATAAAAAACACGCCCGCCAGGTGATTGAAATAGCTTTTGCGCTTGCGGGTACGCTTGCGGAGCAGTTTCAGCGCATTTTCATAGTATTGAATCGCGTCTTCGTTGGCGCCGTCCAGAAACGCCAGCCAGCCGCGCAGAGCCTGGTCGTAGTCGTTCTCGCCCGATACGAGATAGCTGCGGGCCTTCGCCAAATCGCCGCACAACAGGGCCTGTTCGGCCAGGTAATAACGCATGACTTCCGGGCAGCGATTCTCGGCGAGCAACTGTTCTGCCAAGGTTGCCGTTTCAGTCGCCGGTTCCAGGTTGCGAACTGCCGCTGTAAACATGGTCACCAGCGCCTGAGCGGGCAAGTCCGCTGGTAAAGCCCGAACGTCATCCGGATAGAGGGGGTTATTGAAAATCAGCAACCAGGGCGGATATTGGAAAAAATCGCGGGGAAACCGCCTTTCACACTCGGCCAGAATATTCTGCACCCGCAGCATATTGCTCTGGTGGAAGGCCATTCGCAGTTCGCAAAGCGCCCTATGGTAACTGCTGAAATATAGATAGTCGCCATAGCTGGAAGTGCTCCTTTTTCCCTGCACCGCCTTGACCATCGCTTCAAAATGGCCACCCTGAACCGCTCGGCGCGTCGCTTCTTCGACCAGTAAAACATGGCAATGAAGTTGCTGATAGTCGCCTTTGACCACCAGATTCTCTTTGAGCAATCGGTTGGTCATTTGCGCCAGGCTCGTCTGGGAGATGCCCCCGGTTTTAAAGGCCGGGATTTCGCAGCGACGAATGTAGTCAAAAAGTACGGTTTTACTGACGCCTTCGTAAATAACGGACAGGAGTTGCAAGACGCTGCGCTCCAGAGACGGGCGGTTTTCATAAGCCGCAATCAACGATTGACGCAGTTTTTGATTATTGGCAAAGGCCATGGGATGGATACCATCTGTCGGAACAGGCAATGGTCAGTCGGTCAGCGAAGCGAGCTGGCCAGCCTCCAGCAACTCGGCGATCGCAGTCGCCGCCTGCTGGCTGGCACTCCGACGCAATTGAATATGCAGCGATACAAATTCCGCCGCCAACGCAGCGCCGGCGGCTGTGTCATCCAACCCGTGCAGCACGGCTGCGCCCAGATTCATCCTCGTTGCCGCTTCCTGGAAAAATTCCGGGACCAACTCGCGCCCTGCCAGCAGGTTAGGCAGAGAGAAATGCCGGATCGTGACCAGGCGCCGGGCAATCCAGGCCGTCACCGGCGCCACTCGATAAGCAACCACCATGGGCCGCTTCAGCAGCATCGCTTCCAGGGTCGCGGTTCCTGAAGCCAACAATACGACCTCGGCAACGGCCATCACTTCGCGGGAATGGCCCTGCGTCAGCGTCAACGGCAAATCCGGCGCTTGCGTCGAATGCAACGCAGCCAAAAACTCATGGATTTGGGGCGTCGCTGCCGGCATCAGAAAGCGCAGAGCAGGCCGCTGGGCAAAAAGCCAACCGGCAGCTTCCAGAAACAGCGGTCCTATCCGGCTGACTTCCCCCATCCGACTGCCGGGTAACAAGGCAACGATGCGGGTTCCCACCGGCAACGACAAACCCAACACTCGCTGCGCCTCTCGGCCATCGCTGTGCAAGGGAATCTCGTCAGCCAACGGATGCCCAACATAACGCACCGGGACGCCCCGTTGTTGATAGAACGCCGCTTCGAAAGGAAACAGGGTCAGTATCAAATTCACCGCACGGGCGATCTTGCGCACCCGCCAAGGCCGCCAGGCCCAGACTGAGGGGCTGACATAATGCACAGTGGGAATGCCTTGGACCCGCAACCGGCGCTCCAGACCCAAGTTAAAATCGGGTGCATCGATGCCGATAAAGACGGCTGGCGGATCGGCCAGCAACCGCTCAACCAGTTGCCGCCGAATGCGGAATAATTCTGGAAGATGCCGCAGCACCTCCACTAACCCCATCACCGCCAACCGCTCCAGCGGCATCCAGCTTTCCATTCCCTGGCTGATCATGGCCGGCCCGCCGATCCCGACAAATTGCGCGTGGGGATAACGCTCCTTCAGAGCCGCGATCAAGCCGGCGCCGAGTAGATCACCCGATAACTCTCCCGCGACGAGAGCGATGCGCATCGCCCGACCCGCCGTCAGCGAACGATGCCGTTACGGGATGGCGCTGCGAGAAAATCAGCCAAAATTTGCAAGCGCGGGTATTCGATTGTCATCTCCCGCACTTTTTCAATCGCTTCTTCCAACCGCAGATTAGCGCGGTAGATCACTTTATAGGCGCGGCGGATTGCCTGAATCTCCTCATCGGAAAACCCCCGACGGCGCAACCCTTCCGCATTAATCCCGTAAGGTTCGGCACGGTAGCCGGCAACGGTCACGTAGGGCGGCACATCCCGATGCACCCCGCAGGCGAAACCGCAGAAGCTGTGTGCGCCGAGTCGGGTGAATTGATAAACCAGCGCAAATCCCCCCAGACCCACATCGTCCTCGATGTGAACATGCCCAGCCAGTGACGCGCCGTTAGCGAAAATGGTCCGGTTGCCCACCATACAATCGTGAGCGATGTGGACATAAGCCATGATCCAGTTATCGTCACCCAAACGAGTAAGCCCGGCGTCCTGCACCGTACCGCGATTGATCGTGACAAACTCGCGAATGGTGTTGCGGTCGCCAATTTCCAGCCGGGTCGGCTCGCCATTGTATTTTTTGTCCTGCGGCATTTCACCCAGCGAGGCGAACTGGAAAATACGGTTATTACACCCGATCCGGGTGGGGCCCTGGATGACCACATGTGGGCCGATCCAGGTGCCAGCGCCGATTTCAACCTCTGCACCGATAATCGAAAATGGCCCTACCGTGACATCGGGCGCCAGCCGGGCCGAAGGGTCAATCACGGCATGTGGATCGATCACGGCTCGATGTCCCGTTTCGCGCACATCAGATCAGCAGACGCTACCAATTGACCGTCCACCTTGGCTTCGCAAACAAACTTGCCAATGCCGCGCTTGATGCGCTCCAGTCGCACCTCCAGAATCAGTTGATCGCCCGGACCGACGGGCCGCTTGAACCGGGCGTTATCGACCCCTACCAGATAGTACATGGAGCGATGATCAGGCTTTTGACCCTCGCTCTTGAAAGCCAAAATCCCGGTCGCCTGAGCCAATGCCTCCAGGATCAGTACGCCGGGCATAATCGGCTTCTGCGGAAAGTGTCCTGGAAAAAAAGGTTCGTTGAAACTGACATTTTTGAGGCCGGTCAGCGACTGTCCCGGTTGAATCGCCAGCACCCGGTCAATCAGCAGAAACGGGTAACGATGCGGCAGGTATTCGAGAATTTCCTGAATGTCCATCAATTCGTTCATGTACTTGCGGTCTTCCCTCAATCCCGGTAGACCGGGATCGGCGATGATGGGGACTTGTTTTAATTGATCTTCTTTTCTAGGGCTGCCAACTGCCGGAACAACTCATCCAGCCGGCGCAAGCGAGCGCTGATTTTGTTCCATAACCGGTTCGGCTCGACCGTCAATCCTGAAGAATAGATTCCCGGTTGGGTGATGGACTGAGCGACCAGTGACATGCCGGTGACCTGAACCCGGTCGGCGATTTCCAGATGGCCCGCCACGCCGACGCCGCCACCCAGCATGCAATGCCGACCGATGCGGGCGCTGCCGGCGATGCCCACGCAACCCGCCAGAGCACTATGCGCGCCAATGTGGACGTTGTGCGCCACCTGAATCTGGTTATCCAGCTTGACGCCGTCTTCAATAATCGTGTCTTCCAGCGCACCTCGATCAATGGTGGTGTTAGCGCCGATTTCAACATCATCGCCAATCCGCACTCTGCCGAGCTGTGGCACCTTTAACCAACGGCCATTGCAATCCAGCGCCAATCCAAACCCATCACTGCCGATCACCGCACCGGGATGGACTAACACTCGACAACCCAACTGCACTCGATGGCATAGGGTGACCTGCGCCACCAGCCGACTCCCGGCTCCAATGAACGCCTGTTCACCGACCACACAGTTCGGCCCCACCACGACGCCCGCCTCGATCACCGCACCCGCCTCCACCGTGCAATGCGGGCCAATCCAGACATCAGCGGCGATATGAGCCTCAGGGCTAACCGAGGCCGTAGGATGAATACCCGTTTGCGGCCTGGCCGCTGGCTCAAACAGCGCCGCCGCCCGAGCGTAGGCGATGTGTGGGTGATCTGCCACCAGCGCCGGGGTGGGACAATCCACCACATCGGCAGGAGACAGAATCACAGCGGCAGCGTGGGTAACGGACAAATAATGCCGGTAGCGAGCATGGATCAAAAAACTGAGTTGCCCAGAGTCCGCACGGTGCAGTGGCGCTACACCGGTGATCACCGTCGCAGCGTCACCGCCGTGCAGGCGGGCGCCGGATGCAGCGACGATTTCACCGAGCGTAGTCATAAAGCGACTTACTTGGACGTCAGACGCCGGAGCACCTTTTCGGTGACATCCACCTGGGAACTGACGTATAGCGTCGCACCGTCATTGATCACCAGATCAAAGCCTTCTTCCTTAGCGACATTGTTGATCACATCCAGCACCTGCTTCTGGAATTTACCCAGTTCTTCATTACGGCGCAGGTTGAAGTCCTCTCGGAGCTCGGCGTTTGTGCGGTTCAGTTCCCGCATCTGGTTGCGGATATCGCCCTCCAGATTACGGCGCTGGCTTTCGCTCATCACTGCGCCATCCTTGTTCAGTTTTTCCTCCAGTTTACGCAGCGACTTTTGCGCCTCGACCAGCCCCTTCTGCCGGGGCGCGAATTCCTGCTCCAGACGCTTGCTGGCCGCCTCAGCCTGCGGCGCGCTACTGAGAATCTTGGCGATACTGACAAAACCGATCTTCAGTTCGGCTGCCTGCGCCAGCGACAACGGTAATGCCAGCGCCGCCGCGATCAAAAAACCTTGTTTGAGCTTCACTCGATCACCTCATATCCGCAAAAATGGCAAAAAAAACTATCCACTGAAAATCCCACTTCCTACTCTACTTTCAACCGACTCAATTGAGGGGCACCCCGAAAGAGAACTGGAAGACCTCGGTTTCATCCCCGGACTGATCGTTAAGCGGCGCAGCGACACTAAGCACGATCGGCCCTAATGGAGATAACCATAAACCGGAAAGACCCACTGAGTAACGCAACTCATCGGCCTGAAAATCATCGGTTGTCCCAAAAACATTACCAATATCGAAGAAAGCCGCCATCCGCACATTTTCCGATTTATCCATAAACGGCACTGGCAGGATAAACTGCGTGCTGGCAATCGTCTTGAACGCCCCGCCACTCGGTTCATCGTTGCTATAGCGCGGACCCAGGGTATTCGACTTATAGCCCCGCACCGACCGCAAACCACCTGCATAGAAATTCTCGAAAAACGGCAAGCCGTCGGTATCGCCGTAACCATCGCCGTAACCTATCTCACCGCCCAGCGTCCAGGTCAGCCAGCGCGCTAATGGATAGTAGACAATGCCTCGGTAGGTCAATTTGTAGTACTGCGCATCGCTGCCGGGTATGGCAATCTCACCACTCAACTGATTCAGACTGCCGCTGGTTGGAAAGATGACCCGGTTACGAGTGTCGCGTGACCAACTACTATCCAACTTGAATTCGTTGAAGGTGTCGCCGTTCTGCTTGAGATAGTCAGTGATTTCAACAGGGGTTTCATCGGTAGTGTCGATCCGGATATGATCGTAACCAGGCGCTACCACCAGCGTGTCGAATTCATTCAATGGAAACCCAAAGCTGACCTGGGCGCCATAGCTGTTGAGAACATAGTCCGCAGTGTTGACCTCAGCGGCGTCGATGTCCCGATAGTACAACTTGAATCCCCGGCTGATGCCGTCCATGGTGTAATAGGGATTGTTGTAGGAAATACTGTAATTGTCACCGGCGCCGCTATTATTCAGCACCACACTCATCCGATTACCGGTGCCAAGGAAGTTGTTCTGGGTCACGCTCGCGTTCAGCAGTAACCCGGAATCCTGGCCATAGCCAACGCCAAACATCAGGCTGCCTGAGGGCCGCTCGACGACGGTATAGTTGACATCCACCTGATCGTTGGTTCCAGGAACCGCCGGCGTTTCGACATTGACGCTCTCCAGATAATCCAGGCGCTGCAACCGGGTCTTGGAGCGGTCCAAATCCTTGGTGGAGTACCAAGCGCCTTCCGCCTGCCGCATTTCCCGGCGCAACACTTCATCCTGGGTTTTGGTGTTGCCCTGAAAGTTAATGCGCCGCACATAGACCCGCTGGCCGGGATCGATCAGGAAAGTCAAATCCACCTTGCGAGTTTCGTCGTTGATCCGGGGTACGGTATTAACGTTGGCGAAAGCGTAGCCTTCTTGCCCTAAACGTTCGCCGATACTTTTGGTCACTTCGGCAATCTTGGCGCGAGAGAAGGTTTCGCCCGGTTTGATCTCCATGAGCTGACGCAACTCGGTTTCGGCAACGACCCCGAACTCTCCAGTTAACTGGACATTCTCGATGGTGAACGGCTCGCCCTCGGTCACATTGATGGTGATATACACATCTTTTTTATCCGGAGTGATCGACACTGGAGTCGATTCGACGTTGAACTTGAGATAGCCGCGATCCAGATAAAAGGAACGCAGCGTTTCAATATCCGCCGCCAATTTTTGCTTAGCGTACTGATCGTCCTTGGTAAAAAACGAGAACCAACCCGAGGTGGACGACTGCAACAGACCCACGAGCTCTTTTTCGGTAAACGCCTTGTTACCGACGATATTGATCTGGCGGATACTGGCCACCACCCCTTCAGAAATCTCGATGGTGATTGCAACCCGGTTGCGTTCCAGTGGGCGCACCTGGCTCTTAATCTGGACCGCGTAGCGGCCACGACTGTAGTACTGCTGCAACAGTTCCTGTTCGACCTTGTCCAGGAGCGACCGATCAAACACCCGGCCCTCAGCCAATCCGACCTGATTCAACGCCTTCTTGAGATCGTCGGTGCTAATGTCTTGATTGCCTTCGATACGCACTTCGGCAATCGCCGGCCGCTCGCTGACGGTCACCACCAGCACATTGCCATTCCGCTCAAGATTTACGTCGGTGAAAAAGCCCGTTTTAAACAGCGTGCGGATGATCTCCGGATAGTCCTTTTCGGAGATGGTCGCTCCCGCTTGCACGGGCAGGTAGTTGAATACGGTACCCGCCGAAAGGCGTTGCAGGCCATCCACCTGAATGTCCTGCACCACGAACTCACCGGCCTGCGCCCCAGCAGACAGCGCGACCCACAAACCCAGCGACAGAATTGAATAGCGATACGATTTCATAAGCAAGCAAGCACCCCAGGCCGGTGATTCCTATCCCAGAAGACGATTAAAATCATTGAACAGCGCCAGCCCCATCAAGAGCAGCAACACAACAATGCCCACTTGCTGTCCCATGTGCTGAAGGGACTCCGACAGTGGACTACCCTTAACCAATTCGATCAGGTAATACAGCAAATGGCCGCCGTCCAAGACCGGCACCGGCAACAAATTCAGTACGCCCAGACTGATGCTCACCAAGGCCAGCAACGAAAAAAACGCCATCAGTCCGGTGCTGGCCGCCTGGCCAGCAAACTGGGCAATGGTCAACGGCCCACTGAGGTTTTCCAGCGACGCCTTGCCAACCAACATTCGACCCAGCATCCGCAGAGTCAATAACGACATGTTCCAGGTCTTGCTAATCGCTGCGCCCAAGGCATCCAGCGGCCCATAACGTACCATGACCTGTAAGTCCGCTGCGAGATCAGGCGGCACGTCGGCAACAGCGCCAACGAATCCAGCCCGCTCACCTTGGGGGTTTTCCCGACTATCGGGGATCAGTTCCAGCACCTGTTCCCCTCTCTCCCGTTCGATGCGCACGTTCAACAGTTGGCCGGGATGGCGTTCGATGATGCCACGCCACTGCTTCCAGTCAGCGACCGGCTCACTGTTCGCCAGGATGATCCGGTCACCCGGTTGCAGACCGGCCCGCGCCGCCGCGCCATCCGGCATGACCTGACCGATCACCGCCGGTAAAACCGGCTGCCACGGCGCCAAGCCCACCCGCTCAAAAACCATCATATCACTGCTGTCTGGCGGGTCATCGCGCAGATCGAGAGTGCGGATACGCATTCGATCATCCGCATCCTGCACCTCAAATCGAACCACTTCTTCAGCCATGGCGCGATCCACCAAAGCCAGCATCACGGAACTCAACGCCGGGGTCGATTCGCCATCAATGGCGATAATGAGATCACCCTTGCGAAACCCGCCGGCCTCGGCCAGTGAACCAGCCACCGGCTGATCCAGTAGCGGCTTCATGCCGGGGATGCCCACCATGAACATGCCGGCGTAGGCCAGAATGGCGAACAGGAAATTAAACAAAGGGCCAGCCAAGACAATAGCGATACGCGAACCGACCGGCTTCCTGTTAAAGGCACGATGCAAGTCAGCTTTCGGCACTTCACCTTCGCGTTCATCAAGCATTTTGACATAGCCACCCAAAGGCAGAGTGGCAATCACATACTGCACGCCATCCCGGCCCTGTCGCTGCCACAACGGTTTACCGAAGCCAATGGAAAATTTTGTCACCTTGACGCCCAGTCGGCGCGCCACCCAAAAATGGCCAAACTCATGCACCGTAATCAGCACTCCCAGAGTGACGATCAAGGCCAGTAAGGAAATCAATGGACTGCCGCTCATAAACGACCTCCGACATCGGCGATCCAGTCGTTCGCGGTGGCTCGCGCCTGAGTATCGGCGTCGAGAATCACTGCCAGCGAGGTGACCGCACGGTTGTTAACCTGCTCTAAAGCGTATTGGACAACAGCAGCGATGTCGGTAAACCGAATTTTTCGGTCGAGAAAGGCTTGCACGGCAATTTCATTGGCGGCATTAAGAATCGCTGGCGCAGTTCCACCTGCCACCAGTGCGGCAAACGCCAGTTCCAGGCTGGGAAAGCGGGCAAAGTCCGGCGCCTGGAACTCTAATTTCGCTACTTGAGTGAAATCCAGGAACGCCACTCCAGACGTTAAGCGGCGCGGCCAGGCTAAAGCGTGAGCAATCGGTGTGCGCATGTCGGGGTGGCCCAGTTGCGCTAATACGGAGCCGTCTTGGTATTCCACCATGGAATGAATCACGCTTTGCGGGTGAATCACTACTTCAATTTGATCAGGCAGTGCACCAAACAGCCAGTGCGCTTCGATGACTTCCAGCCCCTTGTTCATCATCGTAGCGGAATCTACCGAAATCTTGCGGCCCATGTTCCAGTTGGGATGCGCGCAAGCCTGTTTCGGGGTCGCATCCGACAATTGATCGAGCGGCGTAACCCGAAACGGCCCACCGGAACCGGTCAGCAGAATCCGACGCACCCCGACCGCCGCCAATCCTTCGCTAGCAAACACCGGCGGGAGACATTGAAAGATCGCGTTGTGCTCACTGTCGATAGGCAACAACTCCGCACCCTGCTCGCGCACCGCCGCCATAAACAGCGGCCCCGCCATGACCAGCGCTTCCTTGTTGGCCAGCAACACCCGTTTACCCGCTTTCGCCGCCGCCAGTGTCGGCAACAGCCCGGCTGCGCCAACAATCGCCGCCATGACGTAGCCAACCTCCGGCAAAGCCGCAACTCGTTCCAACCCGGCCACGTCAGCCTGCACTTCAACCGAACGACCGGCGGACTGCAATCGATCGCGCAACACTCCAGCAGAATCCGGATCAGCCATAACCGCATACGCAGGTTCGTGCAGCAGACATTGCTGAAACAACGCCTCAACATCCCGGTGGGCGGTTAACGCGACTACCCGGAACCGGTCAGCGTGGCGTTGCAACACATCCAGCGTACTGACGCCAATAGAGCCTGTGGAGCCTAGAATAGCGACGCCGATTCGTTCGCTCATCCTGCAATCCCGTACAGACCCAGCAAAAACACGGGGGCGGCGGCCGTCAGGCTGTCCACTCGATCGAGGATGCCGCCATGGCCTGGCAATAGCGAGCCGCTATCTTTCACCCCACACTGGCGCTTGATCATGCTCTCGAACAAATCTCCGGCGATGGAAAAACCGGCAGTGATCAGGCACACCACCACGAACGTTGGCCAGCGCACACTTTCGTCCAGCAGCGTCGCGCCCAATAAGGCCAGGATCAATGTCGTGGCGCTGGCGCCAGCCACTCCTTCCCAAGTCTTGCCGGGACTGATTGCGGGAGCCAGTTTGTGCTGGCCCCAGCGCCGTCCAGCGAAATAAGCGCCCACATCGGCTGCCCAAACCAGCAAGAACAGAAACAGGACGTAACCCGGCCCGAACTCGCTGCGCAACCCCATAAATGCTACCCAGGGCGCAATCAGCACCACCATACCAGCAATACCTATTGATAGTGGTTGATCCCGGTGCTCTGGATGTGTGGCGTAGCGTCGCATCCAGAGCACCGCGATACACCAACCCAGGACGCTCAAGATCAGCAGGCTATTGACGAACACGGCGTGGCCAAGAAACGGCCAGACCATCAGGATCACCGCCAGGACGCCGCCGACATACAGCATACGGTCGCGGATCTTGGACAGACTGGCGAGCCGCGTCCATTCCCAGGCGCCCGGCAAAATGACCGCCAACAACACAACGCCAAAGCCGGCAACCGGTAATTTCAACACGGCCCAAATGATCAGGATGGCCAAAATACTCGCAGTGATGATGCGTTGTTTAAGCATGTCTGTCCTGCATTCCATGCGCCACTTGTTCACTCGTCTGACCAAAGCGCCGTTGTCGGCGGGTGAACGCCGCACAGGCCGCATCCAGATCACTGGCATCATAGTCTGGCCAGAGCCGTTCGCTGAAATACAATTCGGTGTAAGCCAGTTGCCAGAGTAGAAAATTGCTGATGCGCTGCTCGCCGCCCGTGCGAATAAACAAATCCGGCTCCGGTAAATCAGCCAGGCAGGTATAGCCATGCAAACTCTCCGCCGTGACATCAACCGGTTGCAATCGACCCGCTGCAACATCCTCGGCCAACCGCCGTGCGGCTTGGGTCACATCCCAGCGGCCCCCATAGTTGGCGGCAATCACCAGCGTCAAGCCGGTATTATGCGCTGTCCTTTGCTCAGCTTTGACCATGTAGTCCTGCAAGGTCGGTGAGAACGCCCGGTGATCGCCAATAAACCGCATGCGAACGTTGGCGGTGTCCAACCGACGGATTTCACTGCGCAGGGTGCGAACAAATAAATTCATCAGGATTTCGACTTCTGGCCGCGGACGACGCCAGTTCTCACTGCTGAAAGCAAACAGGGTCAATACTTCAATACCCCGCTCAGCACAGGCCTCAACCACCCGCCGCACCGCTTTTACGCCTTCTCGATGTCCCATGGTGCGCGGCAAGGCGCGTTGCTGCGCCCAGCGACCGTTACCGTCCATCACGATTGCCACATGGCGAGGTAATGGGTCCCACACGTTCGATCGGGCGTCAACATCATCCGACATTTGGCTTATTCCTGACCTGGCTCGCGCTCGATCCCTGAAATCTGTCAGTATCCTAAATTTCCATCAACTCGGCTTCCTTGGCCGCCAGCATCTTGTCCACGTCCTGAATATACCGGTCGGTCAATTTCTGCACCTCTTCCTGGGCCTGCCGTTCAGCGTCTTCCGAAATTTTCTTTTCCTTAAGCAATGTCTTGTACTGGCTGTTAGCGTCTCGGCGAATATTGCGGATCGCCACCTTTGCCCCTTCGCCTTCATGCCGGACCACCTTGACTAAATCACGGCGGCGTTCTTCCGTCAGCGGCGGCAACGGCACCCGAATCGCCAGGCCGGCGGTCACCGGATTCAGCCCCAGATCGGACTTCATAATGGCTTTTTCGATTGGCCCCACCATATTCTTTTCCCAAGGCGTCACAAGCAGGGTGCGCGCATCGGCCACCCCGACTGAAGCCACCTGATTCAGCGGCGTGTCGTTGCCATAGTAGCTCACTGTGATGTGATCCAGCAGGCTGGAGTGCGCCCGTCCGGTCCGCAACTTGGTCAATTCCTGTTTGAGGCTGTCTACGCTTTTGGTCATCCGATCGGTGGAGTCTTTCTTGATGTCGTCGATCATGGCTCTTATTCCCGCACTACAGTAGTACCGACATTCTCGCCACAGACGATCCGCACCAGGTCGCCACAGCGGTTGATGTTAAAAACCATTAGCGGCATGTCATGTTCGCGGCACATCACCAGGGCGGTGGCGTCCATGACCTGCAGTTTGCGCGCCAGAGCTTCATCGTAGGTCAAACGGTCATAGCGCACCGCCTGAGGATCTTTGAAGGGGTCCGCCGAATAAACACCGTCCACCTTGGTGGCTTTGAGCATCACGTCGGCGCTGATTTCAATCGCCCGCAAACTGGCGGCGGAATCGGTGGTGAAGAAGGGGTTGCCTGTGCCGGCGGCGAAGATGACCACCCGACCTTTTTCCAGATGGCGGATAGCGCGGCGGCGAATGTAATCCTCGCAAACCCGGTTGATGCGGATCGCCGACATGACCCGGGTAAACACGCCCAACCGCTCCAAGGTATCCTGCATAGCCAACGAGTTCATGACGGTAGCCAGCATACCCATGTGATCAGCGGTGACCCGATCCATGCCCGCGCGGGCCAAGCCTGCGCCCCGAAACAGGTTGCCACCGCCAATCACCATTCCCACTTCCACACCCATTTGGCGCAACTCCCGCACCTCATCAGCCATCCGGGCAATCACCTCCGTGTCAACGCCATAGTCGCCCGCGCCCATCAGGGCTTCGCCGCTGAGCTTGAGGAGAATCCGTTTGAACACGGGTTGGGAATTAGGCATTGGGTTTCTGGCCACCACTCGCCGCCGCCACTTCCGCAGCGAAATTGTCGGATTTCTTTTCGATGCCCTCACCCAGTTCAAAGCGTTCGAAGCGAATCACTTTAGCCTTGCGGGACTGGAGCAACTGATCCACGCTCTGCTCAGCATCCTTGACGAAGGGCTGACCGATCAGAGTGACCTCTTCCAGATACTTGCGCAGTCGTCCCTCTACCATCTTTTCGATGATATTAGCCGGCTTACCACTGGCCGCTGCCTGCGCCATGAAGATGTCCTTTTCCCGAGCCAGAAACTCCGCCGGCACCTGATCGGCGCTCACGCACAGCGGCCGACTGGCGGCAATGTGCATGGCAATATCCTTGGCCAACTCGACGTCGCCACCCGCTAGCTCCACCAGCACACCAATGCGGGTTCCATGCAGGTAGCTGCCGACAACGCCGCTGGTCGTAGCCAGCCGGGCGAAGCGACGGACGCTGATGTTCTCGCCAATCTTGGCAATACAGTCGCGCCGATGCTGTTCGACACTTTGACCATTGGTCATAGGGGTCGCCAGCAGGGCGTCCAGATCCGCCGGTCCGCTCTCCAGCGCCACACCGGCCACCGCGTCGGAGAACGCCCGAAAATCCTCATTTTTGGTGACGAAATCGGTTTCGCAGTTAACCTCGACCATAGCCATTGCGCCGTTGGTCTGCCGGACGATAATTAAACCCTCGGCAGCGATGCGACTGGCTTTTTTGTCCGCCTTGGCCTGACCGGCCTTGCGCATCAGATCGACCGCTGCCTCGATATCGCCGCCGGTTTCCTGCAAAGCCCGCTTGCACTCCATCATCCCTGAACCTGTGCGCTCGCGCAGTTCCTTAACCAGCGCCGCCGTGATATCCGCCATGCTTGCCTACCTCTGAAAAACAATTCTGTATAGTTTCTACAAATTCATCAAAAAGGCTCGCGGGCGTTCAGGCACACGAGCCTTCTTGGGATGAAGCGTTCTCCCAGGAATTTCAGGCGCCCTCGCCAGCCGGCAACGCCTCCTCGGGAATTTCAACGAATTCTTCCTCACGGCCACGTCCGGTCGCCAAGACGGCGCGACCTTCCAGAACCGCCTCGGCCACACCGCCGACATACAGCTGAATAGCGCGAATGGCGTCATCATTGCCAGGCACAACGTAGTTCACGCCATCCGGCGAATTGTTCGTATCTATCACGCCGATGACCGGAATGCCCAGTTTATTAGCTTCCTGCACGGCGATGCGCTCGTGGCCGACATCGATGACAAACAGCGCATCCGGCAAACTGGTCATGTCTTTGATGCCGCCCAGACTACGCTCCAGCTTGTCCATTTCCCGCCGTAGGCCAATCACTTCTTTTTTGGCCAGCCGGTCAAATGTGCCATCCTGGGCCATCAGATCCAAATCCTTGAGCCGCTTGATAGACTGCCGGACCGTCTTGAAGTTGGTCAACATGCCACCCAGCCAGCGGTGATTGACATAAGGCATGCCAGAGCGGATCGCTGCCTCGGCGGTCGCTTCGCGGGCCGAACGCTTAGTACCCACCAGCATGACCTTGCCACCCTTGGACGCCAGCCGCCCGATGAAATTCAGCGACTCCAGATAGAGTGGCAGGGTTTTTTCCAGGTTGATGATATGAATCTTACTGCGCGCCCCGAAAATATAGGGGGCCATCTTGGGATTCCAGTAGCGGGTCTGGTGGCCGAAATGCACGCCGGCCTCCAGCATCTGGCGCATAGAGATAGTCGCCATTGCTGAGTGTTCTCCTTAAAAGAATGCGGGGTTGAGCCTCCATCCGCCCCGGACAGCGACCCCAACTTCGGGCACCCGGCTGCCCGTGCCGGCGGATGTGAGAATTTGCTTGTTTGCTTCAAGCCACGCCCACCATTGACGATGAGCGCATCTATCGTTTGCCTAAAAGGCGCGCGCTTTATACCATGGATTGCTTGGGAAAACCAATGAACCGCCGCCCGCGAAAGGCTGTCTCAATTTTTTACGGCCGGATCAACGCCCCCTGACAACCACTGCTCACCGGCCTGAAACCGCCCATGCGCTACCGAGACTGTAGACAATATGTTCCAGAATCCGACCCATCGCCCTATCAAAATTACCTATAAGACCCCAGCAGAGATCGAGAAAATGCGGGTGGCGGGCCGATTGGCCGCCGAAGTCCTGGATATGATCAGCCCCTATGTGCAGGAGGGCGTCACCACGGAAGAACTGGACCGGATTTGCCATGACTACATGGTCAACGTGCAAAACGTGATCCCGGCTCCGCTCAACTACCGTGGCTTTCCCAAATCGATCTGCACCTCGGTCAATCATGTTGTCTGCCATGGCATTCCCGGTCCGAAGATGTTGAAAAAGGGTGATGTCATCAATATCGACATCACCGTGATCAAGGACGGCTACCATGGCGACACCAGCCGGATGTTCCAGATCGGCACACCGCCGGTCGCCGCACAACGGGTCTGCCAAATCGCTTATGAGTGTCTGTACATCGGTATTCGCACGGTGCAACCGGGCCTCCACCTGGGCGACATCGGCCATGCCATTCAGAAACACGCTGAGGCCCATCACTGTTCGGTGGTGCGCGAATACTGTGGTCACGGGATTGGTCGGGATTTCCATGAAGACCCGCAGGTATTGCACTATGGCAAACCCGGCGAGGGTGTTCTGCTGGTTCCCAATATGACCTTCACCATCGAACCGATGATCAACGCCGGCAAACGGCACGTCAAACGACTGCCTGATAACTGGACGGTGGTGACCAAAGATCACAGTGTCTCTGCGCAGTGGGAACATACGGTGCTGGTTACAGAGATCGGTTATGACATTCTGACATTAAGTCCCGGCGCCACACTTTGACCTTTATCCCTCACCTCGACTGCTCTTCCCCCATGTCTTCCCCAAACCTCCTGCGGGACGGTGCGCCGTGGACCCTCCCGGCGCTGTTCGACGTTAGCACTTTTGAACATAACCTGGCGACCAGCGTCAGCCCGATAGCGCCATTTCGTACTCTGCTCAAGCAAAGCGATGCCCGGTTTAAGGATCTCTTCCAGCAGGGCGCTCCTGCTGATGAACTGGTGCTGGCGCGCGCCCGGTTGATGGATGAACTACTGCAACGAGCCTGGCTACGGTTTTTCACCGCAGAGCCGTTAGACTTGGCGCTGGTGGCGGTGGGCGGCTACGGACGCGGCGAACTGCATCCCGGTTCGGATGTGGACATCATGATTCTGCTGAGCGACCAGGCGCTCAATACCCATCGTTCCGGATTGGAGGACTTTCTCGCTTTCCTGTGGGACATTGGCCTGGAAGTCGGCCATAGCGTTCGCACGGTCGAGGATTGCGCCCGCGAGGGCGCCGCTGACATCACCATTGCCACCAGCCTGATGGAAGCGCGATTGCTGACCGGTTCATCAGCGCTGTTTGAGCAGATGCGCGCTGTCACCGGTCCCGACCGCATCTGGCCGGATGCCGCTTTTTTCGAATTCAAGCAGCAGGAACGTTGCCAGCGCTGTCGCAAGTACAACGAAACGGCTTTCAATCTCGAACCGAATATCAAGGAGGGTCCCGGTGGTCTGCGCGATTTGCAGATGATCGGCTGGGTCGCCAAGCGACACTTCGGCGCTAGCACCTTGCAAGAACTGGTGAGCCACGGTTTCCTGAGTCCACGTGAATATGATGAGCTGATCGAATGCCGCAATTTCCTCTGGAAAATCCGGTTCGCCCTGCATACGCTGACCGGCCGCCGCGAGGATGTGTTGCTGTTCGATCACCAGCGGCGCATCGCCCAACAATTCGGCTTTGAAGATCAGGATCATAACCTCGCGGTCGAGCAGTTCATGCAGCGCTACTACCGCATGGTCAACACGCTCAGCCGGCTCAACGAGATGCTATTGCAACTGTTCGAAGAAGCGATCCTGCTATCCGATGAACCCGGTGAGCCGACGCCGATCAATCGCCGGTTCCAGGCGCAACGCGGCTATCTGGAAGTGACCCGGCCTAACGTATTCCTGCGTTACCCGTTCGCCTTGCTGGAAATTTTCCTGGTTTTGCAACAGCACCCTGAAATCAAGGGCATCCGCGCTGCCACTATCCGGCTGATCCGGGATCATCAGCCACTGATTGATGACAAGTTTCGCAATGACATGCGACCCCGCAGTCTGTTCATGGAAATCCTGCGTCAGCCTTATGGGGTGACCCAACAACTGCGGCTGATGAACGCTTACGGCGTTTTGCCAGCCTATCTGCCGGAATTTGGTCATATCATCGGACGCATGCAGTACGACCTGTTTCACGCTTATACGGTCGATCAGCACATCTTGTTCGTGGTGCGCAACTTGCGGCGGTTTTTCCTGCCGCAGTTCACCGATCAACTTCCGCAGTGCAACGCCATTATGGAACGATTGCCCAAGCCGGAACTGCTTTACATTGCCGGCTTGTACCATGACATCGCCAAGGGGCGGGGCGGCGATCATTCCGAACTGGGTGCTGAAGATGCTGAGCGCTTTTGCCGCCAACATGGCTTGAGCCGCTTCGACACGCGGCTGGTGGCGTGGCTGGTGCGTCACCATCTCACTTTGTCGATCACCGCGCAGAAGAAAGATATTCATGATCCGGACGTCATCCACAACTTCGCCCGGCAAATGGGTGACCAGATGCATCTGGATTACCTCTACCTGTTAACCGTTGCTGACATTCGCGCAACAAATCCCAAGCTGTGGAACACCTGGCGGGCGTCGCTGCTCTGGCAGTTGTATGAAGCGACCCGCCGGGCGTTACGGCGTGGACTGGACCATCCGATCGATAAGGAAGAGCGCATCCGCGAAGTTCAACACCAGGCAAGACGGTTGTTGCATGTCGCCAAAATCAACGAGGCGCGTATTAACCGGGTCTGGGAAGGTTTCGGTGACGATTATTTCCTGCGCCATTCCGCTGATGAAATTACCTGGCATACCCGGGCGATTCTCAAGCAGGGCTACAAGGCACGACCGCTGGTCATGGCCCGCGATGATCCAGGTCGGGGTGGAACAGAAATCTTTATCTACACCCGCGATCAGGACAATCTGTTTGCGCTGATCACCTCGATTCTCGATCAATTGGGGCTGACCGTTCTCGATGCCCGCATCATTACCGGGCATAGCGGTTACACCCTGGACAGTTTCACTGTGCTGGAGGATACCGGCCTGCCCATCCAGGAACGCAGCCGAATCAAGGAAATCGTCACTGCGCTCGTTCACGCTTTCCAGCAACCAGATGCGGCGCCTCTGATGCCCAGCCGGCATATCTCGCGGATTCAGAAAGCATTTCAGATACCTACCGGCGTCTTATTTCATGAGGATACCGCGAACGGCCGCACCGTAGTGGAGCTGATTTCCTGGGACCGCCCAGGGCTACTGTGCCGCGTGGGCAAAGCCTTCATGGAATGCGGGGTACAGTTGCACAATGCCAAGATCATGACGGTCGGCGCACGGGCCGAGGACGTGTTTTTCGTCACTGACCGCGAAAATCGACCGTTGAATGACTCCCAAAAGTACGCCGCCCTGCGGGAAGCGCTGGTGGCGCAACTGGATTCGGAGGAAGAACAGGGCTGAAAGCCAAACCATCCCCCAGACCGCTCTAGTCCATTTCCCAGCCCTACCCCGCTCCCGGTCAGATCGAAAAAACCGCAAGTCGCTGTCATATCTGTGCATTTACGCACGGTTTTTTCACCAGTTTTGTGAATTTTCAACCAGGCCATTCACAATTAGGCTAGGCTTGGTTCGTTCCCCTGCTGCGAAAACCGGGGAACGAATTACCTTTCTCATCGAACCCCAAGGAGAACGCTTCATGCTTGGCGTTATTGGCATTATTGTTTCACTCGGCCTGTTGATGTATCTGGCCTACCGGGGAATTAACGTCCTGGTGCTAGCCCCGATCATGGCCCTGCTGGCCGTGCTGATTGGCGGCGGTTTTGACGTACTGCTGCCTACTTACACCCAGGTGTTCATGAAAGAACTGGGTGGTTATCTGATCCGATTCTTTCCGTTATTCATGTTAGGCGCAATCTTCGGCAAGCTCATGGACGACTCCGGGTCGGCCAAGAGCATCGCCCATTGGATCGTGACCCGAGTCGGCAAGGAACGGGCCATTCTAGCGATTGTGCTGTCCTGCGGCATCCTGACTTACGGCGGCGTGTCGCTGTTTGTGGTGGCGTTCGCCGTTTATCCCATCGGCGCCGCTCTGTTCCGCGAGATCGGTATGCCCAAACGCTTCATTCCTGCGGCCATCGCCCTCGGCTCGTTCACCTTCACCATGACCGCTTTCCCTGGCACCCCAGCCATTCAAAATGCGATCCCCGCGCCATTTTTTGGCACCAACACTTTTGCCGCGCCGGGCTTGGGAACGATTGGCGGCCTGATCATGATGATCGGTGGCATTTTGTGGCTGCACAGACGCGCCCAGCAGGCGATGGCTCACGGTGAAGGCTATGGCGATCACCTCCAGGAAAACTTGGAACCCAAGGGTGATTTGGAACAGACCCCGCCATTCTTTACCGCTTTGTTACCAATCCTGCTAGTGATCGGCTTTAATGCGTTGTTCACTTATGTCGTGTTCCCCAGCATCGACGCCAGCTACCTGGCCGACACCAAATACGGCGCCACGAAACTGTCAGCGGTAGCCGGCCTATGGTCGATTATCGTCTCCCTGATCATCGCCATCATCTTCATCATCATCGTCCACTGGCAACGTTGGAAAAACGTGGTGGAATCGCTCAACGCCGGCACCATGGGCTCGTTGCTACCGATCTTCAACACTGCCTCCGAGGTGGGCTACGGCAATGTGATCGCTTCGCTGCCGGCATTCCTGGTGGTGAAAAACGCAGTGCTGAGCATTTCCGAAAATCCACTGATTTCCGAAGCGGTCGCGGTTAACGTCCTGGCCGGCATCACCGGCTCTGCCTCCGGTGGCATGAGCATCGCCCTCAGCACCCTCACTGCCATTAAGTTAAGCGAATCTCTTTCAATAACAATGCTTTTTCTGCCGACGATGGAAATCCAACAAGGCTCTGGCCGAGGTTTGCTGGCGGGGCGGACGGCGCTGTGGACGTGCGGACGTCGG
>JBAQIQ010000064.1:0-19801 GCA_049288935.1 Candidatus Competibacteraceae bacterium
TCGTTCAGCCTCCACGGTTTGCAATCCCGACTGATTACCTTCGCCCAAGATATGGGTGACATGGCCGGCGGCCTGTTGGAGTCATTTCGAGACTCGTCCGCTGCATTTTTCACTTGGCTAGCCAATCTTATCCTGGTGCCGGTGGTGACCTTCTACTTGCTACGTGACTGGGATTTGCTGGTCGCCAGCATTCGCCATCTGCTGCCCCGGCGTGTTGAACCCGTGATCAGCAAACTGGCGCAGGAATCCGATGAAGTGATCGGTGCGTTCCTGCGCGGCCAAATCATTGTCATGGCGGCTCTGGGAATTCTCTACTCGATCGGACTGGCGGTGATCGGTCTGGATTTTTCGCTGTTGATCGGAATGCTGGCCGGTCTGGTCAGCTTCGTTCCCTATCTGGGCCTGATTATGGGCGTCCTCGTCGCCAGTGTCGCCGCCCTGCTGCAATTCCATAGCGTATTTAGCCTTATCCCGGTGCTCATTGTGTTTGGCGTCGGCCAGTTGATCAGCGATTTTCTGTTAACCCCGAAGCTGGTCGGCGACCGCATTGGTCTCCATCCGGTCGCCGTGTTGTTTGCCGTGCTGGCCGGCGGTCATCTGTTCGGGTTCTTCGGCATTCTGCTGGCGTTGCCCGCAGCAGCGGTCATTGCGGTGCTATTGCGTCATGCGCAGGATGAGTACTTGAAAAGCGTATTTTATAGCGACTGAGCGATACCCTTCATCCAGACCCCCTTATAAGATGACGCTATTCCTCGCCCGGTCAGAATGCAGGCCGCAAATCCACGACCCGTTGCGCCTTGCCTTCCGACACCGGCAGGCTGCCCGGTTCGTTGAGTTCCACCACCGGCTTAACGAGAATCGCTGACCGCAACAGTTCGCTGACCCGCTCACGTAGATCGTCCAGCGCCTCGACAGCGCCGGTAAACAACCGGGCGTCAATCTCGGTCTTGACCACCAGGCGATCCAGAGAACCCCGTTTTTCCAGTTGGATCAGATAATTGACGCCGACTTCCGGGGTCTTCATCAACACTGCCTCGATCTGGGACGGAAAGACGTTGACGCCGTTGACAATCAGCATATCGTCACTGCGGCCCTTGATGCGCGCCAACCGCCGATGACTACGCCCGCAAGGACAATGACTGCCGACCAAATGCGAAAGATCGCGGGTGCGGTAGCGTAGTAACGGCGTCGCCTGGCGCTGCAAGGTGGTCATGACGATTTCGCCGGTTTCTCCCTCGGCGAGCGGTTGCAACGTTTGCGGATTGATAATTTCCAGAATGTAGGCGTCTTCCCAAAAATGCAGACCGGTTTTGTAGATACACTCGAACGCCACACCCGGACCGTTCATCTCGCTCAGACCATAGGAATTGTAGGCCTCGATGCCGAAAAGATTTTCGATTTTGCGGCGGGTTTCCTCGGAATGCGGCTCAGCGCCGATAAACGCTTTACGCAAACTCAGTTGGCCCGGTTCAACGCCAGCCCCGGCCAGCGCCGATTGCAGGTGCAGCAGGTAACTGGGGGTTGCGTGTACCACAGAGGTTTGGAAATTCCGCATCAACTGAATTTGGCGACTGGTGTTGCCGGAACTGACCGGGATCACGAGCATTCCTACCCGCTCTGCGCCGTAGTGCAGGCCCAATCCGCCGGTGAACAGCCCGTAATGAGTCATGTTCTGGAATACATCACGACGGGTTGCGCCGGTCGCGACGATGCAGCGGGCTACCAGTTCGGTCCAGCCATCGAGATCACGCTGGGTGTGATAGACCACTGTTGGCATACCGGTTGTGCCGCTGGAGGTGTGCAGGCGAACGACCTGTTCCCGATCCACCGCCAGCAACCCGTCAGGGTAGGCTTCGCGCAAATCATCTTTGGTCGTGTAGGGGAGGTTGCGCACATCGCGCAGGCTGCTGATATCCTCCGGGCAAGTCAGCCCGACTTCAGCTAACCGCCGCTGATAAAATGGCGCCTTCAGCGCCCACGCGACGGTCTTACGCAGGTTAGCCAGTTGCAGACGCTCCAGTGCTTCCCGCTCTATGAATTCAATCGCCGGATTCCAAGCCGGTGCATTCATTGCCTTATCTCTGGATGTAAGCAGAATTTTTCGGGAACTCTGTCAGGCGTTCGCCCGACGGCGGCAACACTGATTTTTATGGAATAGTAACATGCTACGTCTGGTCTTCACCGCCCTGGCGTCATCATCGCTCACCACCATTCCGCACGGTGGCCCCATTCGGCGCACCAAGAGTCAAGCGGTTACTACAAGGCAGGCCAGTCTCCCCCCGCGCGAAGTTCAAATCACCGCCAAGAAAATCCACAAAAACTTCGCTATCATTTGACTGCTTTTTTCTTCGAACGTCGAGTGAACAGGGAGCGCCTCGCGGTATGAACCAACCACCTTCTGCATCTCCGGACGATTTGCTGCCCGCCACCCCATTGCGTCACCATGTTTACGAGGCTCTGCGCATCTACTTTCACAATCTGGGCGACCAGCAACCCAGCAACCTCTATGATCTGGTGCTACGAGAGATGGAGTCCCCCCTACTGGAGATCGTGATGCTGCGCACTCAGGGCAATCAGTCGCTGGCCGCGACATTGCTCGGCATCAATCGCGGCACCTTGCGCAAGAAACTCCGGCAGCACGGCATCGATGCAACGGATGAATCAACCTACACGAGCATCATTACGGAACAAGCTCATGAGCCTGGCAATTTTCGACCTTGATAACACTCTGTTGGGCGGCGACAGTGATTATCTCTGGGGCCAGTTTCTGGTCGAACAGGGTCTAGTCGACGGTGAACATTATGAGCGCGAAAACCAGCGCTTCTACGAGGCCTACGAGGCCGGTACGCTGGACATTGGCCAATATCAGGCGTTCATGTTGCGGCCACTGGCCGGGCGTCCCCTGAGTGAACTCAGGGCGTGGCGGGAACAGTTTATGGCGGAGAAAATCCAGCCGATTCTACTACCCAAGGCCGAGGAGTTGTTAAATCGACATCGCAGGGCGGGCGACAGTCTGCTGATTATCACCGCCACTAATCGCTTTATCACCACGCCCATCGCCGAACGGTTAGGCGTTTCGCACCTGCTGGCCACCGAACCGGAAGTGGTCGAGGGTCTCTATACCGGCCGCACGGTTGGCATTCCCTGCTTCCAGCAAGGTAAGGTGGCGCGATTGAACGCCTGGCTGGCGGACACGGGCAGCGACCTGGCGGATAGCTGGTTTTACAGTGACTCGCATAACGACTTGCCCTTGCTCAAGCAAGTCACCTATCCCGTAGCAGTTGACCCGGACGCCACGCTGGCCCGCCATGCCCAGGCCCAGGGCTGGCCGGTGATCAGTTTGCGCTAGGGCCATGCGGATTGCGGACTCTCCAATTCCTGTTCCAATTTCTGTTCCGGCCCCAGCAACACCGCCAACCACCGACCTTCGTCAGATGACCCCCAGCGCAGCGCAGACCAACAGCATATTCCGCAGGGTCGCCGACTCAACGGATGAACTCAGACTGTTTCCTCAGAATGATCGCAACAGGCGGTGTTTAACTGGCTTGACGGGCGGGCGCTGGCTAGGCTAAAAGCCCGGACTGCAGACGCCGATCCTCTTCATCTACGACCCTCAACTTCACACCCATGCAAAACCTGTATAACGTTAATGTCGCCTCCCTGGAAGTCCTCCCGACTCCAGAAGAAATCAAGCAGCGCCTGCCCCTGAGCGAATCAGCGGCAAGCACCGTATTCCAGGCCCGGGAAACGGTCCAGCGCATCCTCGACCGTCAGGATCCCCGCCTGTTTGCCGTGGTTGGCCCCTGCTCCATTCACGATGTCGCAGCGGCCCGCGACTACGCCCAGCGACTGAAAGCGCTGGCTGATGAAGTTCAGGACACGCTGTTCGTCATCATGCGAGTGTATTTCGAAAAGCCGCGCACCACCGTTGGTTGGAAGGGCCTGATCAATGACCCGCGCATGGACGACACCTTCCAGATCGACGAAGGACTGCAAATTGCTCGCCGCCTGCTGCTGGACTTGGCGGAAATAGGTTTGCCGGCTGGCACCGAGGCGCTGGACCCGATTGTCCCGCAGTACATTTCCGACTTGATCGTTTGGACGGCTATCGGCGCCCGCACTACGGAATCGCAGACGCACCGCGAAATCGCCAGCGGCCTGTCCATGCCGGTCGGGTTCAAGAATGGCACAAATGGCAGTCTGGAAGTGGCGATTAACGCGCTGCAATCCGCCGCTCGACCGCACAGTTTTCTAGGCATCAACCCGCAAGGCCAGTCAGCGGTCATCCGCACCCTGGGCAACCGCTACGGGCATGTCGTACTGCGCGGCGGCGACCGGCCTAACTATGACTCAGTCTCTATCGCCCTGTGCGAGAAGGCATTGCGCGACAAGAAACTGCCGGTCAACCTCGTGGTGGATTGCAGCCACGCCAACTCATTCAAGGACCCGGCCATGCAACCTTTGGTCATGCGCGACTGCACCCATCAGATTATGGAAGGCAACCGTTCCATCGTCGGGTTGATGATTGAAAGTAATATCGGCTGGGGTAGCCAGCCCCTTCCCGCCGATCACAGCCAGTTGAAATACGGCGTGTCGATTACAGACGCCTGCGTAGACTGGGAAACCACCGAAAAGATGCTGCGCGAGACCCACGCCAAGCTGAAAGCCGTGCTGCCGGAACGAAACGCCGCCTGATCCCCCATCCAATGCCTCCCCTTGGCAGGGGAGGATTCTGCGCCCACCGTCCACCACTTAACCCGCCTACCCTCTTGGCAAGCGCTCCGTTTGGAACTATGCTACGCATAAATAGGACTGATCAAGTACTGATTCATTAAACTGCGCGGAGCCTCCATGATTCGCATCACTCGCGAAGCTGATTACGGTATTTTGCTTATGACCGGGTTAGCCCAAATTGGGAGCCAGTCCCGCAGCGCCGCTGCCCTGGCGCAACAACGCCGATTGCCGTTACCGATGGTCAGCAAGATTCTCAAGGCCCTGACGCGCTCCGGGTTGCTGAACTCCCAGCGCGGCGCCCAGGGCGGCTATAGCCTGGCGCGGCCAGCGACGGAAATTTCCGCAGCCGACATTATCAGCGCGCTGGAAGGCCCGCTCGCTATCACCGAATGCAGCGCCGACGCCCACGACGGTTGCGCCCGACAGGAACATTGTGAAGTCAGTGGCCACTGGCCACGCATCAACCAGGCCATTCACACCGCGCTGCAAAGCATCAGCCTGGCGGAAATGAGTCGTCCTGATCCACTGCATCCCGTTCAATTTCATCCCGCACACTGGGCTGCTGCCACGATCAGCGCCGCTAACCGTTCCGTCTGAATCGCCGAATTCGCCAGCAGGAATCCTGATATGACCGATAGCACCCAAACCCTCGAACGCCTCGCCGTCAGTGACTACAAATACGGTTTTGTGACTGACATTGAACAGGACACCATGCCGCCGGGCCTGAATGAGGACGTGGTCCGGCTGGTTTCGGCCAAGAAACAGGAACCGGACTGGCTACTCGCGTGGCGGTTGGAAGCGTTCCGCCACTGGCTGACCCAGACCCCACCAGAATGGGCGCGGGTGCATTATCCACCCATCGACTACCAGGCCATTTCCTACTACGCCGCGCCCAAGCAGAAAGGCGAGGGGCCAAAAAGTCTTGATGAGATTGATCCAGAGCTACGCCGCACCTACGAAAAGCTCGGCATCCCGCTGGCGGAGCAGGCCATGCTGGCTGGCGTCGCGGTGGACGCGGTGTTCGACTCGGTGTCAGTGGCCACCAGCTACAAGGGTAAGCTGGCGGAAAAAGGCATTATTTTCTGCTCCTTCTCCGAAGCGGTGCGCGAACATCCCGACCTGGTGCGGAAGTATCTCGGCTCGGTGGTGCCTTATCGCGATAACTACTACGCGACCCTGAATTCGGCGGTGTTCTCCGACGGCTCCTTTGTCTATATCCCGCCGGGCGTGCGCTGCCCGATGGAGTTGTCCACCTACTTCCGCATCAACGCCAGTAATACTGGGCAGTTTGAACGGACGCTGATTATCGCTGACGAAGGGTCTTACGTATCCTATCTGGAAGGCTGCACGGCGCCGCAGCGTGATGAAAACCAGCTTCACGCGGCCGTCGTCGAGTTAGTCGCGCTGGACGACGCCACGATCAAATATTCCACGGTGCAGAACTGGTATCCGGGTGACGCCGAAGGTAAGGGCGGCATCTACAACTTCGTGACCAAGCGCGGATTGTGCAAGGGCCGTAATTCCAAAGTGTCCTGGACGCAGGTCGAGACCGGTTCGGCGATTACCTGGAAATATCCCAGTTGCATCTTGCGCGGCGAGAATTCGGTGGGTGAGTTCTACTCGGTGGCCGTGACCCGCGATTACCAGCAGGCCGACACCGGCACCAAGATGATCCATATCGGCAAAAACAGCCGCAGCACCATTGTCTCCAAGGGCATTTCCGCCGGACGGGGACAAAACGCCTATCGGGGGTTGGTCAAAATCCTGCCGACGGCGGAAAACGCTCGCAATCACTCGCAATGCGATTCATTGCTCATGGGCGACCAATGCGGCGCGCATACCTTCCCCTATATCGATGTGCAGAATCCCAGTGCTCAGGTCGAGCATGAAGCCAGCACCTCGAAGATCAGTGAAGATCAGATTTTCTACTGCAAGCAACGCGGCATCAGCACTGAAGACGCCGTGAGCCTGATCGTCAACGGTTTTTGCAAGGAAGTGTTCAAGGAATTGCCCATGGAATTCGCTGTCGAGGCGCAAAAGCTGATTGAGCTGAAGCTGGAAGGGAGTGTGGGGTGATTTGAAATGAGGTTTCAGTCAGGAGTTTTCTAATGAGTCTTTCAGGAAGCTGCCTTTGCGGTTCAGTTAGTTACACATGTACCAGCGATCCCGTGATCTCTGGGAATTGCCATTGTCTCGACTGCAAAAAAGCATCTGGGAGTGGCTACACAGCAACCTTTTTCGTTCCAGAGAATGCCATTTCTATTACCGGCGAAGTGAAGTACTACGAGCGAATGGCAAGTAACGGGAAATTAGCCAGGCGAGGCTTCTGTCCTCATTGTGGCTCTCAATTATTTGGAAAACCTGAGGCGATGCCCGGCCTGATAGGTGTGCGTGCAGGCTCGCTTACAAACCTTTCACAATACAAACCCCAAGCTGATATTTTCGCGAGCCGGGCACCCACTTGGGATTGCATGGATCCCGCGTTGCCGAAATTTCCGGAAATGCCGCCACCAGGTTGATCTCTAGAAAATTTATACAGTTTATTGACTTACAGGAAAATCACTCATCATGCTGGAAATCCGCAATCTGCACGTCACCGTTGAGGGTCGAGAGATTCTCAAGGGCATCGACCTCGCCATTCAGCCGGGCGAGACCCACGCCATCATGGGACCGAACGGTTCTGGCAAAAGTACACTGGCCAATGTGATCGCTGGCCGCGAAGGCTATACCGTCACCCAGGGTGAAATCCTGTTCGAGGGTAAAAACCTGCTGGAGATGTCTCCTGAAAACCGCGCTTGCGAAGGACTCTTTCTGGCGTTTCAATACCCGGTGGAAATCCCCGGCGTCGCTAATCTGTATTTCCTCAAGGCGGCGGTCAATGCCGTCCGTAAATATCGCGGTGAACCTCCCGTAGACGCCATGGAGTTCTGGGAACTGGTGCATGAGCGCATGGAACTGGTCAAGATGGATGATTCAATGCTCAAGCGCTCGGTCAATGAAGGCTTCTCCGGCGGTGAGAAAAAGCGCAATGAAGTATTCCAAATGGCGGTGTTGCAACCGCGCTTCGCGGTGATGGATGAGACTGACTCCGGGCTGGACATCGACGCCCTGAAAGTCGTGGCGGACGGCGTGAATGCCTTGCGCAACCCGGAACGGGGCTTTCTGGTCATCACTCATTACCAGCGGTTGCTGGATTACATCGTTCCCGACCAGGTACATGTGCTGTTTAACGGTAAAATCGCCCGCTCCGGCGGTAAGGAACTGGCGCTGGAACTGGAAGAACAGGGCTACGCGCTCTACAACGAAGAGCCGGGCCGGGCGCGTCGGGCAGCGGCGTGAGGGAAAGATCATGACTGCCGTTGCGCCGCTCTTCCCTGATCCTTACCGCCAGCGGTTCGCCGAATTCATGGTGCACCGCCGCGAGCCGGACGCCATTGCTAAACTGCGCCGCACGGCGTTCGACCACTTTGACAAGTTTGGTTTGCCGACTCGCCAGCAGGAAGCCTGGCGGCTGACCGATTTGAGCGCCTTGCAGACGGTGGCCTGGCAACGACCCGGCGTTACGCCGGTAGAGACCGGGACGTTGCCGACGCTGGATCAGACGCCGGCCCATCGGCTGGTGTTCGTCAATGGCCGTTTTGCTCCTGGTTTGTCGCGGTTGCGCGATCTGCCCAGCCAAACTCTGGTTGCCAGTCTCGGTCAGGCGTTGTTGACCCATCCCGAATTGATCGAGCCGCATCTGGATCGGTTGCCGGGCCTGAAAAATCATCCCTTCGCTGATCTGAATACGGCGTTCTGGGAAGATGGCGCACTCATTCATCTGCCGCGCGGGACCCGGATGGAAACGCCGATTCATCTGATTTTCCACACGACCGGCCATGCTTTGGCGGTGCATCCCCGCTTGTTGCTGGTGATGGAAGCCGAGACGCAGGCCACGGTGGTCGTTGAATATGGCGGACAGGGCCATTACCTGAATGGGCCGATGGCGGAATTGGCGCTGGATGATGGCGCAGTGCTGGGCTATCACCAAATCCAGGAGGAAGCGCCCGGCGCGTTCCATCTCGGCGGTATCCGGCTTCGGCAGGAGCGCGACAGCCAAGCCCACCTGCACCTCATCTCACTCGGCGGTCAACTGGCCCGCACCGATCTGGAGGCCCTGTTGGACGGTGAGAATGCGAGTTGTCACTTGAATGGCTTAACGCTGGCGCGGGATCAGCAGTTCAGCGACGTCCATGTCCGGGTCGAACACGCCCAACCGCATGGAATCAGTGAGCAACTCTTCAAGAGCGTACTGGAGGATAAGGCGCACACGGTGTTCGATGGCATGATCCACGTTCGCCAACATGCGCAAAAGACCGACGCCCGCCAGACCAGCCGTAACCTGCTGCTGTCCAAACAGGCTCATGCCCAGGCCAATCCCCGGCTGGAGATTCTGGCGGATGATGTGAAATGCGGGCATGGTTCCAGCACCGGCTTTCTCGACCCCGACGCCGAGTTTTACCTGCGTACTCGGGGCATTCCCATCGACCAGGCCCGCGCCCTGCTGGTTCACGCTTTTGCTAACGACAGTTTGAGTCGCATTCGTCTGACGCCGCTGCGTGAACGGCTCGCCCGCGTACTGGCAGGACGTCTGGCGCTGGACATCCTTGATGAGGAGAAAGAACCATGAGCGCGCTGCATTCAGTCGCTGCCTTCCCCCCAACCGGGTTAGAGAGGGGGGAATTGGACATCGCCCGCCTCCGCGCCGACTTTCCCATCCTGCGCCAGCGAGTTCACGGCAAGCCGCTGGTTTACCTGGATAATGCAGCTTCGGTGCAGAAGCCGAAAGCGGTGATTGACGCGATCAGCGAGTGTTATAGCGGCTATTACGCCAACATTCATCGCGGCGTTCACCTGTTGTCGGAACGATCTACCATCGCCTACGAAAAGGCGCGGGAAAAGGTGTGCGTCTTTCTGAACGCCGCCAGCGTCCAGGAGATTATCTTCACCCGCAATACGACCGAGAGCATCAATCTGGTCGCCAACAGCTTCGGCGGTCAGGTGATCAAGGCCGGTGATGAGATTCTTATCACCGGTATGGAGCATCATTCCAACATCGTCCCTTGGCAATTGCTATGCGAGCGGACCGGGGCGAAATTGAAAGTCGCGCCCTTTACCGACGCGGGCGAATTGATCCTGGAGGAGTATGAGCGATTGCTGGACGGACCGGTGAAGCTGGTGGCGTTCGTCCATTTGTCCAACGCCCTCGGCACGCTTAATCCAGCCAAACAACTGATTGAAATGGCCCATGTGCGTGGCATCCCGGTGCTGGTGGACGGCGCGCAATCCGTCCCGCATCTGGCCGTTGACGTGCGGGAACTGGATTGCGAGTTTTACGCCTTTTCCGCCCACAAGATTTACGGGCCGAGCGGGGTGGGTGTGCTGTACGGCAAGAAAGCGCTGCTGGAGGCGATGCCGCCGTATCAGGGCGGCGGCGACATGATTCGGCTCGTCACCTTCGAGAAAACGGACTATGCCGATCTGCCCAACAAATTCGAGGCTGGCACCCCGAACATTGCCGATGTGATCGGCCTGGGCGCAGCGCTGGACTGGCTGAACGCCATTGGGCTGGACGCCGTCGCCGCCCATGAACACGCCTTACTGGAGTACGCGACGATGCAACTTAACGAGATTCCCGGCCTGAACATCATGGGTACAGCGCGGGACAAGGCGGCGCTCGTTGCCTTTACCATGCAGGGCATTCATCCCCATGACATCGGCACCATTCTTGACCGGGAGGGCGTGGCCATTCGCGCCGGTCATCATTGCGCCCAGCCGGTGATGCAACGTTACGGCGTTCCCGCCACGGCGCGGGCTTCCTTCGCTATTTACAACACCCGCGACGAGGTGGATGTCCTGGTTGCGGCCCTCTGGAAAGTCAAGGAGTTGTTTGGATCATGAACGACCTGCGCGATCTCTACCAGGAAGTCATCCTGGACCACAACAAGCGGCCCCGGAATTTCCGCATCCTGCCGCAACCGACTCATCACGCCGACGGCGTCAATCCGCTGTGCGGGGATCGAATCAGCGTGTATCTGGACATTGAGGATGGAGTGATTCAGGACATCTCTTTTCAGGGCGCTGGCTGTGCAATTTCCAGCGCTTCGGCGTCCTTGATGACCGAAGCGCTCAAGGGCAAGCCGGTCGTCCAAGTGGAGCATTTGTTCGACGCCTTCCACGATGTAGTGACCACCGACTGCGAATGTCCCAAGGGACTGGGTAAACTCAGCGTATTGGCCGGGGTGCGCGACTATCCCAGCCGGGTCAAATGCGCCACCCTAGCCTGGCACGCGGTGCGAGCGGCGCTGGAAGAACATAAAGAAGCCGTGGCGACGGAGTGACCTTTACTTCTACATGGCGTTGGTGCAGAAGCTATTAAATTTTTTAAGATATTTAATACACTTTGCAAAGTCCTATCTGATTGCAGATGAATGGCTTTTATGCACCAACGCTATTTCGAAGGCAAAGCCGATTCTTCAAATTGGAGATATTAAAATGCAGATCTGCTACATCGATATTATTGATAAATGCAATCTAAGATGTCCAACCTGTGTCAGAGGAACGCAGCTTTTAAAAAATTCAGCAGCTTCAATGTCTATCAATCTATTTAAAGAAATTGTTGAAAAGGCAAAATCGGAAGGATATGACACCATAGGAGTTTATAACTGGATTGAACCATTTCTTTGCAAAGATTTGGAAAAATTCGTTTCTATTATAAAGGACTCTGGTCTTGATTGTGAGCTATCCAGTAATTTGTCATTAAAACCTGCTAGTTACTTTGATAATATCCGACAATCATTAGCAAAAGGCGTAGATCGTTTGACCGTTTCGGTTTCGGGATATAGCCAAGAGATTTATCAAATCAATCATGTCGGTGGCAACGTATCATGGATCAAAGAAAATCTGGAGCAAATAGCTTTATTGAAAAGAACAAAAAATATCAGAACAGAGGTATTTTTAAGATTCATAAAATTTGATTATAACAATGAAGAAGAACCCTTACTGCGGGAGTATGCTCATTCATTAGGTTTGAAATTTGAGGTTATTGAAGGAGTGGGTCACCCAAGTCATTCTATTGATAAATATGAATCTGAGAACTTTTGCCATGACCGCTTGAAGAACTTCAATCCTTCCCGGATTCATGAAGAAAATGGAGAAATATGCTCACTGATTATGGATACGATCGCAATCAATAGCCAAGGCAATGTTTACATTTGCTGTATATACCCATATTACTCATCTTTGCGGATTGGATCTTACCTAGAGATGTCCAAACACGACATTCTGCTAAAGAGATATTCACATCCTATTTGCCCATCATGTGGTTTTCCAAGGCGTAAAGCAACAGTAACCGACTGTAGTAAGCTAGTAAACGCAATTGAATTTAGATTGGGTTTTTCCAAAAATTCCGACAATCTTATAGGAAACATGGATCAGATCAGACTTCTAAAGCATCCGCCAACGCTATTACACAAACTTCGTAAGGCGTTTCGAAATATAGTGGGTTCACGAATTTCGCGTATTCGGTAATTTTGCACATTTTTTTAATAGACCCCAGGAGAATTTAATGTGACCGCCCAAACCATCATTTCTAATCTCCCCGACGCCGATGAACTGGAAGCCCGGATCATCGAATCGCTGAAAACCGTCTACGATCCGGAAATCCCGGTCGATATCTATGAACTGGGTCTGATCTACGGCATCCACGTCGATCCCATTGGCAATCATGCCGATATTCAAATGACCCTGACGGCGCCGGGTTGCCCAGTGGCGGGTTCCATGCCGGAATGGGTGGAAAACGCCGTTCGCCATCGCGCAGGCGTGGAATCCGTCAATGTGGAACTGGTCTGGGAGCCGCCCTGGACGCCGGAATTGATGTCGATGCGCGCCAAGCTGGAATTGAACATGCTGTAATCGTGCCCAATCCCGGTGTTTCTGCTACCATGCGCGGCATTTTCTGTGCAGTCACGAAGGATGTTCAAAATGCCACGCCCCTACAATTTCAGTGCAGGTCCCGCCATGCTCCCCGAGGCGGTTCTGGAACAGGCCAAGGCCGAGATGCTCGACTGGCGCGGTTCCGGCATGTCGGTGATGGAGATGAGCCATCGCGGTAAGGAATTTGTCTCTATCGCTGAGCAGGCTGAGGCCGACCTACGCGAATTGCTCAACATTCCTGCCCATTACAAGACGCTGTTTCTGCAGGGTGGCGCCTCCAGCCAGTTTGCCATGGTTCCCATGAACCTGCTGTGCGGCAAGGCCAAGGCTGATTATCTCAACACCGGCATGTGGTCGAAAAAGGCCATCGCCGAAGCTAAAAAATTCTGCCAGGTCAACGTCGTCGCCAGTTCCGAGCCAGTCAACTTCACCACCGTGCCGGCGCGGGATTCCTGGAAATGCGACCCGGATGCCGCTTATCTGCACTACACGCCGAATGAAACCATCGGCGGCGTTGAGTTGCACACGGTTCCCGAAGTCAGCGTTCCGTTAGCGGCGGATTTTTCCTCAACGTTATTGTCACGCCCGATCGAGGTCAGCCGATTCGGTGTCATCTACGCCGGCGCGCAGAAGAATATCGGCCCCGCGGGCCTGACCATCGTCATCGTCCGTGAAGACCTGATGGGCCAGACCGTGGCCGGAACGCCGACTATGCTGGATTATGCGGCCATGGCCAAGGAAGGGTCGATGTACAACACCCCGCCGACCTATGCCTGGTATATCGCCGGGCTGGTGTTCCAATGGATGAAAGCGCAGGGCGGACTGGTCGCCATCGGCCAACGCAACCAAGCCAAGGCTGAGCTGCTCTACAAGACTATCGATGAATCCGGCTTCTACAAGAACCCGGTCGATCCCGCCTACCGTTCGTGGATGAATGTGCCGTTTACCCTGCCTGACGAAGCGCTGGACAAGCCGTTCCTGGCCGAAGCCAAGGCGGCCGGGCTGGTCACGCTCGCCGGTCACCGCTCGGTTGGCGGGATGCGCGCCAGCATCTATAACGCCATTCCGCTGGAAGGCGTCCAGGCGCTGGTCAACTTCATGGCCGATTTCCAGAAGCGGCGCGGCTGATTCATCCCCTCCGCCCTCCCCCGTCATAGGGGAGGGAGTTTTCTGCCCAACCCGATTTAAAGACGATGTACAAAATACTGACTTTGAACAATATTAGCGTTTCCGGCTTGGAGCGCCTTCCCCGCGACCGCTACGAGATCGCTTCGGAAATCACTCACCCGGATGCCGTGTTGCTGCGTTCCTTCAAGATGCACGACTGGCCGGTTCCCGCCAGTTTGAAAGCCATTGGCCGCGCTGGCGCTGGCGTCAACAACATCCCCGTTCCGCAAATGACCGCCAAGGGCATCTGTGTGTTCAACGCCCCCGGCGCGAACGCTAATGCGGTCAAGGAACTGGTGATCGCCGGGATGTTGCTGGCCGCCCGCAATATCTGCACTGCCTGGGACTATACCCGCAACCTGCAAGGCACGGACGCTGAGCTGTCCAAGCAGGTCGAATCCGGCAAGAAACAGTTTGTCGGCTTTGAGCTGCCCAATCGCACGTTGGGCGTCATCGGTCTGGGGGCGATTGGCGTCAAGGTCGCCAATGCCGCCCGCGCGCTGGGCATGAGAGTCGTCGGTTACGACCCGCATATCACGGTCAGCAACGCCTGGCAGTTGTCCTCCCAGGTTGAACAGGTGCTGAGCGTCAACGAGATGGCCGCACAGGCCGACTTCATCACCTTGCATGTTCCGTTCAACAACGACACCCGCCATCTGATCGGCGTCCAGTTCCTCAAGAATTGCCGCCCCGGTCTGACCCTGCTCAACTTCTCCCGCGAGGGCGTCGTTGACGAGGAAGCGCTGTTTGAGGCGTTACAGGCGGGTCAGTTGAAGTCCTACGTCTGCGACTTCCCCACCAGCCGGCTAAAGGATCATCCCCGGGTCATCATGCTGCCGCATCTGGGCGCCTCGACTGTTGAGGCGGAGGACAACTGCGCGATCATGGTCGCTGATCAGGTACGGGACTATCTGGAACACGGCACGATTCACAACTCCGTCAACTTCCCGGAAATGACCATGCCGCGCAACGGCGGCCCACGCTTGGCGATTGTGAACGCCAACGTTCCGCACATGATCGAGCGAATTTCTAAAGCGATTTCCACCGCGGGCATCAACATCCTGGATATGATCAACAAATCGCGGGGCGAGATTGCCTGTACGCTGGTGGATACCGACAGTCCAGTGTCAGAAACCGTCGTTGCGCAAATCGCCGACGTACAAGGCGTATTGAGCGCACGGGTGCTGTAATCACCCTCATCTGTTGGCTTCAACTCCGGTTTTTTGTTGGTGCGGGTGTTGGGCCAAAAGCTGTTCAGAGGCACATCACTTGATCGGAAGGTGGCAGAAGCCGGAAAAAACCGGAATAACCCGAACAAGCACTTAGCGAACTCCAATTTTGCGCATGGACGCATAATGTTGAGAACGATGTGTCCCGAACAGCCCCTACTCTCAAACTAGCTGTCCACGATTCCCCCTCCTTTATCGGTCGAATCCTCCTCCAGGATCGACCGAATCAACCGCATCGTCTCGATCATCCCCGCCAGGCCTTGGTCGTTGATCAGCCGCTCATACACGAGCGCAATGGCCCTGGCCCTCCGGTCGGGGGGCGCATTTTCCCAAGCATCACAGTTTATTATAAATTTTTATCTCAATAAGCCACAAAAAACCCGCCGAAGCGGGGGGATTAAATCATTGGGCTATCGTTCAGCGAGGGCGGCGGCAATCTCTTTTTGCATGGCGACAACTAACGCCACAGGGTCGGCAGCGTTGCGAATCGGACGCCCGACCACCACATAGTCCGCGCCGTTGCGAATCGCGCTATAGGCCGATGCCACGCGCTTCTGATCGTCATCCTGGATGACATCGTTGGTCCCTGGGCGAATCCCCGGCGTCACAATCAGAAATTTATCGCCCAACCCGGACCGCAGTTTTTCAGCTTCCAGGCCGGAAGAAATGACGCCATCACAGCCGATCTCCAGGGCTTTCCTGGCGCGGTGATAGACCAGATCGGCGACGCTACAGGTCATGCCCATCTCTTTCATATCGGATTCGTCAAAGCTGGTGAGGACGGTCACTGCCAAAATCTTCGCGCCATTGCGCTCGGCAATCGCGGCCCGCAAGATCGGGTCATTGCCATGGACCGTAATAAAGGTGGCTCCCCAGTGTTTGAGTTCCCGCACCGCCAACGCGACGGTCTCCGGGATGTCAAAGAATTTCAAATCCACCATGACCTGGTGACCGCGCGCGGTGATCATGTCGATCACCGGGAACCCGCCCGCCAGAAAGAGTTGCAGGCCGACTTTGTAGAAATGGACATGATCGCCGATGCGATCCAGCCAGCGCTCGGCTTCGTCTTTGGAATCAACATCGAGCGCGAAAATCAGGCGCTCATTGACAGGGATTTGTTTGGCCATCGTTCTACTCTTGAAGAAAGGTTGCGATACGGACGCGCAGCAACCCCATGTCGCGCAGCAGTCCATCGGCGCTAGAGTAGCCTTTCAGTCAGGGATTGAGCAACGACTCACTAAAAAACCCGCCGGGGCGGGGGGATGCGTCATCAACGACTGGATAATTATACGGGATTCCCGCATAATTCTTATGCAGACCGTCATTGAAACCCCGGCTTTTCAAAAACAAGCCGAGAAAATCTGTTCATAAAACAAATGGTTGGCGTTTATTGTCTGGATTGCAGCGCATCCTCTGGCCGGCGAGGTCATTCCCGGCGCGGACGGGGCGCGGAAAGTCCGTTGGGCAGCAGGAGCAAGGGCAAAAGTAGCGGGGTTCGGGTGATTTATTTCAATCAAGTGGCGCAGGGGGCGGTGGTGCTCATCACGCTCTATCTCAAGGCGAATCAAGCCAACATTCAAACGAGTGACATCAAAAAGGCGCGGTAAGATGGATATTGAAAAAATCGCTCAAGCGATTGAGGCGGACGCGGGGATGCCGCTGGATGAGCTACGGCAAAGTTTGGCGGAAATGCAGGCGGGGGCCGGACGGGTGACCACAGCGGAGCAGTTGTTGGTTCGGTCGGTTCGCACCAAAACCGGTTTGTCGCAGCAGGCGTTTGCGGACCGGATTCACACGCCCGTCGCTACGCTGCGCGATTGGGAGCAGGGCCGGTTTGCGCCGCCGGGGGCGGTGCGATGTCTGCTGAAGATTATCGACAACTATCCCGATTTGATCAGTGAGTTGGAAGCGGCCTGACGCTTTGGACTCCGTTCCATGGGGGAAGCGCCGTCCGTGGCGGGGGTTGGCTAGTGCTTCAACCATCCTGAATTGATGGATAAAGGTGCTTGAGTTTAATGCGCGCATCGGGCGTGGTGAAGCGCCAGTTGATGGCTTGGGTGTTAGCATTGTGGGCGTGTTCCCAAGCCGCCACTTCCCGAGTCAGCGTTTCGAGGTCAGGAATACGACGATCCAGACATTGCCGACCCAGGACACTCAGTTCAATCTCTGCCATGTTCAACCCGCTCCCGTGTTTTGGGGTGTGGTGAATCTCCAGACGGTTGATCAATGACCGCGCCATCGCCGGTTCAAAGGCTTGATAGAGGGCGGCCGGTTTGTGGGTATTGAGGTTATCCATCACTAAACCCACTTTTTCCGCATCGGGGTAACGGACCTCCAAGAGATCCCGGACGACCTGGGCAAAATCCACGGCCGTGCGTTGTTCAGTGACCGTGACGTAGCGCTGTCCAACCAGGGGTTCATTGATCATAAAGAGATTCGCTGTTCCACACCGTTCATATTCATAGTCAAAGCGGGCCGGTTGGCCCGGTTCCACCGGCCAGGGCGTCTGGGTTTCTGCGACCAACGGTTTGTTCAATTCATCCAGACCGACGACCGGACGAGCAGGATCGTAGGGCCGGGTGTACACCTCTAGAACATCCTCCATGGCACAAACAAAATCGGCATTGGCCTGCGGTGGGATCACCCATTGCTTCTGTAACCAGGGCTTGAGTTCGTTTTTTTTAATGTCGCACGCACACATTCCGGGCTAATCGATTCAACAACTTGTAAGTCCACCAAGCGATCCGCCAACAACCGCAAGGTCCAGCGCTTTTGTCCCTCAGGGAGTTCACTGCAGGCCAGGGTCATCAGTTGGGCTTCCTGCGCCCCATCCAGTTTCCGATAAAGCCGACCGGTGGGTTTCTTGCGGTACAGCGCGGCCACCAGCCCCTCCTCGACAAAGGCTTGACGGACCCGGTAAATCGTCGAGGCGCTACATTCCACGGCTTCCGCAATTCGATCATCGTCCCAGCCCGGCCCCTCGGCCCCCACATCCGCTTTCAGCAAAATCCGCGCATGCATCAAGGTCGCTGCGGCCCGGTGCGCCCCGGTGTGGATCAGTGCTTCCAGATCAACGCGCTCTTCAGCGGTCAGACGAACAACGTATTTAGGTAGGGGCATGATCAGGTTTCTCCGTTCGTGGTTCCGTACAGCAAAACGGATTCGCTCTATAAAGTCAAATTAGATCGGTTGAGGCACTAGGTTCCCTGCCTTTCCTGGAAGCGCTGGAGTTCTTCCGCGCCAAGCTGAACCTGCCCACGCAGCGCTGGGATGATCTGCTGGGCGAGGCGCATGACCGCGCCTTCGTGGTGGCCGGGGCGATGCAGGCCGATCTGTTGATGGATTTGCGCGCCGCAGTCGACAAGGCGATGGCCGAAGGGACCACCTACGAAACCTTCCGTAAGGACTTCAAGAAGATCGTGGCGGAACGCGGCTGGACGGGATGGACCGGCGAAGGCACGAAAGCGGGCCAGGCCTGGCGCGCGCGGGTCATTTACGACACGAACCTGTTCACCACCTACAGCGCCGGACGCTACCGGCAGATGAAGGACATTGCCCACGTCCGCCCCTGGTGGCGCTATCGGCATTCTCCCGCCAGCGTTCACCCGCGCAAAGAGCATCAAGCGTGGGACGGGATGATTCTGCGTCATGATGATCCCTGGTGGAGTACGCACACCCCGCCGAACGGCTGGGGCTGTAAGTGCTACATCGAAACCCTCGCGGATCGGGATATGAAACGCCTCGGCCTGGAGCCGACGAACCCGGACCGGATTCCCGTCAATGCCCTCGACCCGAAAACCGGCTTGCCGCAAGGGATAGATAAGGGCTGGGATTATCAGCCGGGGGCCTCGTTGCTGGAGCGCAACCTGCTAAGCTTTTCCGAAAAGATGGAAAAACAGCCTCGGGAAATCGCGGTGGCCGGCGTGGCGTCGTTAGTGAACAGTGAGGTCTTTCGGCGGTGGCTGAAAAAGCCAGAGGGTGAATTTCCTCTGGCGGTTCTAAACGAAACAGACGCCGCCGCCATCGGCGCGAAAACGCGGGTCGCTCATTTGTCGGCGGAAACGGTCGTCAAACAAAAAACGCATCACCCGGAACTCACCGCTGATGAGTATGTTCAGGCGCAGGCTTGCGTTGCTCAAGGCGAGCGCATTCAGGATGGGTCGTTGAGCTTGATCTATTTGCTGGAATCCGCCGGGTATGTGACCGTTGTGAAGGCCACCAAAACCGGGGAATCGGTCTTTGTGACCAGTTTCCGGCGTTTATCGAAGGATGCCGCCAAGCAGGACAGCGAAATTCGACGCTTGCGACGCAAAGGGGTATAGCGGGTGGCGGGGCCTCCCTCCCGGACATCCGGCAACCCCGCATGGCGCTCCGGCATGATGCCGTGCTACGGCCGGGAGAATTGCACCGTGTCGCGCCCGCTATGCCTACTTAGATACTCCAACCCCCAGGAAAATTCAAGATGGAATCCGAAGAACGCACAGTCATCCTGTTTGATCTGCCCGCCAACTTCTGCACGGAAAGCCTGCAAATCGCCGCCTTGCATTCGAGCGGCGCGTTTTTGCCGGTAATGGAAGTGGACCCGGGACCACTCCTCAGTGACTATTTTCTTTGCTTTAAAGTGGTCATCAAAGGGCATCGGCTCCAATCGAACGAGGCTCCGTTGCCGTGAAGCGTCTTGACGCCGCACGTCAAGA
>JBAQIQ010000065.1:0-2146 GCA_049288935.1 Candidatus Competibacteraceae bacterium
GCGTAGAGGATGACGAAATGCTGTTCTTGCTCCTGGCGGCCTGATGAAACAGGACTTTCGCCAAACCCTTAAATTCGTCATACCCGCGAATGCGGGTATCCATTTTTTTCAGTGGGTTACTGGATTCCCGCCTACGCGGGAATGACGGGAAGCGAAAGTCCTGTGAAAAAATTCCTTTTTTGTTCCCATGGCGTGGTGTTCCTGCTGGGGGTGGCGCTCGGGCTGTCCCTGGCGCTGAGCCTGTATTTCGACCCGGCGCACAGTGGCGAACCCAAATATCGGCTGGGGGCCGTGGCGTCTTATGGGGTCCTGCCTTCGGGCGAGGTCCCTTACCGCTCACGCCCTCAGCACGTCATCGCTTGCATCGGCAGCGCGAAAGATTGCGGGGAGCCGCACCGCATCCCCGCGCCGGGCACGGCGGCGCTGATCCTGATCGGCCTGGCCGGGCTGGCGTGGAGGCCACGACATGCCGATTAACTACGGCTCCCTGCCCTTCCTCGAAGCGCTGGAGTTTTTCCGCAACAAGCTGAACCTGCCTACGCAGCGCTGGGATGATCTGCTGGGCGCCGCGCATGATCGGGCGTTCGTGGTGGCCGGGGCGATGCAGGCCGATCTGTTGATGGATTTGCGCGCCGCCGTGGACAAGGCCATTGCCGAAGGGACCACGCTGGAGACCTTCCGCAAGGACTTCAAGAAGATCGTTGCCGAACGCGGTTGGACGGGATGGACCGGGGAAGGGACGAAAGCGGGCGAAGCCTGGCGCACGCGGGTCATTTACGACACGAACCTGTTGACCACCTACAGCGCCGGGCGCTATCGGCAGATGAAGGACATCGCGCACGTCCGCCCCTGGTGGCGCTATCGGCATTCTCCCGCCAGCGCCGATCCCCGCAAAGAGCACCTGGCTTGGGATGGCGTGATTCTCCGCCACGACGACCCATGGTGGAGTACCCACAGCGTGCCCAACGGTTGGGGCTGTAAGTGCTACATCGAAACCCTCGCGGATCGGGATTTGAAGCGCGAAGGGCTGGAACCCACGTCCCCGGAGAAAATCCCCTACAACGGGATGGACCCGAAAACCGGCCTGCCCCAGGGCGTGGATAAGGGCTGGGATTATCAGCCGGGGGTGCGAAAGGACGATTTATGGTCGAATATTATCCGCGATAAACTGATTAAGTGGGACCCTCGCTTATCCGCTCAGGCTTGGGAAAAAACCCGCGACGTGCTGTTACCGGAATTGATGGCTGAATTTAGCGACTGGATCAAAGCGGTTGACCCGAATGCGGGCGGCAAAGCGAACGGCGAGCGGCGCGTCGTCGGCGTGTTGACGCCTCATCTACTGGATGAATTGGCGCAACGCGGACTCATTCCCAAGGCCGCTGACCTCAGTATCGAGGATCATGAGCTGCAACATTTGTTGCGCGATACCAAGCAAAAAAACCCTAAAAATATCGCACTGCCTCGCGCTGAAGTCGAACGGTTGCCTGAACATCTGGCACACCCCGACGCGGTGTTATGGGATGAGGAATCGGCGAAAAAGGGCGATCCGGCCTTGTTGTACGTCTTTACGATTCCGGGCGAAACCAAGCGCGGCAAATATGTGGTGCGCGTGGATTTTCCGACGTGGGTCAAGGAAGACGGGATGAAGATGAAACGCTGGCTGAATACGGTGCGAACCGGCGGGATGGTGCCATTGCGAAATTTGCAAGGCCCCCTTCTTGATGTTTTGGAAGGTGCGCTATGACCGCCGTGGAGGGGCGCCATTCCGAAACTCACCCCGTCAACGGGCTTATCCGGTGTCCCTCATGTAGTGGCGTCTGACGACGCGACCGCGAACAGCCCGGCGTCTTTCTGTCGTCACGGCAGCCAAAGCGTAGTTCTTAGATACTCCAACCCCCAGGAAAATTCAAGATGGAATCCGAAGAACGCTCAGTCATCCTGTTTGATCTGCCCGCCAACTTCTGCACGGAAAGCCTGCAAATCGCCGCCTTGCATTCGAGCGGCGCGTTTTTGCCGGTCATGGAAGTGGACCCGGGACCACTCCTCAGTGACTATTTTCTTTGCTTTAAAGTGGTCATCAAAGGGCATCGGCTCCAATCGAACGAGGCTCCGTTGCCGTGAAGCGTCTTGACGCCGCACGTCAAGA
>JBAQIQ010000066.1:0-21690 GCA_049288935.1 Candidatus Competibacteraceae bacterium
GGCGGGCGGCAAGCGGCCCGGTTGCAACGCCAGGCCCTTGTCGCCCAGCAGTTCGACCACGCCTTGATAGAGCGCTGTCACCCCGTTGTCGTTGAAGCGGGCGGCGATGGTGCCGTACACCGGCATCTCCTCCGGCGCTTGCGCGAACGCCTTGCGGTTGCGCTGCACCTGCTTGCGCACGTCGCGCAGCGCGTCTTCCGCACCCTTGCGGTCGAACTTGTTGATCGCCACCGCGTCGGCGAAGTCCAGCATGTCGATTTTTTCCAACTGCGATGCGGCGCCGAATTCCGGGGTCATCACGTAAACGGAACGATCCACCAGCGGCACGATGGCGGCGTCGCCCTGACCGATGCCGGAGGTTTCGACGATGAGCAGGTCGAAGCCGGCCAGCTTGCAGGCGGCGAGAATGTCGCCCAGAGTTTCGGGAACCTCACTGCCGGCGGCGCGGGTCGCCAGCGAGCGCATGTACAGGTTGGGGCCGGCGATGGCGTTCATGCGGATGCGGTCGCCCAGCAGCGCGCCGCCGGTCTTGCGCCGTGATGGGTCGGCGGCGATCACTGCAATTTTCAGCCGGTCATCCTGATCGAGCCGGAAGCGCCGCACCAACTCATCGGTCAGCGAGGATTTACCGGAACCGCCGGTGCCGGTGATGCCGAGCACCGGAATGGCCCTGGCTTTCGCTTCGTCGAGAAGCTGCTGGCGTAGCGCCGGCGTGACCACCTGATTTTCCAACGCGGTGATCATCCGCGACAGTGACCGCCAATCGCCAACCTTGACGCCCTCCAGGGTTTGGGGGGCGTACTGGGCGGGATCGGTATCGCAGATCATCAGCATATGATCGATCATGCCCTGCAAGCCCATCGCCTGGCCGTCCTCCGGCGAGAAAATGCGGGTCACGCCGTAGTCATGCAGCTCACGGATTTCTTCAGAAACAATCACCCCACCGCCACCGCCAAACACCTTGATGTTAGCGCCGCCGCGCTCGCGCAGCAGATCGATCATGTATTTGAAAAACTCGACGTGACCGCCCTGATAGGAACTGATCGCGATACCCTGAGCATCTTCCTGTAGAGCGGCGGTGACGATGTCCTCCACCGAGCGGTTGTGGCCGAGATGGATGACCTCCGCCCCGCTGGCCTGGAGAATGCGGCGCATGATATTGATGGAAGCGTCGTGACCGTCAAACAGGCTGGCGGCAGTGACAAAACGAACTTTATAGCGAGGTTGGACCTTGTCAACACCGGACAAGGGTTGGCGAAGCGTACTGAGGACAGCGGACATTAATAATCTCCTCGGGGTAATTTTTAAGTAATCTCACACAAAAACCCAACTCATCAAGATCAAACGGCTCCAGCCGGCTTCTCCGAATTAAGCGTCAGCGGCAAATTATCGATCAGCCGGGCGCGACCCAGCGCCGCCGCTGCGAAAATTCGCAAGTCAGCTATGGCGTCCTCTGGAGAAGGACGTTGCAAATCATCCGCTCGACGAATTTCACAATAATCCGGACGAAAACCCGCCGCCGCCAGTCGCGCTTTGGCCGCGTCTTCCAGAATCACATAATCCCGCTCCCCGGCGCGCCATCGTTCTGCGGTGGCCTGCAAGGTGGCGTAGAGCACCGGAGCAACCGCTCGTTGCTCGGGCGATAAATAGCCATTGCGTGAACTCATCGCCAACCCATCCGCTTCCCGCACGGTGGGTATGCCGATAATCTCAATCGGCATGTCCAGATCAGCGGCCATCCGCCGAATAATCACCAATTGCTGCCAATCCTTCTCGCCGAACACGGCGACGTCTGGCTGCACCATGTTGAACAGCTTGGCGACCACCGTCGTCACGCCGAGGAAATGGGTTGGCCGACTGGCGCCACACAACATGGCCGACAAATCCGGCGTCGTGACGTGAGTCATCGCCTCCAGAGGACGCGGATAAACATCGGCAATGCCCGGTGCGAATAACAAATCCAGTCCGACGGTGGCTAACTGGCGGGAGTCACCCTCCAGGGTGCGGGGATAAGCGGCAAAATCTTCGCTCGGACCAAATTGCAGTGGGTTAACGAAAATGCTGGCCACCGTGCGCGACGCCCACTCCCGCGCCCGTTGCGCCAGATGGAGATGGCCCCGATGCAGGTTACCCATGGTGGGCACGAGAGCGATCCGATCCCCGGCCCGTTTCCAGGCCGCCACCTGGGCGCGCAGTTCAGCGATGGTATGCACCGTTTGCATGGCGTAATCTCCTTCAATATTCAGGCGATACAGTGGTCAGGGCCGGGAAATTCGCCGCTCTTGACCGCCCGGACATAGGCTTCCACCGCAGTTTGCACGCTATCGCACCCGGCCAGGAAGTTTTTGGAGAACTTGGGCCGGCGTCCTGGGGTAATGCCGAGCATGTCATAGCACACCAGCACCTGGGCGTCGCAACTCGGTCCGGCGCCAATGCCAATCAACGGAATGTCCAGCGCCTCGGTGAGCCGCGCCGCCAGTTCCGCCGGGATGCATTCCACCAACGCCACGTCCGCACCCGCCTCCTGCAAGGCCAGCGCCTCATCGAGAATTTGCCGGGCGGCGGCTTCTTCACGACCCTGCACCTTGTAACCGCCGAGCTTGTGAACGGATTGCGGCAACAAACCCAAATGCGCGCAAACGGGGATACCGTTGCGGCTGAGCTGGCGCACGGTTTCGGCAAGATAGCCGCCCCCCTCCAGCTTGACCAGGTGCGCACCACCTTCCTGCATCAGGCGAGCGGCGCTGCGCACCGCTTGCTCGACCGTAGCGTAACTGGCGAACGGCATGTCGGCCATCAACAGCGCTGTCTGGCAACCCCGCGCCACCGCCCGGGTGTGATAGATCATGTCCTCCAGCGTGACCGGCACCGTGGTGTGCTGGCCCTGGATGACCATGCCCAATGAATCACCGACCAGAATAACGTCCACGCCCGCCGCTTCCAGCAACGCAGCGAAACTGGCGTCATAGGCGGTCAGTACGGTGAATTTCTCCCGGGCGCGCTTCATTTTCGCCAAGGTAGTAAGCGTAATCGGTTTACGGGCTGGGGCTGGCTGGTACATGGCGGACTCGGAGTGGAGCCGCGCCAGCGGAGGGCAGGTTACGCGGCGACGGCGGGTTCACGGGAAGAATATGGGGACGGTGCGAATCCGCTTATCGTAACGGGTTAATTTTTGCTGTCCAGCCGGGTCAGGGCCAGCGGTGGGCAATTTCTGCGTAATTCAGTCAACACGCCCAATCCGGGAATCGTCAGGTCCGGGGCAATGTCATATAAAGGATACAATACGAAGGCGCGTTCGTGCAAGCGAGGATGCGGCAGGACCAACCATGGATCATTGCGGCGGGTTCTGCCGTACAGCAAGATATCCAGATCGAGGGTGCGGGGCGCCCAGCGCACGATGCGTACCCGACCCTGTCGAGCCTCGATCCCCTGGAGAGCGGTCAACAGCTCGTCCGCACTCAGTGCTGTGTCCAGCGCAGCGACCGCGTTGAGATAGTCAGGTTGATCGGGCGGCCCTCCCACCGGGGCGGTGCGGTACAGCGGCGAACGGGCGATCAATTGGCTGGCCGGCAGTTCAGCCAGCGCCTGAAACGCCTGCCGAACTTGCACCGCAGGGTCGTTCAGATTACTGCCGATACCAATATAGACCCGGACGGGGAGCATGAAGCACGCTGGAACGTTAACTATCCAACGTGGGCGATGGGACGACATCGCTCGAACTGGGCGACCGTAGCTTGCGCCGGCGGCGAGGCTTGCTCTTTTTACCCTTGCTCTTGGCAACCGGTTGGGTCATCTCGGTGCGGCCCGCTTCGTCCAGTCGCAGAAACCGGGTCCACCAGTCGGCCAGCTCTGCTGCTGGCTCATCGGTTTCGGCACGTAAGACCAAAAAATCATAGGCAGCCCGGAATCGGGGATGAGTGAATAACCGCAGGGGCCGCTTGCCGGTGATCTGCGCCAAGCGCGGTTGCAGCTCCCAGATTTCTCGCATGGTGTTGCAGCGGCGAGGCAAAGCGACGTGGGAGATTTGCGCCTGAACCACGGTATCGATGGCTTCTTGCAGGGCTTCATGCTCATCTAAACCTTGTTCTTGCAGACGGTGCTGCTGTTCGCGTAGCGGCTCCCACATCAAGGCCGCCGACAGGAATGCTGGATTCACAGACTGGTTCTCAGCGAGACGGCAGTCGATATCGGCCAAGGCGCGAACCAGCAGGGTTTTTGGATAATGCTGCTGCTGACGGCTTAGGCATCGCTCGGTGGCCGGGAACAGCCAGCCGAATAGCCGATAGTGGCGCAGCAGTTCAAAGGTCTGAAGAGCACTGCCACCCAGGAATAGCTTGAGGACTTCATCGGACAGGCGGGCCGGCGGAATCTGGGCCAGCAGGTGACCGAGGTGATGGAGAGGCGCTTCCGTGGCCGGATCGAGCCGGAGGCCCAGTTTGGCGGCGAAGCGCACCGCCCGCAACATCCGCACCGGGTCTTCATGGTAACGTTGAACAGGATCGCCAATCAGTCGGATCAGCCCGGCCCGCAGGTCAGCGATACCGCCCACGTAGTCGAGCACTGTGAAATTGGCGATATCGTAATACAGCGCGTTGATCGTGAAATCGCGCCGCCAAGCGTCTTCTTCAATACTGCCGTAGACATTGTCGCTGAGAATGCGGCCATTTTCGGCACGCTTGACGCCATTGTCCTCATTGCCGCTATCGCTATAGGCGCGGAAAGTGGCGACCTCGACGATCTCCTGACCAAACCGGACATGCGCCAATCGAAAGCGCCGGCCAATCAACCGGCAGTTACGGAACAGGTGGTGGATTTGCTCCGGCTGGGCGTCAGTGACGACATCGAAATCTTTGGGCTCACGGCCCAGCAGCAAATCCCGCACTCCACCGCCGACCAGACAGGCGCGATAACCGGCATGGTGCAATCGATACAGGACAGAGACCGCGCTGGGACTGATACTGGCCCGCGAGATGGTATGTTCGGGGCGAGGAATGACCGTCAGTGAGGAGGTTCGCGCTTCCAAGGAATGTTGTAAACTCTTGTATGATCTTAAATCGTGCGTATAATACAACTTTCCTCGCCAGACGCCACCTCTCCTGCTCCCTTCGTCTAGTGGCCCAGGACACCGCCCTCTCACGGCGGGAACAGGGGTTCGAAACCCCTAGGGAGCGCCAGTCAAATCAAGGGTTCGCTCCATCCCGGCAAAGGTATTTGCTTTTTCTCGCAGAATAGTTTTCGCGCCCCATTCCGTTCAGTCTTCACGCGCCATAATCTCCACAGAAAACTATGCTGGACGCATTCCCCAGGCGGGGTCGTGGGCGCGCTGCAAGCCAATTCAGCCGGGCATCCCCCAAGTTCGCCCTGCCCGATTCCGCCCTGCCCGATTCCGCCGCCGTCTCCGTCATCTTCTGCTCCGTCATCGGCTGTACCGATTCCACCAGATGGTGGCGCCCTCAATCAAGATGTGTGCAATCGACAGGGCCAAAGGGTACGCTCATGGTTTCCGATCAGGGAGATGGGGCTACTTTAGCCAGTCATCGTCAAAATGAGAATTGCTGCACACGAGCTTCGTACACGCCGCGGATGATCGGGATACGCTAAACTGTAAAAATTCTCAATAATCATTTGCAGGGGCAATCGTTCGCCTCTGTAAAAGCGATTCGCTAGCCAGGCATATCCAGACTATCCGTCGGCGAAGCTATAAAAATTGAAGCTTTTAAGATTAGGGGGTTAATCGATGGAAGGGCAAGCTGCATTCTCGGTGCTGGTGGTGGATGACGATACGAGTCTCCTGAGCAGTATCGAGGAATTGCTCAGCATCCACGGGTATCAGGTCACTATCGTCGCCAGTGGCCGACAGGCCTTGACGCACCTTGCCGAAGCTCACTACGACCTGCTCTTGCTGGATTTGGCGATGCCTGGCGTAGAGGGCGCCGGGGTGCTGGATTTTGTCAACGCACAGGGTCTGGACCTGACGGTCATTGTGATCAGCGGCACCACCTCCATCGTCGAGGCGACCACCGCCATGCGCCGGGGCGCCATCGATTTTCTACGCAAGCCGTTTGGCCCTGAGGAATTGCTGAGCAGTCTTGATAACGCAACTCACAAATTGCGGCTGGAGCGAACCAACCGGATGATGGCCGAGCGTTTGGAAACCTCCGAACGCCTGCATCGCTTCATCGTCAATCACTCTCCCGATCTCATCCTGGTCCTCGACGCGGAAGGCCAGTTCACCTATCTGAACGATCGTGTCAAAACCTTGCTTGGGTTTGAACCCCAGGCATTGATCGGACAATCTTTTTTGGAATTAGTCACCCCGCTAGACCGAGAGAAAGCCAGACAACTGTTAGCCGCTCTCGCCGACCGGCCCACGAAATCCCTGTCAGCGGAGCTATGCCTGGTGCGCGACGCCAGATTCCGCCGCCATTATCCACGCCTGGCGCCACTGGTGATTGTGGAAGTCATCGCGTTAGCCATCAGCGAAAATGACAACCCGACCTCACGCTACATCGGCAGCCACATGGTCGCGCACGATATCACCGAGCGCCGGCGCGCCGAGGAGGCCCTGCGCCGCGCCAGCGCCCGGCTGGAGCATGTAGTGAGCGCCAGTCCAGCCGTCATTTATTCACGCCATCCGGGTCCGAGCATGCCGATCAACTTTATCAGCGCTAACGTGTTCGAGTTGCTCGGCTATCAGGCGGAAGAGTTGCTGGCTGATGAGCAGTTTTGCAAGCGTCTGATCCATCCAGAGGACTGGTTACGCCTAGAGTCCGGTTTAGAACCGACGGAAGAACACCCATCGATCAGCCGCGAGTATCGGATGCGGCATCAAGATGGCCGCTGGCGCTGGATTCGGGACACGGTTCGCTTGATTTACGATGTCGATGGCCGGCCCCTGGAGTTGGTCGGTTCCTGGCTGGATCATACCGAAGCGCAGCAGCTCGCCGAGCAACTTACCTATCAAGCTAGCCATGATTCACTCACGGAACTGGCCAATCGGCGGGCTTTTGAGCGCCACCTCCAGCAGGCGCTGGACAGCGCCCAGCGGCAAAAGGCCGAACATGTCCTGCTTTACCTGGACCTAGATCAGTTTAAAGTCATCAATGACACTTGCGGACACATCGCAGGTGATGTCTTGCTGCGCGAGCTGGCGCGGATTCTGCAAGCACGGGTGCGCCGTCAGGATGTGCTGGCGCGATTGGGCGGTGACGAGTTCGGGATACTGATCGAAGATTGTTCACTCCATGACGCCATGCGGGTCGCCAACCTGTTGTGTGGCGCCATCAGCGACTTCCGTTTCGGCTGGGGCGACAAGATTTTTCGGGTCGGGGTGAGCATTGGCGTGGTGGCGATCGACGCTGACAGCGAAAGTTGCGCCAGCGTTCTCAGCGCAGCAGATAGCGCCTGTTACGCGGCGAAAGACGCCGGGCGCAACCGAGTCCATCTCTACACCGAGAACGACATGGATCTGGCGCGCCGTCAGGGTGAGATGCGCTGGGTGGCCCGCATCAATCAGGCGCTGGAAGATAACCGTTTCCAGCTCGCTTTCCAGCCGATTGTCCCTACCCACGGTCAGGGGGTCGGCCATCATTACGAGTTACTGCTGCGCATGGAAGACGAGTCCGGTCACATCGTGATGCCGGGCGCCTTTCTACCCGCTGCCGAGCGTTACCACTTGGCGGGCAAACTGGACCAATGGGTTGTCGGCACAGCGTTGGACTGGTTGTCCAACAATCCCGGCCATCTCGGTGATTTGTCGCTCTGCTCTATCAACCTGTCCGGCCATTCTCTGGGCGAGGGGCGCCTGCTGAATTACCTGATGGGGCGCCTGACGCGCCAGCAGTCGCTGAACCACAAGCTCTGCTTCGAAATCACCGAAACCGCCGTTATTGCACATCTTCCCAGCGCCTTGCACTTCATTCACACGCTAAAGAATATCGGCTGCCGTTTCGCGCTCGACGATTTCGGCAGTGGTTTTTCCTCATTCGCTTATCTTAAAAAATTACCGGTGGATTTTCTCAAGATCGATGGCATGTTCGTCGAGGATATGGCCCACGATCCGGTTTCGCTGGCGATGGTCAATTCCATCAACGAAATCGGGCATGTTATGGGGATGGAAACCATTGCTGAGTTTGTCAAAAACGACCGGATTTTGGACAAGCTGCGTACGATTGGGGTGAACTATGCGCAGGGCTATGGAATCGGCAAACCGCGTCCGCTGGCGGAATTGACCTCCTCCCCGTCCTAAAAGGCCGGGGATTCCTGAGTCTCACAACCCAAGGCTTCCTGCTTCACGGAGTTCAACCGATGCCGACTTTCGCCGAAACCGGATTTACGATCTCTCCACAGGCTAACACCGCCAGCCCGGCGGCTTTAATGTTCCGCGCCGCGTTCACATCGCGGTCATGCGTCGTTTTACATTCAGGACACGTCCATTGCCGCGTTGCCAAATCCAGTTTTTCCCGCGTGTATCCGCAACAGGAACACCGCTTGCTGGACGGAAACCAGCGGTCTATCGCGACCACGGTTCGCCCAGACCAACCGGCTTTATATTCCAGTTGCCGGACCAGTTCACCCCAATTCGCGTCATTGATCGACTTCGCCAAGGTGGGATTCTTGACCATGTTCTTGACCGCCAGATTCTCCACGCAGATCACTTGGTTTTCGCGAATCAGCGCGGTGGTCAATTTATGGGTGAAGTCTTTGCGGCAATCGGCAATTTTGGCGTGGACGCGGGCGACTTTCACCTTCGCCTTGCGTCGGTTATTAGAACCTTTCTGCTTATGCGCTAATCGCCGTTGGTATTTCGCCAGCCGCGCCGCGTGTTTCGCCGTGTTTCGCGGATTGCCCGAAGTGACACCTTCGGAAGTCACCACCACGTCCTTAATGCCGACATCAATGCCCACGGTGGATTTAACCACAGGCAACAACGCCCTCGTTTCTTCCACGAGCAGAGAGACGAAGTATCGCCCGGAGGGATCGCGGGAGACAGTCACCGTGGTGGGCTTTCCGGAAAACCGCCGTGACCAGCGAATGGCCAGCGGTTCCGCTTGTTTCGCCAGTTTGAGGGATTCGCCATCCCATTTGAACGCCGACGTGGTGTATTCGGCGGACTGGTGGCGGTCTTTCTTTTTGAAGACAGGGTATTTCGCCCGGCCTTGGAAAAAGTTCCGGTACGTCGTCTGCAAATGGCGCAGCGACTGCTGCAACGGAACGCTGGACACGTCATGCAACCAAGGCCGTTCGGGTTCTTTCTTCCACTCGGTTAATAGCGCCGAATTTTGCAGATAGGAGAGATTCTCTTGCCGCTCAAACCACGCATCCTGCCGATAGCGCAGGGAACGATTGTAGATATACCGCACACAACCGAACGTCTGGATCAGGTTCACCACCTGATCCGGCGTTGGATAAAAGCGGTAACGGTAGGCACAGTAGGGCATTTACAGATTTTAGATTGTGCTGTAAATACTGTCAAGGGTTGGGTTATCGCCCCCAAAGACACCGAACTTCGTTCGGCCTGCTATCCCTCTCCGGCCTCAGGGCCGGAGTCTTTCGCGGAAAACCTGATGAAAACTGCGTGAGATAGGAAGTAGTGAAATGGGCAATGGCCCATCAAATTCACTACTTCACTACCTCACTTGGCCCTCTCCTGCTTACAGATTAGCTGAACGCCACCAGCCATTGTGCTCGCGGCGCAACGCCTCGTGGGTAGGCATGGGGTAGAACGCCAGATCGGGACCATTGCCCATGTAGAACCCGCTCTTGATCATCCGATAGGGGAATTCCAGAGAGTGGACGCGATGGACCAGCTTACTCGCCTTGTCGCCCGGACTCAGGGTCAGCAGGGCTTCACGCAAGTGATGCATGAACGAGTAGGGTAAGTCACCGACCGGACCGTTTTCGGGGTCAGTCGCCAGCGCACCCAGACCCAACTCCACAAAGCACAAACCAGGGAACCGGATAAATTTTGCGGGTTTACTGGTGACGCCATGGTAATAGGCGGCTGGGCCGAGCGCGCTGACCAACAGGCTGTTGACCGGCGCCAGGTCCTGATACATGTGCAGGCCCGATGCATCTGGTGGCGCGGATTCACTGCGGCTTAGGCCCAGGGTGTGGCCATAGGCAGTGCTCAGATAGAGCTTGCCCAGCGCGCTGATCGGGAGATGTTCAAGCACCCGGTAGACCGAAATGTAGACTGAGTTTTTCGGCGTACCGTCGGGATGGGGCGTGCAACGGGCGACGCCTTCGTCAATGTTGAAGAATTCATGCCGGAACGCGGGATCGACCTCGAAAAAGATAGCCTGCCCCTTGGACTTGTATTTATGGCCAGTGGCGTAGTATTGGCCGAACTGCTCCGGCGGCAGCATGGACGCAATTAAAGCTTCGGGAATCAACGAGAAGTACAGATGCATAGTCATGGTGATGCGCTCTCTCCAGGGTTTGAACAGGGAATGACGACCCTTGTCATTATGGTAGATTCCAGACTGTGTGTTAAAAAAATTATTATTCCACCATCGGCGTCATTCACCAGCAGTTCGCCCCGGCTCCAGATACCCCTCCAGGGCGGTTAGCAAGGCGTTGCAGGCGGTGGGCATTTGGTCCAACGCTGGCCAGGCCCAGCGCAAAGTACGTTCCGCAGCTTCTCGATAACGGGTCTGGCCAGTGAGCCGGCCAAGCTTGAGCAATACGTGCGCGGCGACGCCGTTGCCGGACGGCAGGGCGTCATCATGAGGCAGTTTAGGACGTTGAATCAACGTTTCATGATCGTTGGCGGTGAAGTAGAAACCCCCGGATGCCCGATCCTCGAACTGGTCGAGCAACACGTCCGCCAAACTTAAGGCAAACTCCAGATCGCCTTCCCGCAGGCGGCACTGCCGCAGTTCCAAAATACCGTCGATCAGGAAAGCGTAATCGTCCAGATAGGCGTTCAGCCGGCTCTGCCCGTCCTTATGCACCGCCAATAGTCGGCCCTCTCGCCAGAGATGGGATTGCATGAAATCCAGCGCCCGTTCCGCTGAAACGATAAAATCGTTCCGCTCCAACAGACGTCCGGCCATGGCCATGCCGCGAATTGCGAGTCCGTTCCAGGCCGTCAGAATTTTCTCATCACGGCCCGGCCCAACCCGCTGGGAACGGGCGACGAACAGTTGCTGGCGCGCCGAAGCCAGCCAGGCATTGACCTGCGCCGGCTCAACGCCCAAGTGTTGCGCCCACTCGGCGGTGTCGGCGACGACCCGCAGGTGCCAGGCGTGACCTTCGAAATTGGGCGGCAGTTCCAGCCCGTAACAGACCGCGAAGGCGGCATATTCCTCGGCGCTCAGCAATTCCCGCACCTGATCGGGCGTCCATCCGTAAAACCGGCCTTCCTCGCCTTCGGAATCGGCGTCGAGCGTTGCGTAGTAGCCGCCATTGGGTGATTGCATTTCCCGGATGAGCCACTTGCCAGTTTCCTCGACCACCGTGCGAAACAGCGGCTCCTGGGTCGCCTGCCAGGCTTGGGCGTAGAGAGCGAGCAACGAGCCGTTGTCATAGAGCATCTTCTCGAAATGGGGAATCTGCCATTCGGCGTCCACCGAGTAGCGATAAAATCCACCGCCGAGTTGATCGTAAATCCCGCCCAACGCCATTTTGCGCAATGTGAAAAAAACGGCAATTTCAGCCTGCCGATCCGGTTCGTTGCACTGGAATGCATCGCACTGGAGGCTAGCCGCCCAGTGGCGCAGCAAGCGCTCCAGGCTGGTAGGGTGAGGGAATTTGGGTGCGCCGCCGAAGCCGCCATGTACCGGATCGAAGTGACTGAGCAACTGGTCACGTCCAGCTTGGAGAGGTTCGGCGGTCAATGTGAGATCGCCAGCGCTAGGCAATGGGGTAATTTCCGCCCGGAGGGCGTCCAGCAGCGCCCGGTTTTGCCGACGGATGTCGTCGGGGCGCTGACGATAGTGATCGCTGACCCGGAGGAGGATGTCGGTGAAGGCGGGCATTCCATAGCGGGGCGTTTTGGGGAAATAGGCGCCGCCGACGAAGGGAACGTGGTCGTCATGGGTCAAGAACATGGTGAGCGGCCAGCCGCCCGATCGCCGGTGCAACAGGTGAAAGGCGGTTTGATAAATTTTGTCGAGGTCAGGCCGCTCCTCACGATCCACCTTGATGTTGATGAATCGTTCGTTCATCACTTGGGCGGTGGCCTCATCTTCGAAGGATTCGTGGGCCATGACATGGCACCAATGGCAGGCCGAATAGCCAATGGATAGCAGGATCGGCTTGCCCTCGTAGCGAGCCTGTTTCAGAGCTTCCTCACTCCATGGATGCCAATCCACCGGGTTGTGGGCGTGTTGCCGCAGGTAGGGACTGGTTTCGTGGATCAAGCGGTTGGTGTGCGGGGAAGAGGACATGGTGGATTACCGGGCGCTGGGCAGTGGATGGGATTGCCTTATGAGGCGCTCGCCGACCTCCAAAGGTTCCGGGCTACTGGCTTTGTGGGATGCAGGTGGGGTGATGGATTCCTTTAATCGGGGATGGAATCGCGCGGATCGCCGGGTAGATAAACCCCGGCGAACTGCCGAAACGCCGCAGAAGTGCAACGGCCCGCCCGCCCATCCACCTTGACGTAAATGCCCGGTAAAGTGTTCAGAAACCGCTGCAGCGCCCCCGCTCAATCGGGACAAGAGGCGAGGCAGTGCGGAAGCGCCGGCAGCGAACCGGTGGGGAAGCGCTCCAGCGCCGCCGGGTGATCTTGAAAAGCGGCGTGCCGGTCGGCCTGGCTAAGATGGCGAGTGTAGCGCGCCTTGGTGAACAAGCTGAGATCGGTCAGCCTGAGTTCCCGAACCAGCGCCCGGCTGGCGGCATGATCGACTGTGTGGGAGCGCTACACTGCGGCTGCCAGCATGAAACCGAACAGCAGCGACAGAATCGCCAGCACGGCCGAGGCGATGTCCGCCTTGCGTGGTTTGGAGCATGATCGAAAGCGCACGAGCGATCCAGCTGGTTGTTTGACGAGCCGCAAAATACCCTGGCCATGATTGGCATGGATAGTGCTGGATTCCCGGCATTGAGTATCAAGCAAACCAAGGCCGTCGATGAAGAAAGTCGAAGTGATGTTGATCGACGCCCATGCCGGGCGGTCGGCGATTCTGGAGCAGGCGCTGAGCGACGCCGGCTATCAAATCACCGTTCGCACCGCCAGCACCGACAGGCTGTTACAACAAGTGCGGGAAGCCAGGCCGGACGTGATTTTGATCGATATCGACTTGCCCGACCGCGATACCCTGGAGCAGTTGCGCGAGATCGGCCAAGACCAGCCCCGGCCCATCGTGATGTTCGCCGAGCGCAGCGATCCCGAAACCACCGCCGCCGCCTTGCGCGCCGGCGTCAGCGCGTATGTGGTGGACGACATCAATCCGCGTCGTCTTCAACCCATCATGGATGTCGCCATCGCCCGATTCCGCGAGTACCAAGCCGCGCCGGGAGCTGGCGGAAACCCGCAGCCGCTTGGCCGAACGCAAGGTGGTCGAAAAAGCTAAGGGTTTGCTGATGGCGCAACGGAATTTGAATGAGGAGGAGGCGTACCAGACTTTGCGCAAGCTGGCGATGGATCGCAGCCAACGAATCGGGGAGGTGGCGCGCACCGTGGTTTCGCTGCTGGAACTGTTGAGTTGAATGGAAGGCCGCTGCTCAATGTGGTGCAAGACGATGCTGCCGTGCGCCACGATAGCGCAAATTTGGCGGGTGCGACTTGCGCGAGATGCTTCGATTCACCAATCAACTTGTCTAATATCAATAGTTAAATAGCCTTGGCACGCGTCGTGCTAAATCCGAACTAACAACCTTTCCCACTGGCGGGGCGGGTCTCGCGGCCAACGACGGTCGCGCATCGGACAAAGGCGTCCAGTTCTCGTATTTCATGCGAGAACTGGACGCCTTTTTTATTGGCTTCTGGTGGGGCACGACATGAGCGAAACGAACGCGACGAACGAACGGACCCAAGCACCCGGCTTATCCCGGCGCAAATTCCTGAAGACGGGCGGGCTGGCGTTGGGTGGGGCCACCTTGCTGGGCGGCGGGACGCCGCCCTGGTTGCAAGCCGGCGCCTGGGCGGGGGAGGGTGGTTTGGAAAAAACCAAGCTAACGTTGGGCTTTATTCCGCTCACTGACTGCGCGCCGCTGGTGGTGGCCTTCGAGAAGGGCTATTTCAAGAAATACGGCCTGGAGGTGGCGCTTTCCAAGGAGGCGTCCTGGGCCAACATTCGCGACAAGGTGTCCATCGGCGAACTGGACGGCGCGCACATGCTGGCGGGGATGCCCATCGCCGCCAGTCTCGGTGTCGGCGCCCTGCCCAAGGCCACGATCACCGCGTTCTCGATGGATCTCAACGGCAATGCCGTCACTGTTTCCAACGAGCTGTACGAGCGAATGGTGAAAGCGGACCCCGAGGCGATGCGGGAACGGCCGCTCACTGCCCGCGCCCTGAAAAAGGTCATCGATGCCGACAAGGCCGCCGGCAAGGAGGCGATGACCTTCGCCATGGTGTTTCCGGTTTCCACCCATAACTACCAGTTGCGCTATTGGTTGGGATCGGCGGGTATCAACCCGGATCAGGATCTGCGCTTGATCGTGATTCCACCGCCGCAGATGGTCGCCAACCTCAAGGCCGGCAACATCGCCGGCTATTGCGTGGGCGAACCGTGGAACGAGCGAGCGGTGGAAACCGGCATCGGCCGGGTGCTGATCACCAGCTACGAGCTGTGGAACAACAATCCGGAGAAAGTGTTCAGCGTTAATCTGGAATGGCACGAGAAGAATCCACGCACCCATCAGGCGTTGCTCATGGCTCTGCTGGAAGCGACGCAATGGATGGATCAGCCGGACAACCGTATGGAAGTGGTCAGGCTGATCGCGCAAAAGTCCTATGTCAATGCGCCGGAAGATGTGGTGAAGATGTCGATGACCGGAACCTTCAAGTACGCGCAAAACGAGGAGCCGCGCCCGTTGCCGGATTTCAACGTCTTTTATCGCTATGCCGCCAATTTTCCCTGGCAATCGCACGCCGCATGGTTCATCGGCCAGATGTACCGCTGGGGCCAACTGGAACAGCCGGCGAACATTCTCCAGGCCGCTGCTTCGATCTATCGCCCCGATCTGTACCGCCAGGCCGCCAAAGCTGTAAACGTGCCGTATCCGACGATTGATGTGAAGACCGAGGGTAGTCACGCCGCAGGCTGGACCCTTAACGAAGCCACCAGCCCAATCGCAATGGGGCCGGATCGCTTTTTCGATGGTGGACTGTTTGATCCCAAAAAACTGGGCGAGTACGTCACCGGCTTTGCAGTGAAAAACCTGAAAGTCGCGCCGGATGCGCTGTTGAAGGCCAACGCCTGAATGGGAGAGGAAACCGAGATGAGCAACAACGTCATTGCCCTGCCCATCACGCCGCCGGTTGTTGCCGAAACTGCGCCGGTCATTGAAGTTCGCCAGCCGGTTCGGGAAGCGGCCAACGTCGAGCGGCAACCGCCCGCATCCCCAGCCTACAGTTTTCCGCCGGTGTCGAAAGCGAGACTTCGCGCCGCCGCGATCACTCGCGCCATCATCTTGCCGGGAGCGGTTTTCCTGCTGGTGCTGGCCATCTGGACCTTCGTCAACGCCAAAATCACCAGCGACATTCCGACGCCCGCCGCAACGTGGGCGCGAGCGGTGGAGATTTTCAGCAGCCCGTTCTACATCGCCGGCCCCAACGACATGGGCATCGGCTGGCAGGTGTTGTACTCGCTGGGTCGGGTCATGGCCGGCTTTGCCTTGGCGGTGGTAGTAGGCATTCCGGTCGGCTTTCTGATGGGCGCCAGCCGCGCCTTTTATCAAGCCTGCTATCCGCTGGTGCAGATTCTGCGCCCGGTTAGCCCGCTGGCTTGGTTGCCCATCGGGTTGCTGGTCTTTCAGGCCAAAGATCCGTCGGCGATTTTCGTGATCTTCATCACCAGCATCTAGCCGGTGATCGTCAACACCGCCGCCGGGGTGCAGGCGATTCCGCAGGATTATCTCAACGTGGCGCGGGTGCTGCGCCTCGGCAAGCTGGAAATCACCCGTCGCATCCTGTTACCGGCCACTCTGCCCCACATTCTGACCGGGATGCGCTTGTCGCTGAGCGTGGCCTGGATGGTGATCGTGGCGGCGGAGATGCTCACCGGCGGCGTCGGCATCGGGTTTTACGTCTGGGATGAGTGGAACAATCTCAACGTCGCCTCGATCATTGTGGCGATTGGCCTCATCGGGCTAGTCGGCATCGCACTGGAAAGCCTGATGAATCTGGCGCAGCGCCACTTTGACTACAACCGCCGCTGAGGAGAAATCGCCATGAGTTATCTGAACATCTCCAATGTGGACGTGGTTTTTCCCATCCCCAATGGCGCTTACATCGCCCTGCGAGAGGTGCATCTCGAAATCGAGCAGGGCGAATTCATCGCCATCATCGGCCACTCTGGCTGCGGTAAATCCACGGTACTCAATGTGGTCGCCGGCCTGCTCGAAGCCACCCGTGGCGGGGTATTGCTGGAGAACAAGGAAGTGAACAGCCCCGGCCCGGATCGCGCCGTGGTGTTCCAAAACCACTCGCTGCTGCCGTGGCTGACGGTGTACGAGAACGTGCGGATCGCGGTGGACAAGGTGTTCGGCAAGAGCCAGTCCAAGGCTGAGCGTCACGATTGGACCCTCCACAATCTCCAACTGGTGCATATGGAGCACGCGATGGATAAGCGGCCGGGCGAGATTTCCGGTGGCATGAAGCAGCGGGTCGGTATCGCCCGCGCCCTGGCGATGCAGCCCAAGGTCCTGCTGATGGACGAGCCGTTTGGCGCGCTGGACGCTCTGACCCGCGCCCATTTGCAGGAATCGGTGATGGAGATTCAAGCCGCGCTCAACAACACCGTGCTGATGATTACCCACGACGTGGACGAGGCGGTATTGCTGTCCGACCGTATCGTGATGATGACCAACGGTCCGGCGGCGACGGTGGGCGAAATTCTCAAGGTGGACCTGCCGCGCCCGCGCAACCGGCTCGAACTGGCGGATAATCCGACCTACAACCACTACCGCGCTGAGGTGCTGCGCTTCCTCTACGAGCGGCAGCGGCGGCCGGAAGCGGCGTGAACGAAATGGCGACGGAGATTCGACGATGAAAGAACGTCTGGTTCTGGTCGGTAACGGCATGGCCGGGATGCGCACCTTGGAAGAGTTGCTGGCCATCGCCCCGGATAAATTCGACATCACCGTGTTCGGCGCGGAGCCGCACGGCAATTACAACCGCATCCTGCTGTCGCCGGTGCTCGCCGGCGAGAAAACCATCGATCAGATCATGATCAACGATCTGGACTGGTATGCGGAAAAGGGCATTTGCTTGCACGCCGGCCAGGAGGTGACGCGAATCAACCGGGCGCGGCGGCAAGTCCACGCCGCCGACGGCACGATTGCACCTTATGACCGGCTCTTGTTGGCGACGGGTTCCAACCCGTTCATCCTGCCGATTCCGGGCAACGATCTGGCGGGCGTCATCGGTTTTCGCGACATCCAGGACGTGGAAACCATGCTCGCGGCGGCGCAAACCGGCAAGCAAGCGGTGGTGATCGGCGGCGGCCTGCTCGGGCTGGAGGCAGCTAACGGTTTGATGAAGCAGGGAATGCAAGTCACGGTTGTGCATGTGCTGGATACCCTGATGGAGCGCCAGCTCGACCCGGTTGCGGCGGACATGCTGCGCGCGAATCTGGAGGAGCGCGGTCTGCGCTTCCTGATGGGCGCCAACACCGCAGCCATGCTCGGTGAGAAGCGAGTGCGCGCCGTGCGGTTCAAGGACGGTCTGGAAATCCCGGCCGATCTGGTAGTAATGGCGGTCGGTATCCGGCCCAGCATCGAGCTGGCGAAACAAGCGGGCATTTATTGCGAGCGCGGCATCGTCGTCAACGACACCATGCAGAGCTACGACCCGCGCGTGTACGCGGTCGGTGAGTGCGTGCAGCATCGCGGCCAATGCTACGGCCTGGTCGCGCCGCTGTGGGAGCAGGCCAAGGTTTGCGCCAATCATCTCGCGCGCTACGGCATTGGCCGCTATCAGGGATCGGTGACCAGCACCAAGCTCAAGGTGACCGGTATCGATCTGTTCTCCGCCGGCAACTTCAACGGTGGTTCGGGCTGCGAGGAGATCGTATTGCGCGATCCGGCGCGCGGCGTCTACAAGAAGCTGGTAATCAAGGAAAACCGGGTGCAGGGCGCGGTGCTGTACGGCGATACCGTGGACGGCGCCTGGTATTTCCAGTTGCTGCGCGAAGGCACCGACATCGGCGCTTTCCGCGAAACCGTGCTGTTCGGCCACGCCCACATGGCGGATTCGGGTCGCGACGGCTTCAGCGTGATGACGATGGCTGACGATGCCGAGATTTGCGGTTGCAACGGCGTGTGCAAGGGCGCCATCACCAAGGCGATCTCCGAGAAGAAGCTGTTTACCGTTGACGAAGTACGCGCTCACACCAAGGCGTCGGCGTCCTGCGGCTCCTGCACCGGCCTGGTCGAACAAATCCTCGCCGCCACCGTCGGCGCCTTCGACAAGACGCCGAAGGAAAAGGCCCTGTGCAAATGCACCGAGCACAGCCACGATCAAGTCCGCAAGACCATCCGCGAGCAGCATTTGAAAAGTTTGCGAGCGGTGTTCGATTTTATGGAATGGAAGACGCCGGACGGTTGTCACTCCTGCCGCCCGGCCATCAATTACTACCTGATCTCCACCTGGCCCAGCGAAGCACAGGACGACCCGCAATCGCGCTTCATCAACGAGCGCGTGCACGCCAACATTCAGAAGGACGGCACTTACTCGGTGGTTCCGCGCATGTGGGGCGGCCTGACCAACCCGAAGGAATTGCGCGCCATTGCCGACGTCGCCGACAAATTCCAGATTCCGACGGTGAAAGTGACCGGAGGCCAGCGCATCGACCTGCTCGGCGTCAAGAAGGAAGATTTGCCGAAAGTCTGGGCCGATCTCAACGCCGCTGGCATGGTGTCCGGCCACGCCTACGGCAAGAGTCTGCGCACGGTTAAAACCTGCGTCGGCACCGACTGGTGTCGCTTCGGCACGCAAGATTCGACTGGCCTCGGCGTCAAGCTGGAAAAGATGACGTGGGGATCATGGACGCCGCACAAATTCAAAATGGCCGTCTCCGGCTGTCCGCGCAACTGCGCCGAAGCCACCATCAAGGATTTCGGCGTGGTCTGCGTCGAGTCCGGCTATGAGATTCACGTCGGCGGCAACGGGGGCATCAAAATCCGGGGCACCGACTTGCTCTGCAAGTGCGCGACCGAAGAGGAGGTGAAGGAATACTGTTGCGCGTTCATGCAGCTTTACCGCGAGGAAGGCCGCTATCTGGAGCGCACCGCGCCATGGATCGAGCGCGTGGGTCTCAGCTATGTGAAATCGCGCATCGTCGAGGACGAAGAGAATCGCAAGGCGCTCTGCGCCCGTTTCCTCGAATCGCAACAGTACGCCCAGATCGACCCTTGGGTGGAACGCGCCAGCGGTCGGGTGGACGCGCACGAGTTCCAGCCTTTACAACGAGTGGGTTGAGGAGCGGAGACCATCATCATGTACGACTGGCACGAAATCGGCGCGCTCGACGACATTCCTCGTCTGGGTTCGCGAGTGGTGCAAACGCCGCACGGCGACGTGGCGATCTTCCGTACCGCCGACGACCAAGCCTTCGCCTTGCGCGACCGCTGCCCGCACAAGGGTGGGCCATTGTCGCAAGGCATCGTGCATGGCCATCGGATCACTTGTCCGTTGCACAACTGGGTGCTGGAACTGGAAAGCGGCCAAGCGGTCGCGCCCGATGTGGGCTGCGCCACCCGCTATCCGCTCCGCTTGGAAAACGGGCGACTTTGGCTGGGGTTGAATAACGTGGTCGGTCTGGCGACCGCGTCGCGGGAAGCGGCCTGAACGGGGGTAGAGCAATGAGCGGTGTCGTCGAAGCGATCCGCACCACTTGCCCCTATTGCGGGGTCGGCTGCGGCATCAAAGTCACGGTCGATTCCGACGGTGGCGCGCGGGTGGCGGGCGATGAGACGCATCCGGCCAATTACGGACGGCTTTGCTCGAAAGGCGCGGCGCTGGGCGAAACGCTCAGCCTCGATGATCGCCTGCTGTATCCCGAAATCGGCGGTCGGCGGGGCGGCTGGGACGAGGCCCTGGATGCGGTGGCCGAAGGCTTTCGCCGTGCGCTGGCGGAATATGGACCCGACGCCATCGCTTTTTACGTCTCCGGGCAGTTATTGACCGAGGATTACTACGTCGCCAACAAGTTGATGAAGGGTTGTCTCGGCAGCGCCAACATTGATACCAACTCGCGGCTGTGCATGTCCTCCTCGGTGGCCGGCCACAAGCGGGCATTCGGCTCGGATACCGTGCCCGGTTGCTATGAAGACCTTGAGGAAGCCGATTTGGTGGTGCTGGTCGGCTCCAATCTGGCCTGGTGCCATCCGGTGCTGTATCAGCGCCTTCTCGCGTCGCGAGAACGGCGTGCGGGCAAGCCGAAACTGGTGGTGATCGACCCGCGCCGCACTGCCACTTGCGATGCCGCCGAAACGCACTTGCCGCTCAAGCCCGGTTCCGACACGGCGCTGTTCAACGGCCTGTTGGTGCATCTCTATCAGCAGGACCGCTTGGACCCGGAGTTTATGGAGCAGCATGTCGCGGGTTTCTGGCCGGCCTATCGGGCGGCGAAAGAAGTCGCGCCCAACGTTCCCGCCGTCGCGGCCCGGACCGGCTTGCCGGCAAGCGATGTGGCCGAGTTTTACGGCTTGTGGGGCCGCACCCGCAAAGTGGTGACGGTTTACTCGCAGGGCGTGAATCAGTCCGCTCACGGCAGCGACAAGGTCAACGCCATCATCAACTGCCATCTGGTGACCGGGCGCATCGGTCAGCCAGGCATGGGACCGTTTTCCGTGACCGGCCAGCCGAACGCGATGGGCGGGCGCGAAGTCGGCGGGCTGGCGAACCAACTGGCGGCACACCTGGATTTCGCGCCGGATGATGTCGAGCGGGTTCGGCGGTTTTGGCGCGAGTCTATGCCCCTCGCCCTCCGGGAGAGGGGTTGGGGTGAGGGGACAGCGCCGACTATTGCCACCCACCCCGGTCTGAAAGCGGTTGAGCTGTTCCAGGCGGTCGCCGACGGCCAGATCAAAGCGCTCTGGATCATGGGCACCAATCCGGTGGTCAGCTTGCCCGATGCCGACGCCGCGCGGGCGGCTTTGCAACGCTGCCCGTTGGTGGTGGTGTCCGACGCCGTGGCCGATACCGACACCGTGCGGCTGGCGCACATCAAGTTGTCGGCGCTGACTTGGGGCGAGAAGGAGGGCACGGTGACCAATTCCGAGCGGCGGATTTCCCGTCAACGGACTTTTTTGCCGTTGCCGGGCGAAGCGAAACCGGACTGGTGGGCCATGACCCAAGTCGCCCGCCGACTGGGATTCGGCGCGCTGTTTCCCTTCGAGTCAGCGGCGGCCATTTTCCGCGAACACGCGGCCTTGTCGGGATTCGAGAACGAAGGTCGCCGCGACTTCGACATCTCCGCGCTGGCCGATCTCGCCGACACCGACTACGACGCCCTTCAGCCGGTGCAATGGCCGTTACCGCGCGGCGCGACGACGGGCGTGGCGCGGTTGTTC
>JBAQIQ010000067.1:0-32890 GCA_049288935.1 Candidatus Competibacteraceae bacterium
GAAAACGTCCTCTCTCATCCCCTCGAACCTCTCAGAATCCATGGCAGCATCCCTCTGTTAGCCCGCAGAGAGAATCACACTTCAGCTAACTTGGGAATCCCACAAAACAGGTTTCGAAAGAGGTCTACTTAAGCAGGCGTCCTATTTTCCGGGGTCCGCTCTCATTATACAGAAGCACTGGTGTTTGCGCGCACCGGACGATGATTGCAAGCGGCTACACGTAGGGTGCTCACCTTGCGCTCGCGCAACTGCCAGGCGCTGAACTGTTTTACATCCGGATTTGAACCGAGGGCCATCGATGGGGAAATCACCGTATAAGCAGAGGACGCTAGCCCGTCCGCTGCGAAACTCAATGACGCCAACCATCGCTGTTCCACCGGCAGGAACCCGATGGGCTACCTTCGGCACCCGAAAGCAGTGGCTGTAAAACGTCATCATCAACTGCCACGACACGCCAGGGTCTTTGTGGATCGGCGGAACGGGCAACTCACAGGCTTTATTCACTCCTACTCAAGGCTACCAAGAGGTGAACAATGGGAATTCCAACGCAAGGGCAGGTAGACGTTTACTCGCAAACCGCAGACAGTGTCAATGCTCGGCTCTTTGAGTTTGATATTGCGCGGCACGAGTTAAAACCGGCGCATGTCCAATGGTTGCGACAGAACGTTGTGCCGCTGTTGCAAAAAAACGGTAGTCTCTGGATTACCGGCTTGGCAAGTCCCTCGGATACCGAGCGTTTTAACTTGTTGCTGTCGCGTCGCCGCACTGACGAAGTAATTCTTTTTCTCCGCCAAGCATCACCGAACAACTTCAAAGTTGTTGCCGATTTGGCAGTAGGCGAATCGTACGCCCGCGGTCAGGGCGTACCCAACGGAACAGAAGATCCGATTTGGCGTGCGGTGATTATCTCGGCATGGGTGAAACAAACTCCTCCACCACCTCCACCACTTCCCAAGCCGATCCCGACGATTTCACGGAAACAGGGTGCTGTCATTTGGATGGAACACGACGAAAAGGACAAATCGTTGGACTCAAAGCCCGGGAACGTATCCCTTAAGTATAACCAACAAAAAGCCATCGACAAAACGCCGCCGTATTTCAAGTACCATCAGATCCCCGCGTCGCACGAATTGATTCGCATATTTACGGCGCGAAGTCGTAGTGATTTTGAAGTAGCCAAAATAGCATCAATTAACTCGATTTATTGCCATATCTTCTATCAATGGGGAGTACGAAAGCGCGCTTGTCATCTGATCCACGGATATTGGCGCGACGGCGCGTTTAACAACAATTGGCCGCATCTCTACGAACTTCCCGACGCATACGTGAAACAATGGCTAGATGATCCACGAACAGCAATCGCTGAGCTTGACAAACTAGTCATTCGGGCGACTTCACCCCATGCATACTACATTCAGGGCACGACACTAGGCGAGCCAGCTCCGCCCCCAGGCTTCGGCTGGTGATGGCCGGGTTTCCGGCAGTTCAACGTCTGTCGTGTGAATCTTCTTCTCCTCCAATGAACCGCAAAAGATCGGCCAATAAGTCAATCAACGCGAGCGGCGGTTCGCACGGGTTCTGTCTTCCATGTCGCTGGCCGCCGCCGCGTTACCTTGGACGTTCATCGGCGTGTAGCACCGACGCACGGGGTGCGAATTGACTGGTGGCTGGCCCATGGCCCATACCCCGATGGCAGCGAGGTATAAAGTAGCTACAATTTACCGATGATCACTTGGGACGAACCGAAACGCCGGGAAAACCTCCGCAAGCACGGCATCGATCTGGCCGATGGCGAGGTGATTTTCGATGCACCGCTGGCGACGGAGGAAGATGACCATCAACGTCGACACATGACGGCGGCCAACGGGAACGCCCTCCAAGCCCAAGAAGTCTCGGAGCATCCACGCTCCCGCAAACGGGTGGTTGAGGGGCAACTCGTCGATCCACCGCATCCGCGCCAGATCACCCTCGGAGACCGGCTGCGGGACAGAGTAGACCGACGAGCGCGACAGATTCAGTCATGCGCACTGGCGCGCCACAGGGAGTTTATCGGATCGGTCGATCATGGTTTCGCGCTCGCATCGCCGATGCGACCGAGCGCAGTGGCCAAAAAATCATTCTCCATCGCCCACGGGCCGATCTTGGCATGGAGTTCCTTCACCTCCGGCCCGGCGGATTCGCTCCGCTCTGCCACCGTAGCGAACACATCGCTGGCCCGTTCCTGGAGTTGGCGCTTCCATTGGGTGATCTGGTGGGCAGCATGAACTGCAAACTGTTCCGCCCATTCCGCTAGGGTCTTGTCGCCCTTGAGCGCCGCCAAGGCCACCTTGGCCTTGAAGACTGCCGAGTGGTTCCTTCTCGTTCTTTTCATCTCTGTTCTCCGGTATCGGCCCAGCAAAGAGCCGGTGATCAGAACAGAAACTTCACTTAAGCGGGTGTCCTATTTTCCGGGGCCCGCTCTCTTTTCGTATACGCATCCCCTCCAGCAACACCCAATCCTCGCGCAATCGCGGCGGATTGAACGTGAAGTCATGGGCAAACGCCGCCTGCACCGCCCCGGCGTGGGGTTCGAGAATGCCCGATAGCACCAGTCGCCCACCGGGCCTTACCCGCCGGGCGAACTCTGGGGCCAGCCGCACCAGCACTCCAGCCAGAATATTGGCCAATAGCACGTCTACGGTCAGTGCCGCCGGCAATTCAGCGGGCAATGTCAGTTCGAGGCGATCTTCAACCTCGTTTTCCGCCGCGTTGTCATCGCTGGCCAACAGCGCCTGCGGATCGATGTCCACCGCCCAAACCCGGCGTGCGCCCAATTTAGCGGCGGCGATGGCCAGGATTCCCGAACCACAACCATAATCCAGCACGGTCTGCTGGGCCAAAGCCGCCCCGTCCAGCCATTCCAGGCATAACGCGGTCGTCGGGTGCGTCCCGGTGCCGAACGCTAAACCCGGATCGAGCCGAATGTTGACCGCATCTGGGTCGGGCGGCGTCTGCACGGTGGGGCAAATCCACAGCCGTTGACCGAAGCGCATCGGGTGAAAATCGTCCATCCAAGCCCGCACCCAGTCGCGCTCTTCCAGTGCGGTGAGGCGGCATTCCGGCAGGATCGGCGCGTGGAGAACACACTGCAATTGGCGTTTCACAACCTCGATGTCGGTGTGGGCGTCGAACAGGCCGGTGACGCAGGTCTGCGTCCATAATGGCGTCTCACCCGGCCCCGGCTCCAAGACGGGTTGATCGCCGGCATCCTGCAAAGTCACCGCCAGCGCGCCAACGTGTAGCAGGGCGTCTTCGAGTTGCTCGGCGGTATGGTCAATGGCCTGAAGGCTGAGTTGCAACCAGGGTGCTGTTGCGTCATCGCTCATGATTTTGTCCATGAAAAGAACGGAAAAATGGGTCAGGAATCGATTTAGGGCACTGATGGCGCATGTTTAATTTCTGTGGAAGACCCGCGCCTCCAGCCGTTAAAGCGGATTTGCCAAGGCAGAACACAATCCACTGGCTTTGTCGCAAGGCTTTACGCTCCAGATTACCATGCTTGCGGAATTGATCGGCAGGCAGCATGAACCAGTCGCTTTCCTGGCCGAGCGCCTGAATCCAGATCATATCTGCCGTCTCTGGTGGAAACTTCTCGCGCAAGGTGAGGCACAACCTACCAACGTCGGTAATTTCCCCTTTTTCGCTCGCGACAACAGTGTTCACCGCACGATTGTCAGAAAATCTTACACTGCCTGAATTTTATCAGTTTATTGATAGTTAAAATAATTTTTTCTTTATTTGGCGATAGCGGCGGAATGCGCGGTTGGATTGTCAGAAAATTTTACACCCTCATGTTTTCTCAGGACATTGAAAATTATAATAATTTATTTTTTCGCCCTTTTCAGGCCATGCTCCAGGCTAAAAATCTGTCGGAAAATTTTACAGTCGAAGGATGCCTGCTACGCTGATAAAATATAAGATTATAATTTTAATATTATTTTTGATGTTGGTTTTTTTTTGCATACAAAAATAGTGGAAATCCAAACCTAACCAACCAAGGAAAACCGCTATGAAAACTGCTTTTAACTTCAAAAAGCTGCTCATGAAAAAGTTGACAACTACTACTTTGGGGGTCGTGCTGGCGTTGGCATTTAATGCGCCACCGCAAGCCACTTTGTATAACTTTAATGTCCTGTATTCCGGCGGCGGCGTTGCTTCTTTAGCAGCCGGATCGGACGACCCAAGGGCTGTTAATCTCGCAGCGGGCGACACCTTCAACTACCGCTTGGTTGCCGACGCTGACGATTACTGGAGTGTGATCTCGGGCGGCAATTTTTTCCCGTTGTTTGCATTGCTAACGAATGACGAGGGGACGCGGCAAGCCAATTTCACGCTGACACTGTTGAACAATAGCGTCGAGCAGTTTAGCGTTTTCTCGGTACCTCCTACTTTCAACAGTTACGTTCACATCGGCACCAACACAGTGAATCTGGCAACAGGTCTGCAATTTGATGAGTTCTTCTTGCAGTACAACCTAACCAGCTCAGACAACGTTAATAATCGTCCGTCAAGCCTGCTACCCTGGCCTGCACTGGCACCCGAACAATTTTTCGCTAATCGAATCTCCTACACCGACAACCCCTCGCAAGTCCCCGAACCCGCCAGCCTGGCGCTGCTGGGCATCGGCTTGGCCGGTATAGGCTGGGCAAGGCGGCGGCGTTCCTGATTCGCCAGCAGTCTGTCTGATGCAGTATTGAAATGGCGGCCTGCGGGCCGCCTTTTTCTTTAGCGGAGGAAACCCGTTAGGCACGCTGCGCTTTCCGACCTTTTACCTCTTACCTATTCGCAGACTACGCCGATGGCGTATTATGCCTTTCATGGTCATCATCGAAACGCCTCTTTTTACCCGGAACTACTGGGTGGCCGCCGATGAACAGTTGCGAATGTTGTACGCCTACGCCAAGAGCAAGCAAGAGAACCTAACGCCGGAGCAACTGACGGCGCTGCGGAAGATCGTGGAAAGGTGGAACTCATGAACGAAATGCTGTTTGCAGAGCTTCTATCCAGTGTTGAGGAAATGGACAAAATCGTGCGCGGCGAGCTGGAGCCAGGCCGGGTTACGTCGGTGGCCGAACTCCAGGTGCGCACCATCCGCGAGAAAACCGGCCTTTCGCAAAGCCGTTTTGCCCAGATCATCGGCGTCAGCAAACGCACACTGGAAAATTGGGAGCAAGGTCGTCGTCGTCCTGCCGGACCGGCGCGGGCGTTGCTCAAGATCGTATCGGCGACTCCGGAGGTCGCGCTTAAATCACTGCACTGCTAAGCCCGTCTCCCTCGCGGAGGATAGGCTTGGCGCTGCTGGGCATCGGCTTAACTGGGCGCGGCGGCGGGTTTGATTCGCCAGCAGCTTGTGTGATGCGGTACTGAAAGGGCGGCCTGCGGGCCGCCTTTTTCTTGGCCGGGAACCAAAACAGCCAAGTCATTCACGTCCGGCTGGCCATTCAAAATCCCTTTGCCACGACATAACCGGGAATATCCAGTCGTGGACGACTCCCGACCGGCGAACCCGTTAAAACTTGAGCAACTGCTTCTCCAGATAGTGAATATCCGCGCCACCGTTCAGGAAGCGGGCGTCACTGAGAATCCGCCGATGCAGCGGCGCATTGGTTTTGATGCCCTCGACCACCAGTTCCGCCAACGCCCCGCGCATCCGAGCAATGGCGACGTCGCGGGTTTCGCCATGGGCGATCAGCTTGCCAATCATCGAGTCATAGTTGGGCGGCACCCGATATCCGCTATAAAGGTGTGAATCCACCCGAATGCCCGGCCCGCCCGGCGCGTGATACTGCGTCACCGTTCCCGGCGATGGCGTGAAGGTGTCCGGGTCTTCGGCATTCAGCCGACATTCCACCGCATGGCCCCGGACGTGAATCTCTTCCTGGCGATAACTGAGCGGGTGGCCAGCGGCGATCCGCAGTTGTTCCTTCACAATATCCACGCCGGTAATCAATTCCGTGACGGGATGCTCGACCTGTACCCGAGTATTCATCTCGATAAAGTAAAACTTGCCGTCCTGGTAGAGAAACTCGAAAGTCCCCGCGCCTCGATAGCTGATGCGCTGGCACGCTTCCACACAAAGACCGCCGATTTTCCGACGCTGAGCGGCGCTGATGCCGGGGGCAGGCGCTTCCTCAAGGACCTTTTGATGACGGCGCTGCATGGAGCAGTCACGCTCACCCAGATAAATCGCATGACCATGAGTGTCAGCCAGCACCTGGATTTCGATATGGCGAGGATGATCCAGGTATTTTTCCATGTACACGGTCGGGTTACTGAACGCCGCATTCGCTTCGCTGCGCGTCAAATCGAGCGTCGTCAACAGCGCTGCTTCGCTATGCACCACGCGCATACCGCGCCCGCCACCGCCGCCAGCGGCCTTGATGATGATCGGATAGCCGATTGCGCGGGCGATCCGCAGATTCTCCTGGTCATCATCGCCTAACGGCCCATCGGAACCGGGAACACAGGGAACGCCCGCCTCTTTCATGGTCCGAATGGCGGAAACCTTATCCCCCATCAACCGAATCGTCTCTGGGCGTGGGCCAATGAAAATGAAGCCGCTTTGTTCAACCCGTTCAGCGAAATCGGCGTTTTCCGACAGAAAGCCGTAGCCGGGATGAATGGCTACCGCGTCAGTGACCTCGGCGGCGCTGATGATCGCTGGCATGTTCAAATAACTCTCAGCGGCGGGCGGCGGGCCAATGCAAACCGTCTCGTCGGCCATGCGGACATGTTTAAGCTCACGATCCACTGTGGAATGCAAAGCGACGGTGCGGATGCCTAGCTCCCGGCAGGCGCGCAGGATGCGTAAGGCGATTTCTCCCCGGTTGGCAATGACGACTTTGTCGAACATGGTGGCCGGGTTACTCAATAACCAGCAAAGGTTGGTCGTACTCAACCGGCTGGCCATTTTCGACCAGGATTTGGGCGATGACGCCAGCGTTGTCGGCATCGATCTGATTAAACATTTTCATTGCTTCGATGATACACAACGGGTCACCGACGTTGACAGTTTGGCCGATTTCCACGAACGGCTTGGAGCCGGGCGTGGCCGAACGATAGAACGTACCAACCATCGGCGCCCGCAGCACATGGCCCTTGATCGGCGCTTCCGCCTCAATAACCGGCGTGGGTGCAGCGACTGTGACGGATGGATGAGGCGGTGAACCGTAGCTGGGTCCAGCCCAAAACTGCGGTGACATCGCCATCGGCGCGCCACCTTGGGGATGGCGACTGATCCGCACCGAATCTTCACCTTCCTTAATTTCAATTTCGGCAATGCCCGATTTTTCGAGCAATTCGATCAGCTTTTTGATTTTGCGAATGTCCGTAGGCATGGCGGCGACTACCGATGTGCAGCGGCAAGGTAGCGGTCAGCGGCGTGCAAAGCCAATTCATAACCCTGTGCGCCCAGCCCACTGATCACGCCAACGGCGATGTCAGACAGATAGGAATGATGACGGAATGGCTCGCGGGCGAACACGTTGGACAAATGCACTTCGATAAACGGCAGGCCGACTCCGAGCAGGGCATCACGCAACGCCACGCTGGTATGAGTGAGCGCGGCGGGATTGATCACGATGAAAGCGACGCCTTCCTGACGGACGGCGTGGATGCGGTCGATCAGCGCGTGCTCGGCGTTGCTCTGGAAACAGGCCAATTCATGCGCGCCGAGATGTTGCGCCAGCTCCACGCAGCGCCGCTCGATGCCCACCAGGGTGTCAACGCCGTACAGTCCAGGTTCGCGGGTTCCCAGCAGATTCAGGTTGGGACCGTTCAGCAACAGCAGTTTAGCCATAAGTTGAGCGATAATCCTTGCAAAACGAAGAGGGCGATTCTGCATCAAGCCTGATTTGCTGTCCAGCAGCAAACCGGCGCGTTCGCTGCGATGCGTGCTGATCACTCGCACATCACGATGATCAGGCGTCCGGGGCCACCTGTAGCCAAAAAGTGACCGGCCCATCGTTGATCAGGCTGACCTGCATGTGCGCGCCAAACCGGCCCGTAGCGACCGGCGTATGCTGCTGGCCGGCTTGCGCCACCAGATGATTGAACAACCGCTCGCCTTGCCTGGGCGGCGCGGCAGCGGCGAAACTGGGACGCAACCCGTTGCGGGTGTCCGCCGCCAGAGTGAACTGCGGAACCAGGAGCAGGCCACCGCCGATGTCGCGCAGACTCCGGTTCATTTTACCCTCAGCGTCAGCGAACACGCGGTAACTCAGCAACCGTTGCAGCAACCGCTCAGCCTGCGCTTCACCGTCGCCGCGTTCCACACCGATCAGCACCAGCAACCCGGCGTCAATCTCGCCGACCCTCTCCCCCTCGATTTCAACCTGTGCTGCACAAACCCGCTGCAACAGTCCGATCATGCCAACCGATCCGCAAAGCGCTCGGTGGCGTAAACCAGCGCATCGACAATCCCCGGTTCGCTGGCGGCATGTCCAGCCGTCGGGATAATGCGTAATTCCGCTTCCGGCCAAGCCTGATGCAGCGCCCAAGCGTTGTCCAGCGGGCAGATCACATCGTAGCGGCCATGGACAATGACGCCGGGGATGTCCCGCAACCGACTCGCATTACGCAATAGCTGATCGGGCTCCATAAAGCACTGATTGATGAAGTAATGACATTCGATCCGCGCCAGACTCAGGGCGCGATGGACCTCACCAAACTGCTCGACGATCTGCGGATGATGCTCCAGAGTCAGGGTCGCTCCTTCCCAGGTAGACCAGGCTTTGGCCGCCCGCAATCGTTCCAATTCGTTGGTGCTGGTCAGCCGCCGGTAATAGGCCGGGATCAAATCCTCTCGTTCCGCGAACGGAATGGGCGCAAGAAAATGCTCCCACAAGTCAGGAAACAGCCGACTGGTTCCTTCCTGATAGAACCAGTGCAGGTCCCGATCCCGGCACAGAAAAATGCCGCGCAGAATCAGTCCCATCACTCGTTCGGGATGCGTTTCCGCATAGGCCAGCGCCAGGGTCGAACCCCAGGAGCCGCCAAAAACCAGCCAGCGGTCGATGCCCAGGTGTTCGCGCAACTTTTCGATATCTGCGACCAGCAGCCAGGTGGTGTTGTCATGCAGCTCGGCATGGGGACTGGACTGACCGCTGCCGCGTTGGTCGAATAACACGATGCGATAGCGTTGCGGATCAAAAAAACGCCGGTGCAGCGGCTCGCAACCAGCGCCGGGACCGCCATGCAGGAACAGCACCGGCAGACCTCCAGGAACGCCGCATTCCTCGACGTACAGGCAGTGAAGGTCATCCACCGCCAGACGCTGGGTAGCATACGGCTTGATATCAGGAAATAGAATGCGCATGGGAACTCCAGGAAAATCCTGCGGAGGTGGGGGCGTCAGGGCTGATTTTACCCCCAATTCACGCAACTTCAGAGAATGTAGTCCACTATGGCGTCGAGATCGCTGAACACCCGCCCACCCGCCGGCTCGACCCGGGTTTCATCGCCCGGTCGATACTTCCCAGTGCGCACCAGTGCAGCGCGCAATCCTGCCGCTAGCGCACCACAGACATCCATTTCGGCGTCGTCGCCAATCATGATGACATCCTGGGCCGGCAAATCCAGATGGTTGACCGCCGCCTGAAAGAAATCCGGCGAAGGTTTGCCCAACACCACGGCTTCCAGTTCGGCGGCGTATTCCAGCGCTGCTATGAACGCTCCAATATCCAGACTGAACTGATCGCCCTCACGAAAGTAGCGGTTGGAGCCCATCGCCAGCAAAGGCAGACCCTCCAGCAACAAGCGAAAGCACTGATTCATCGCCTCGTAGCTGAAGCCAGCGCCGGCATCGCCCAGTAACACGACGTCTGGCTGCGGACCCAGCAGGTCGGCAAATTCACCCTGGATGTCAGGATGAACCAGCAGATGCGGGGTTAGCTTGCGGGCGATCAGGTAATTGCGGGCGGCGACGACCGGGGTAAACAGATGTTGGACTGGCACTTCCAGACCCATGCGCGCTAACCGGTTGACGATCGCGCTGCGGGTTGTGCGCGTACTATTGGTGATGAAGCGCATGGAAATGCCCGCCGCACGCAAGCTCTGCAACGCCTCGCGGGAGCCCGGCAGGGGATAGCCGCCAATGTACAATACGCCTTCCAGATCAAACAGGGCGCCGTGAATCATGATTTTCTCAGTGGATCAAAGGGGGACCGCGCCGCGTGGATAGCGGGCAATCCGTCGTTCCAATGAGTATAGAAGGCGTTCTGGCAATCAGACTGAAACCGTGCGATTTCCCGTCAGGTCATTGCGCCCATGGCTTGCGCCCGAGTGCAACGGGCGGCGCTTTCAGCCGCGATAGCACGGGAATCGTAACTGACGCTGAATTCTGGCCAGCCGGCGGTCTGCCTCTCAATCAGCCCAGCCAATGCTGTGATGTGCTCAGGAGTGTCGTTCAGGGCCGGGAGATAGCGGTAGCGCTCGCCGCCAGCGTCCAGGAACATTTGGCGGTTTTCAAGGGCGATTTCTTCCAGCGTTTCCAGGCAATCGGCGGCAAAGCCGGGACACACGACGTCCACGCTTTTAACACCGGCTTGCGCCCAGTCCGTCAATAGTGCGCTGGTATACGGTTGCAGCCATTCGGCGCGGCCAAAGCGGGACTGGAAAGCCACTGCCCACTGTTCCGGCGCCAGCCCCAACCGTTCAGCGACTAATCGGGCGGTTTTATGGCACTGGCAATGGTAGGGATCGCCGGCCAGTAAATTACGCTTGGGCAAGCCGTGGAAGGAAAACAGCAACCGCTCCCCAGGCTGCTCAACGCGAGCCCTGCGGAGGTGCGTGGCCAACGCACCCAGGTAGGCGGGGTCATCGTGGTATTGCATGATGAAGCGCAGTTCCGGCAACCAGCGCCAGGTCCGCAATTCGGCGGCGACCGCATCGAAAGTGGAAGCGGTCGTAGCAGCGGAATATTGTGGGTAAAGCGGCAAAACCAGGAGGCGTTGCGCGCCCGCCGTTCGCAATTCAGAGAGAGCGGTGGCGATGGAGGGATTGCCATAACGCATTCCCAGCGCCACCCGGACGGGACCGGGGCAACACTGCTTGAGGATGGCCGCCAGCGCCGCCGTCTGTCGGCGACTGATCGCCAGCAACGGCGATCCGTCTGGCGTCCAGATGGTTTGGTATTTATGCGCTGACCGGGCTGGGCGAATGCGCAGGATGACACCGTGCAGAATCAGCCACCACAGCAACCGGGGAATTTCCACGACTCGTGAATCCCAGAGGAATTCCGCCAGATAGCGGCGCAAAGCCGATGGGGTCGGGGCATCGGGGGTGCCGAGATTGGTCAGTAATATCCCGGTACAGGCCGGCTGATCGTGAGTGAAAGGGTTGGCAACGGCTGAAAAATAATTCACCGGTTTCATCTGCTCAAAATTCCTAGTCCTGTAAATTTTCCTGTGATGGCGAGAGCTTGCAGCGCGGGGTTAGTGCTTCACCCGACCTGATTTGACTTTAAGCGGCACAAGAGTTTTCCTGGAAGGGTACCCCCGACCCGGAGTCTGACCATGCCACTGCCGAAATACCTCGTCCGCCTGACCGCTGAGAAACGCACCGAACTGGAAGACCTGATTCATACTGGGAGGCGGGCCGCATCGGTGTTAATCCATGCCCGCATTTTGCTCAAGGCCGATGTCGGCGACGGCGGGCCGGGCTGGGACGACGAACGCCCACCAACCTGCCGCCCTGTACGAGGCCTTCGAGCCGGCCGTGGCCCGCACGTTGATCGAACGGCTGGAGATCCATCACACCCCCAAGAATGGCGATAAGCAAACCGTTTGACCCACTAGAGCCCCTCCCGCGCTCGACCGCGGTGCCTTCGGTTCCGACTTCCGCATCCATACATACAAGAAAAAGTAGCCCACCCGCTCCAACTCCGCTCAGGCGCGTTTCAACTTGAAGCGCGGCCACATCGCCGGGCCCAGCACTACCTTGGCGTGCGCGCCGAACCCTTCAACGATCTCCCGTTCCAACAGGTCCCTTTGCGCCTTCAGGTTAACGTGGCCCTGTCCCTGCAGCTTCAATAATTGACTCTCGAACCACTCCCACTCGGCGGCGTAATCCCGCCAAAGTTTGACGGTCTCTAGGGGAAGCGCGACGCTCGTGGAATACACAAACGGATTGATCTCTTCCGTGCCCGTCAAAGGGTCCTTCGTCGTGCGCATAGCGCCTGGGTAGTTCATGTCCTCGGTGCTAATATCCACGTAGCCAAGCCGGACCAGCGGCAGTTGCGACAATTCCGGCGAACGCGGATGGTGGATGCGGAAGATCTCTACCACGATGTTCGCAAACGCGTTCTTTCCCTTCGCCTGCAAGTTTGCGATAGCGGCGATGCGCTCGTCGATGGCAGCGCTAATCTTCGGCTCGATCCGTTTGAGACCCCTCTCGATCAGCCCCTTATCCGCAATATGCTGGATCAGGGCGATCACTGCCATCAGCCCCACGCTCTTGATGATCGTGCCGCCGCTAAACCGGATCATGCGCAGAGCCCGGTTGGTGGAAATGGTCTTCGAAACCCCAGGCGTGCTGGTCCTGGGCGGTGGCGCGACGCCAGTCGCCGGCGATGCCGGAGCGGCCGGCGCATCGATCGGCAACACCCGCACTCCGTAATTCGTCGCCTGCAGATACGGACCCTTGACAATCCCCTCGCCTGTGAGCATCACAGGCTCCCGGATCCCTCGCGCCGCCGCCCCAGCCTTGACCTGGCTCAGCACCAGGCCGTCCGATTCCGAGATCGCACCGTGGGCCCCGCCTTGGCCGAGCGGGAGTTCCTGCATGTTCAGCCCGATCCGCGTACTGGGGTCCATCTGCTTTCCTGCCATATCGACTTCGATTTGCATCGTCTTGAAGAACTGTTCCCGACGTTGCCGCGTCGCGGCCGACGGCTGCTGGGCGGTGACCGGCTTCGATCCTTTCATCGTTAAAGGATTTCCAAACAAAACCTCATGCCGCACAGCCGGCGGGATCAGCAGTTTGTGGCCCGCCGCTATCCACCCCCGCAGGGCTTGCAGATAAGTGGCGTTGCCATCCGCACCCTTAATGATGACGTTGGAATCCAGCCAGATCGGGTCAGCCATTCTCTCTCTCCCACGCATTGAAGTTTGGACGCAAAGCCAGCAAGCCACCGGGCGAATGCCTTTCGCCGCCAGCCGCACCCGGTAAACGCTCGTGCGCGCCGTGATGTAAAAAAACGTCGAAAGATAGGAAATTTAAATACTTACGCTGAAGTATCCTCCCCGTCCGGGGGTGCAGTCAAGCGCACATTAGCAGCCGACCCTAAATCATAATTTATCCTCCCCGTCCGGGGGTGCAGTCAAGGCTCGGTTCAAACCTTTCTGACCATTGAAGGGTGAACGGGACGCCGAAATCGGCCTGTCGGGAGGAAATGAAGGTGGTTTTCGCGAGCGGCAACGGCCTGTCCGGCAACCCGAGACGGGCCGCTACCAGGACACCCCTTGACCGTACTCGTACTCCGGCTGGGCGAGGGGATCGCCTGAAGGGTACGCCTCGGCATCGATGGCGCCCTCCGCGGAGTCTTATCACAGGAAAGTCTACCGGAGGAGTCATGTTTCGCTCCTGACCCTCCCTGCTAGAGAGAGAGAGAGAGAGAGAGAGAGCGTCTTACGGCAGATGCGGCCGTTCCAGATAGTCATGCGACTGCATTTCCTGCAACCGGCTGACGGTGCGTTGAAACTCGAATTTCAGCTTTTGGCCGGTATACAGCTCCAGGGGCAGCGCAGCGGCGGAGAGGATCAACTTCACGCTCCGGTCATAAAATTCATCGACCAGGTTCACAAACCGTCGCGCCTGATTCTCCATCTGCCAATCCATGACCGGAATATTGGAAATCAGCACGGTGTGAAAGCAACGGGCGATTTCAATGTAGTCACTCGTGCCGCGCGGCCCGTCACAAATTGCCCGGAAATTGAACCAGACTACGCCATCCGCCTCACGCAGGGTGGGAATAAAGCGTCCTTCGATTTCCAGATCGCCGCCGCGATGACCGGGTTCCGGGGCAATATGCGTGAAGACATCTTCCAGAATCTGCTGCGCTTTGTCATCCAGAGGGTAATGATAGATTTCCGCCTTTTCCAGATAACGCAATCGGTAATCCACGCCGCCGTCCACGTTCAACACATCGAGATGCTGTTTCAGCAACTCAATCGCCGGTAAGAAACGGGCGCGTTGCAGACCGTCTCTGTACAAATCATCGGGCGGGATATTGGAGGTCGTGATCAGCGTAACACCCTGGGTAAACAATTCTTTCAATAGACCATACAGCAGCATGGCATCGGTAATATCGGAAACGAAGAACTCGTCCAGACAAATCACCCGCGCCTGTTCAGCAAAGCGACGAGCCACGATGCGTAATGGGTCCTGTTGCTGTTTGAGTTCCTTCAGCTCTGCGTGAACGGCGCGCATGAAACTGTGAAAGTGAATACGCTGCTTGCGCTCAATGGGCAGGGCATCGACGAACGTATCCACCAGATAGGTTTTACCGCGCCCTACCCCACCCCACAGATAAAGCCCGCGCACCGCAGGAGCGCTTGTCGTGGCAGCGAGTTTATCGCGGCCGGCCAGTCGGGCGAACAATCCCCCGGATTTCTTGGCGGGAGCCGGCTCCGGCTGAGCCATCAGTTGATCGTAGACTTTCTGCAAATGCCGGACAGCCCGTTCCTGGGCGGGATCATGCTGGAAACCTTCCCTTTCCAGATCAAGGCGATAACGTTCGTAGGGCATGGCGGGGCTCGAAATCGGGTGTTAATAACTGGACACGGAAGCTATGAGCACCGACGCGGAGCGTTGCGGCAGATATTGCGACCAGTCACGCCGGGCGTCGCTGAACGCGAAAAAATCCGGATTGATGAGTACGGGCCGGGCATTGTAGCGCAGTGGCCGCAATTGCATGTCGGTCAGATGACCGCCCGCTTCTTCGAGAATCACCTGAGAGGCCGCCGTATCCCATTCGCCGGTCGGGCCAAAGCGAGGATATAAATCGGCTTCGCCCTCAGCGATCAGGCAGGATTTCAGCGCGCTGCCCAAAAACAGGTGTCGGTACTCGCCGATCTGCTGTAAATACTCCTGCAAACGACGGCTTCGGTAAGAGGCTTCACTGCTGGTAACCCGAATCGGCTGGTGGCAAATTTGGGCTACGTGAATACGCCGGGTCGGCTGCTTACGCGATTTTTTCCAAGCGCCGCCGCCGCGCCAAGCGAAATAACAAGCGCCATCAACCGGCGACAAGATCAACCCGAACACCGCTTCATGCTGATGGATGAGCGCAATATTGATCGAAAATTGGTCGCTGCGCCGAATAAACTCGCGAGTGCCATCCAGCGGGTCCACCAACCACAGCCACTCCCAACGACTGCGTTCGGCAAAGCTGATGTCGGACGCTTCTTCAGACAGGATAGGAATATGCGGGGTCAGCGGGGTCAAACCGCGCAGAATGCTGTCATGGGCCGCGAGATCAGCCTCGGTCACCGGACTTTGATCGGCTTTTTCGGTGATACTGAACGAACCCGCGTACACATCCAGAATGCAGCGTCCCGCCGCCCGGGCGATGGCCTGAACCGGTTCCGCCAAAGCAGGCAAGTCGATGTCGGGAACGTCGATCATGACGTAAAAAACCTCACGGGCCAGGGTGGTCATACAAATACTGAACCAGTCACCATGCATTCCGTTTTAATTCTACACAAAAACTGCGCCCATACCGCCTGCCAACCGAGCCTTTTGTCATGATCGCACCCTTACCTTGGCCAGAGATCCACACCGTCCTGCTCGATATGGACGGCACCTTGCTGGATTTGCGTTTCGATAACCATTTTTGGCGGGAGCTGGTCCCGGAGCGTTACGCTGAGCGTCATGGTTTATCGCTCGCGCAAGCCCATGCCGAAGTCAAGGCCCGCACCCAGGCTATTGAAGGGACGCTGAACTGGTACTGTTTGGACTATTGGACGCAGGATTTGGCGCTCGATATCGTTGCTTTGAAGCGCGAGATCGAGCACCTGATCACCGTGCATCCCTATGTTCGGCAATTTCTGGATGCGCTGCGCGCCGCCAGCAAGCGAGTGGTGCTGGTCACGAACGCCCACCAGGACAGTCTGGCGCTGAAAATGGAGAAAACCCGGCTGACCGGGTATTTTGACGCCATGGTTTGCGCTCATGACCTTGGACTGGTTAAGGAACAGTTGGAATTCTGGCCACGATTACGGACAGTGGAGCCATTTGATCCAGCGACGACCTTACTGGTGGACGATAATCCGACCATTTTGCGGACGGCGCAGGAGTATGGAATTACGTATCTGGTGTCGGTGTTGCGGCCTGATTCCGCCGATCCACCCCGCATACCGGAAGGGTTTCCGGCAATTCAGGATTTTTCCGAGTTGTTGCCCGTCGTTTGTGAGCCCGCCCGGAGGAAATGACTCGGTCGCGTAGAGAAAACCCTCGGCTGCGTTATCCCGACCAGCGCGGACGTTGGTATGCTTACCAAAGCAGAAAGAGGTAGGAAACGAAAATGATCAGCAGCAACATGATGATTTCGATCATTCTGCTTGCCTTGCTGGTAGCAATCGGCGCTATCACCGCCCTAGTGCTGAGGAAGAGACAAAAAGCAAAGGCCAATAAAGAGAATAGGCCACTCTACCGATGGAATAGATGGGAACCCAGAAAACTCTATACCGATGACACGGTAAAGCTAGGTTGGGGCATGATTACAGCCGCTTGGCTGCTGGTGCTGGGCTTGCTATACGTTTTTTTCGATCAATGGATGGAACACCAAAACAACCCAAACCGAAACCTTCTACATAGCACCGCCGGCGCACAAAAAATGATCCTGGAACGCAACCGATCAGGACATTACATAACCCCAGGCACCATCAACGGCCAGCCCGTGACGTTTATGCTGGATACTGGCGCAACTTTGGTTGCAGTACCGGCCAACCAAGGGCCTGCACTGAATTTAACCCCAGGGGCCTACGGAAAATCACAAACCGCCAACGGCGTAGTTGATATTCGATTCACGAAAATCAAAAGCCTGACGCTAGGCCCCTTTCATCTGCGTGAAGTGCAAGCTGCACTGAATCCAGGAATGAACAATGATGAACAGATACTACTCGGTATGAGCGTACTCAAACACTTGGAATTCACACAGCAAGGCAACATCCTAATTTTACGCAACCACACCACATCATTAGAGAAAAAAGAACACCAGGAATCGCACACGCCGCCAGAAGAAAAGAAGACAAAAGAGCCAAAAATAGCGAGTTAACGCGATGTTCGACTTTTTCGATGACCGATGAGAGCAATTCGGCGGCGGCTGAATGATCCCTATTGGTCTCTGGCGCATTTTCTCAAACTGCGCATCGGCCAGGCCGCCGCCTACATTGCCCGCTTTGAAGCGGCGGTGGCGCGTTCGGCCCGGCATCGCGGTTTTGATGGGGTCATCTGCGGCCATATTCACAAGGCGGCAGAATGCCCGTTGTACCTTTCCGCAAGCGCAAGCCATTCCACAAAACCGCAACAGACATTCATTAATATGGTGGGTTTATTTTCCCACCTGCGAGTGCATGCGCCATGACTGATCCTTCCCGTAGACGATTTCTGCGAGTCACCTTATTGAGCGCCGCCGCCGCCAGTTTGACGCTGGCTGGTTGCGGCGGTGACGATAATGTGGGCGATAGCGGCCCGTTGCCCGGCGCAGCGTTTTTCCCGCAATCCCTGGCCTCTGGCGATCCCAAACCGAATAGCGTGGTGTTGTGGACGCGGGTTGCCGATGCGGCGGCGGGCGGCAATGCGCTCGGTTTGCGGCTGCAATTGGCCCAGGACGCCGATTTCCAAAAGATCGTGCTGAATGTCGACGGTTTGCTGGCCGAACCCGCCCATGATCGTTGCATCAAGGTCAAAGTGACCGATTTACAACCCGCGACCACCTATTACTACCGCTTCATCTATCGCAAGGACAGCGTGGATTACGCCTCCAACACTGGGCGCACTCGCACCGCGCCGACTGCGGATGCGGATACGCCGGTGCGGTTCGCGGTGCTAAATTGCCAGGATTACATCGGGCGCTACTACAACACCCTCGCCTGGCTGTTGCAGCAGACCCCGGAACCGGATTTTGTCGCCTATGTCGGCGACTACATCTACGAAACCACCGGCGATCCGCGCTTTCAGACGCCCGGCGGGACGCGCACCATCAGCTTTAGCGACACGGCTGGCGCGATTACGCTCGGTTCGGGCAGCGCGACCTATTACGCCGCCAGCAGCGTGTCCAATTACCGCGAAATTTATCAACGCTACCGCACTGACCGGATGTTGCAGCAGATGCAGGAGCGATTTCCCATGATCGCCATTTGGGATGATCATGAGTATTCCGACGACTGCTATGGCGCAACCGCCAACTATTTCAATGGCCTGAAGAATGAAAATGACCCGTCGCGTCGTCAACGCGCCGAGCAGGTGTTTTTTGAATACATGCCGGTGGATGACCCGACTGCAACTGCCAGTGGCGCATTCAATACCCCTTCCGACAAGCTGTTTCCCAACACGGTGTTGTATCGGGAATTCCGCTTTGGGCGGCATTTGCATCTGGTCTGCACCGATACCCGCAGTTTCCGCCCCGATCATCGCATTCCCGAAGACGCTTTCCCCGGCATGGTCGTCATGGACAAGGCGGCGTTGATTGCCGTGTTCAATGCGCAGTCTCCCGGCAATGGCGCGGCGATTTATGAACAGCAAAAAGCTTTTTTCGGTCCCTATGTGGATTTGAGCGTGGCGCCGTGGAATGCCTACCAACCGGCGCTGATTCCGGTGCTGACCCAAGCGTATATCCAAGCTGGATTGTCGGCGGCTCAAGCCGCGCCGAAAGCCGCCGCCGATCTGGCGGGGAAAACCAGCGCCTTCGTAGTGAATCAACTGATTCAGCTTTTCAACACGGCGGTCGCGGCTGGACAGATTCCTGGCGCCAGTCCACTACCGTTGATCGAGGAGCCGACCTATAGCGCACTGGATCGCGGCATCGCTTATCTGCATTTGGGCAAAACGGCTTTTTTCAGCGAATTTGGCTCGCGCTACGGCGTGGTGGAGGCCACTTACTCGCTCTATGCCGCTTATCAGCAGGCCACCGGCCAGAATCGGGAAAACGTGTTTGGCGATGTCCAGCAAGCCTGGTTCAATCAGCGTCTCGCCAGTTCCGACGCGACGTTTATGGCGGTCGCCAGCTCGGTATCCACCACCTCGCTCGTCTGGGATTTATCAGCGGAAACCACGTTACCGGCCGATTATCAGACCCGGTTCCTAGTCAACGTCGATCAATGGGATGGTTTCCCCAATCGGCGGGCGCAATTGCTGGCGACCTTGAAGCAGCGCGGCAACAGCTTCCTGTTCGCCGGGGATATTCACTCGGCTTTTGTCACTGATCATGATGGCGTGGCTGATTTCACTTCGCCAGCCGTGTCATCGGAAACTTTCGGCAATTTCGTAGGAACCGCGATTCAGGTGGTCGCCGCCGGGTTTACACCCGCCCAGCAACAGCGATTGCAGGAATTGTTGGTGACGAATCTCGATGCGACCCTGAAAGCCGGATTCAACAAGCTGATGCTGGCTGATACCGGCAGTCACGGTTTCGTGCTGATAGAGGTGAGCGGCGAGCAGACGGTAGCGGCTTATCATCTACTGGCTGCGGCTGAAGTCACCCAGTCTTACTACGATGACCCCAAGGCGCTGGCGGGCAAGGTGCAGATCAAACGCTTTGCCTATCGCAAGGGGGAAAACAAGGTAGTGACCCTGGCTTGAGAAAAGAGCAAACCACCCCGGCGCGTTGCGCCGGGTGGTTCGACACACCATAGTTTTCATCCACCACTACTGCGCGACGATGCGCCCTTCCACCTGCCGACTGACCGGCGAACCGGTCTGGAACTCGGTCACCAGCGCATCCAGCATCAACACCCCGCTATCCTGGCAGAACCCGCCGCTGGCCGCCCGATCACACGCGGCTTTGAATATAGCGTAAAAATCACCGCCGCCTGCCATAAAGTTATTGGTGGTGATCCGATAGGTTGCGCTCAGATTCACCGGCTGATCGCCGACTTTCAGGCTGGTGACGAGACCGCCAGACCGCAACGCGCCCGGGCAAACCGCAGGCAGCGGGGTTTTGCAATAAGTCACGTTGATGCCGGATACCTGCGGGAACGCGCCAGTAGAGCGGGTGGCATTGGTCGCCGGGTCATAGGCTTTGCTCAGACCGTTATCCAAAGCCGCCACCAGTTCCGCGCCGGTTAAATCCAGCACCGCGATGGTGTTGCCAAACGGCAGCACCATCACCGCCTGGCCGAAGTTGACATCGCCCGCTGGCAATCCGGCGCGGATGCCGCCGCCATTGGTGATCGCCACTTTGGCCCCATAGGAAGCGCCGGCATAGCGCAGCATGGTGTCGGCAATCAGATTGCCCAGCGGCATCTCCTGCGTGCGCAATCCCGGTTCGCGGGTTCCGTCGAAAGCCACCACGGTCTGGCCGATGATGACGCTGTTCAATGCAGTGATCGGAGCTTTGTATTCGGCCACTTTGGCTTTCAGCGTCAGGTCTTCCGGCGCAGCTTCCTTGCTGCAATCGGTATTGTCGCAACCGCGCACGAACAGCGGATTGCCCTGCCACGCGCCGTCCTCAATCAGACCGTTGGCATCGAACGTTACCTTGATTTGTCCCAGCCAGCGGCCCCATTCGTAGGCGCTGACCACCAAGGTATTGTTACCGTCGCGGTCCTTGATCACCGTCGGATACGGCCCCTTGACTCGATCTTTCTGGACGGCAACGACTTTTTCGATGTCAGCGGGATTACCCAGCAGCGCGTGATCATGGCCGGACACGATGAGGTCTACGCCCGACAATTGCCTGGCTCTGACCACATCCACCCCGTAGCCGTAATGCGACAGCAGGATGATCTTGTTCACGCCCTGGGCGCGCAGAGCATCGGCTTCCGCTTGGACGCTGGCGACATAATCCAGAAATTTCACATTCGCGCCAGGGCTGGCAATGTTGGAAGTGGTGTCGGTGGTGACGCCCAGGATGCCGAACTTCTCGCCGCCGCGCTCGATGATCAGGCTTTTGCGATACAGGCCGGTCAAGGCCGGTTCGGCGGAGGCGTCCACATTAGTAGACACCATCGGGAAACTGGGTTTTTCGGTATTGTACTGGGCGTTGGCAATCGTCACCGGTTCGCCGCGCAATACCCGGCCCAGTTCCTCGGGGCCGAGATCGAATTCATGATTGCCGAAGGTGGCGACATCGTAGCGAATCGCGTTCATCGCCATGATGTCGGAAGAGCCTTTCCAGGCGTTATAGAACAGGGTGCCCTGCATGAAGTCGCCGGCGTCCATCACCAGCACGTTTGGTTCGCTGGCGCGCACCCGATCCACCAAAGTCTTGCGACGGGTAACGCCGCCCTGTTGCGGTTCGCCGGAAGGCGTGAACGGTTCCAGATTGCTGTGAGTGTCGTTGCTATGCAGGACGGTGATCGTGATCGGCTGCGTCGTTGCGCCGCTGTCGTCATCGCCATTGCAGGCGGAAAGGCCGAGCAGCAGCGGCAGAGTCAGCAGGGCGAATGGGGGACGGACTCGCATGGATATTCTCCTCAAGGGGTGAAAAAATCTGGAGATGATAAACAGGGCAAGTGAATTTTTTGTGATTTCAGGACGTTCATTGTGAAAGGAAGCGCCCGCTCACCGCCCGGCTTCCCGCAGTTGCCCGGCCCATTCCAGCGCCGAGCGGCGGAACCGTAAGGCATAAAAGCATTCAGGTTGCGCCCGATGACTTGCGCCAACGGTTGGGTATGCAAACCGGGATCGGCGGGCCATCGCAGATACCAGCGGGCGGGATCGGGGAATAGCCTTGCTTTGTCTAGCGACTGGCGCCCGATGGAGTCAAGCAGAAAAGCTAAGAGCAGAACAAGTTACCGAAGGGCTGGTAACGTTCATCGACACGAAAAACGGTAAAAACCGCTCCGTTCCAATCAGCCCGGACCTGGGAAAACAGGTACTCAACTCGAAAACGACAAGATTGGTTAACAGACAACAGGGAAGAGAGAATAGAAAACAGCCTTAAATAGCTGTTTTTATTGGTGCCGGGAGAGAGACTCGAACTCTCACGGTATCACTACCGGTGGATTTTGAGAATAACGTAGGATTCCCTGGAGCAGTGGGGGCCAGTGCGGGTTTTATCCCTGGTAGAAATTTCAGCGTTACTCGCAGTGCGCACTTAGTGCGAGATGTGCCTGTCCCTGCAACGGCGACAGAGGATATATTCCACTACGTTTGGGATGAGCGGTTACAGTGTCCGCTCCCCGTATGGGCCTACACGATCAAAGCGCAAGGGACTTTTGGACAACCGGCAGTGATTCGATCCGCCTGTACGTTCGGCCCTTTGCAGAATTATTTACCCGAACTGGATTCTTCTGGGAAACCCACGGGGGGTTTATTGACTGACCCCAATTTGACGGTCAACCCGATTGGGTTATTTTGAGAATAGGACGACGGTTAGACAGCGTATAGGGCTGCGGGGAGGATGTCACTGTCCGTACATAGACGCGCATTCGCTACGCCCTGGTTTGCCGGGCCAGTCGGAAGTACGCAGACAATCCTGGTATTGCTTCATGCGCACACGGTCATTGCGTACTTCCTGTGCGCGGTCAGCAGCACTGTTGTCTGTGTTACCGCCGGAACAAGAAACTACGTTTGATTGCCCAAGCTGCACGCAGGTTTCACCATCTGGAGTAACGAATACTTCACTCGGCCAAACTGGCGCAGTCACCAAAGCTAAAAGAATCACCACCCACCATTTCGACTTCAACGGCAGTTCCTCGGAAGGTTGAATTTTCAATCACCGCCTAAAAATTAAGCATAGGTTACGCCGCAGCGCCCTCGGCGACCAAGCATCAAGCCTAAATCCAGCCTAACCCCCGCACTACCAGCCGCCAAAGAAAAGAGAAAACAGCCTTAAATAGCTGTTTTTATTGGTGCCGGGAGAGAGACTCGAACTCTCACGGTATCACTACCGGTGGATTTTGAGTCCACTGCGTCTACCATTCCGCCATCCCGGCATGGGAGGTGAGGACGTGATTATAAGGATTTTCCGCCATTGGGCAAGCCAGCAGCAGGTTTGAGAATGAAAGAATAGCGCTATCATGCCGAAACCGCGTCAGTCAGGTATCATGCCGCCCTCTGCCGCCACTGTAACCCTTCCTTTGTTGCACGCATCGAACATGTTGACCCTCAAGGCCTTCAAGGCAGAAGTACTATTATTACTAGCGGCAATCATCTGGGGCATCGCTTTCGTCGCCCAGCGAGCCGGCATGGATCATGTCGGTCCCTTCACCTACAACGGCGCTCGCTTCCTGCTCGGCGCGCTATCATTGGCGCCATTGCTATGGATCAAACAACGACGCTCTGGCCCGTTCATCCACCCTGGCAGAGAACGGCTCACACTGGCCGGCAGTCTGTTGGCCGGGTCGATTCTGTTCATCGGCGCTTCACTGCAACAAGTTGGCATTGTCCATACGACCGCGGGCAAGGCGGGATTCATCACCGGTTTGTATGTCGTCGTCGTACCGCTACTGGGCTTGCTATGGGGGCATCGCACGCCCTGGGGTACGTGGGCTGGCGCCCTGTTGGCCGTCATGGGCCTCTATCTGCTGACGATGAACGACCGTTTGACGCTCACCGAAGGCGATGGCTTGGTGCTGATCGGCGCGTTTTTCTGGGCCGGGCATGTACTGGCGATCGGCTGGTTGGCTGGGCGGCAGGTCGAACCCATCCTGCTGGCTTTTCTACAATTCATCGTCTGTGGTGTGCTAAGCCTGGCGGTTGCGATCGTCAGCGAACCGATGACCGTGGACGGGCTACGCGGCGCAACGTTGCCGATTCTCTACGGAGGATTACTATCGGTCGGCGTCGCCTTCACCCTGCAAGTGGTGGCCCAGCGCGATGCGCCACCCGCTCACGCCGCTATTATCCTGAGTCTGGAAACCGTGTTCGCTGCCTTAGGAGGCTGGTTGCTGCTGAACGAGACCCTGGCCGGACGCGGATTGATGGGGTGCGGCCTGATGTTCGCCGGCATGTTGCTGTCGCAACTGGTGTTGGGCAAAACCGCGCCGCCGCCAACTGAACCGGCCATCGTCGCCGCGCCGCCCGGTGCGCCGGAATCTGGCCAAACCGACGATTTGAAAGCCTGCCTTGCCCCTGCTCGCCAATCATTCAGTTCCGCTGAAAAGCCAACAGGCTGGTATGATGGCGATCTATCAAACCCTCTTGACCCGAAAGTGGGGCATTCATGAAAGAAATCTATCTGGGCCGCCAGCCGATCTACGATTCCGCTCTCCAGGTGGAGGGCTACCAACTGTCCTACCATCCCACCGATGGCGAAGTGATAGCTGAAAATGCTCCATTGCTGGATGTCGAGATGGAGCGCACCCAGATCCTGTTCAACACGTTGACCGAGGTCGGGTTGGAACCGTTGGTTGGTGAAAGCAAGGTATTTTTAAACATCGCCCGCAATTTGCTCGTTCAGGGGACGTTACGACAACTCACGACAGCCTCCTCACGCATCGTGTTTGAAGTGGTCGCCGATATTGTCGTGGATCGCCCGCTGCTCGACGCACTCCGCGCCCTGCGCCAGGATAATTACCATTTTCTGCTGGACGAGTATGTAGACAATGAGGCCTACCAGGCGCTACTGGAAGTAGCCGAATCGGTGCGGATCAGCATCGCGACGACCCCGGAAAAAGAAGCGCGCCGGCTGGTCGCCCAACTTCAGCAACGCGGCCTGACGATCATCGCCAGCGGCATCGAAGATCAAGAAACCCTCGAAACATGCCAGAAGCTGGGGTTCAATTTTTTCCAGGGGCGGCATTTTTCCCAACCGCGTTTGCTCAAATTTCAGGGCATCCAAACCAACCAGTTGGCGGTGTTGCGCCTGATCAGCGCGCTTAATCAACCGGATGTCGATTTCAAAGCGATTGCCTCCCTGATCGCCCAGGATGTCGCCCTCAGTTACAAGTTGCTGCGCTACATCAACTCTGCCTATTTCAGTCTGCCGCAACGAGTTGAATCCATCCAACGAGCGGTTGCGTTGCTGGGACTGCGCACCGTGCGTTCCTGGGCGACGCTCATCTCGATGTCTGGAGCCGAAAACATGCGCAGCGACCTGATGACGATTGCGCTGGTGCGCGCCAAGATGTGCGAGTTGTTGGGTGAGCAACTGGGCATTCAGCAGCGCGACGCCAGTTTTACGGTTGGCCTGCTGTCAGTGCTCGATTTGGTCGCGCAGGCGCCGATGTCGGAAGTGTTGGCGGCGCTGCCACTGGAAGAAGAGGTCAACGGGGCGCTGCTGCGCCACGAGGGCGCGCTGGGCCGCATCCTGGCCTGCACCTTGGCTTACGAGCAGTGCGACTGGGCGACATTGCAAGAGTCGGGTCTGGACGCCGAACAAGTCAATGAGGCTTATATGGCGGCCTTGGCCGATGCCTATCGCGTCAGTTATGAACTGCTGCGGGATTGATCCGGGGGCGCCGGTGGGTCGGAAGCCAGTTCCACTGCTGGCGCTGTATCTGATTTAGGGTCTGCTATCGACACGTCGTCCCCTCCCTGCTCCCGATACCAGCATTGATAGCAAAGCCGCAAGCCGTTCTCGCTTAAAAAGCTCGCTGGCGGACCAAACCCGCCGCACATATCGCAAATCAGATAGCTACTGACCATCGTCATACCCTCACTGTTTTCTGCTCATTCAACGTCGTTCCGTGGATAGTTCTCCACCGCCGATGCTCTCACCCCGTGGTCCGCAGCAAGGCGCTGGCGCTGTTATCGCGTTCATTCAGCCGTGCGTCTTCAGCCTGGCCTGTTTGCGCCAAACCTCATCTACAATAGTCAGTGTCCGCTCTACGACCCTTGGCTATTTCAATGCTGATTTCTTTCCTGAATCGACTGATTTTGCTCCTGTTGAGCACCACCGGGCCGGCTTTTGCCGCAGCCCCCCTGATCCTGCATGATTTTGAACAATTCGCCAGCCCAATGCCGGGGACGGCGATGAGCACTTGGACCACTGACCCAGAGCAGCCGGCGGGTCGGATTCGTTACCAGTTGACGCCCGATGGACGGACAGAAAACGGCCGAGCGCTCTATCTCCAGTACCGCTTCAACTCCAGCGCAACCGAGGCGCTGGGCTGGCAACTGAGTTTGCCGGATCTGGACGCTTCCGCCTACGATCATCTCGAACTGTGGATTCGCGGCGATGCGCAAACCCGTTTTGCCGAAGCGTTAAAGCTGGAATTCAAACAACCGCTGGCGGGTGGTCCGCCCGGTCTACTCCGTCAAGGCAGCACCTTGATTGAGGGCGTTACCGGCGATTGGCAACGCTTCCAGGTTCCGCTGCACCAGATGAATGGTATTGAAAACTGGCTGCACCTGCGCCAATTCGCTCTCGTGTTACAACCACGGCGCTCGCCGGCGACCGACGGGGCTTATTGGCTGGATGACCTGGCGTTGATCAAAACGGGCCAACCCGGTCCCAGCATCTATGATCGGGTGGCGCCGCTAAAGAAAACCGCCTGGGAAATGGCGCACGGTGGGAAAGACGCTGCCCAACCCCACATTCACGCCCGGCTGGCGGGCTGGCCGAAGCAGTTGACAGTGCCTCCCGCAGAGCTGCCCCGCAATGACCGGGAATTTCTGGAGCGGCTTGCCCGCGACACTTGGCGAGGATTGGCAGCGTTCAGCGACCGTGAGCATGGCCTGCCACTGGATACGGTACGTTTTGATAGTTCGGTCGCCCCGGAACGCGCCTGGGTGGGCGACTACACCAACGTAACCAACATCGGCCTGTATCTGATCGACATCGTCGCGGCGCGGGAATTGGGACTCATTGACCCGGCTGAAGCGTGGGCACGGCTAAGCCGGACGCTGGACAGTCTGGAGTCACTGGAAACCTGGCGAGGATTTTTCTTCAACTATTACGACACCACGACGTTGGAACGCACCAGTCACTTCGTGTCGTTCGTCGATTCTGCCTGGCTCAGCGCCGGATTGATGGTGGTGCGCAACAGTGTTCCCGAACTGGCGGATCGTTGTACCCGGCTCATCGACCGGGAGGATTACGCAGTATTTTATGACCCGGTCGATCAATTGATGATGCACGGTTATTACGTTCATTTGCCGCACCGTGCTGAACATAACTATGGACTGTTGTATAGCGAAGCGCGGCTGGGCAGTCTGATTGCCATTGGCAAGGGTCAGGTCCCGAAAGAACACTGGTATCGCATGGCCCGCACCTTTCCGCGCCATTTCACCTGGCAGTCGCAATCGCCCAAGGGCCGCCTGATCAAGACCGTTAATGGCCACACTTTTCCCGGTGGCCATTACGCCTGGAAGCAGGTGAAGTATGTCCCGTCATGGGGCGGCAGCCTGTTCGAGGCGTTGATGCCGCTGCTGGTGCTGGATGAGCCGCATTATGCGCCAGCCAGTCTGGGCCGGAATGCTGCGGCGCATACCGAGATTCATCGCCGCTTCGCTATGGAGCATTTGGGCTATCCGGTCTGGGGATTGTCACCGAGCTCCAAACCGACCGGCGGCTATGGCGAGTTTGGGGCGCGAATTTTGGGGGTGCGGGGTTATCAGGCCGGCGCCGTAACGCCCCACGCGGCGGCGCTGGCGCTGCTGGTAGACCCGGTGACAGCGACGGCCAATCTCCGCAAGCTGGCGGAACGCTATCCGATCTATGGCGATTTCGGGTTCTACGACGCCGTGGACCCTCAGACCGGTCAGGTCGTGCATAACTACCTCGCCCTGGACCAGAGCATGATCCTGATTGCGCTGGCGAATCATCTACGGCAAGGCGTCATTCAACGCTACTTTGCCGCCGATCCGATCATCCAGTGGGTGTTGCCACTGCTCGGCGCGGAACAATTTTTCTGATGGGTGATGGCCGGAAAGTCCCGGTGACCCTGAGTAGACCAAAATATGGCCGACGTTGAATTCGAAAACATCGACAAAATCTACCCGGGCGGAACGCAAGCCATCTTCGCCTTCAGCTTGGCCATCGCCGATGGTGAAGCCCTGGCGCTGGTCGGCCCTTCCGGTTGTGGCAAATCCACTCTGCTACGCCTGCTGGCCGGGCTGGAGACGCCGACAAACGGTGTCTTGCGCATTGGCGGCGCAGTGGTCAACGACCAGTCGCCGCAGCAGCGTAATGTGGCGATGGTCTTCCAGGATTACGCGCTCTATCCCCACATGACGGTTCAGCAAAACCTGGAGTTTCCACTGAAAATGCGCCATTTGCCTCGCGGTGAAATCGAACGGCAGGTGCGTTGGGCGGCAGAGTTGCTGAGCCTCGGCGAGTTGCTCAACCGCCTGCCCCGGCAACTGTCCGGTGGTCAGCGCCAGCGGGTGGCGATGGGCCGGGCGCTGGTGCGGCAACCGACGGTCTTTCTTATGGACGAACCGTTATCCAACCTGGACGCCCGACTTCGGGTGCAAATCCGCGCCGAATTGAGCGAGCTGCTGGATCGACTGAGCGCAACCACCGTTTATGTCACCCACGACCAAGCGGAGGCGATGACCCTGGGCGACCGGGTGGCGGTGGTCCATCAGGGCCGCCTGCAACAGGTCGCGCCGCCTCAGGAATTGTACGAACAGCCTGCCAATACTTTCGTCGCCAGCTTTATCGGCAACCCACCGATGAACCTGTTTCCGGCGCAAATCATCACCGTCAGCGAGGGTCGGTTACGTCTGCGTCTGCGGGAACAAAGCCTGCCGCTGACCCTGTCCGCCGAATACGTTCGGCAATGGCTGGATGCGCCGCTGACCGCTGGCATTCGTCCCGAGTCACTGTCCCTCACCAGCCAGGATAACGGCTTACGCGCCACCGTGCATGATGCGGAATATCTGGGTCACGAAACGCTGCTGTACTTGCAAATCGACGGGATGGCCCCTCCCGCCCCGGTACTGGCGGCCCGTCTGGCGGGCATCCGCATTTTCCACAAGGGCGAGGCGGTGCGTCTGTTACTCAATACGGCGCATCTGCACTTGTTCGACACAGCGGGTTGCGCCCTGGATCACGGTATTGCCGGCAGCACCGCCCGTTGCTGACCCACCCTTTGCCACCACTCCCGGAGTCGCTCGCCATGTTCGCCAAACCGCACATTCCGCCTGATTTTCTGTGGGGAGCCGCGACTTCAGCTTATCAAATTGAAGGCTCGCCGCTGGCGGAGGGCGCGGGTCCCAGCATCTGGCATGAATTCGCCCATACGCCTGGACGCACTCGCAATGGCGACACTGGCGATCTTGCCTGTGATCATTATCACCGCTACCGGGAGGATGTGGCGCTGATGGGTGAGCTGGGGCTGAACGCCTATCGTTTCAGCACCTCCTGGAGTCGGGTGCTGCCGGAGGGGCGCGGTCGGGTCAATGCGCCAGGATTGGCTTTCTACGAACGGCTGGTTGATGCCTTGCTGGAGCAGGGCATTCAACCGATGCTGACCTTGTACCACTGGGATTTGCCGGCGGCGCTGGATCGCCTCGGCGGCTGGCTGAATCCTGACAGCGCCCATTGGTTCGCCGACTACGCGCACCTCCTGTTTCGGACGCTGGATGATCGGGTGAAACTCTGGGTCACAGTGAATGAACCGTGGGTCGTAGTGGACGGCGGCTATTTACACGGCGTCCTGGCGCCGGGTCAACGTAACCTCTTCGCCGCGCCATGGGCTTCACACAACCTGTTGCGCGCCCATGCCGCCGCGGTGCAGGTCTATCGCGCTGCCGGTCGCCACCAAATCGGCCTGGTGGTGAACCTGGAGCCGAAATACCCGGCGACGGAATCGGCTGAGGATTTCGCCGCGACGATGCGGGCTGACGCTTACTGGAATCGCCAGTATCTCGATCCGGTGTTTCTGGGCGCGTATCCGCCGGAACTGGCCGAGATTTTCGGCGCAGCCTGGCCCGCATTTCCCGCTGCCGATCTCGACTTGATCCGCCAACCGCTGGATTTCCTCGGCGTCAACTACTACAGCCGGCAGGTCGTGCAACACGATCCTGGCGATTGGCCCCTGCAAGCCGCCCGTATTCGCCAGCCGCACCAGACCTATACCAGCCTGGACTGGGAAGTTTACCCGCAGGGCCTGACTGATATTCTGGAATGGGTGGCCCGCCGCTACGGGCCATTGCCGCTGTACATCACCGAAAATGGCGCGGCGTTCTATGACTCACCGCAAACTGAAGGTTTGGTGGATGATCCGCTACGGCAACGCTACCTGCGCGATCATCTGCGGGCAGCGCTGGAAGCCCGGCGCCAAGGCGTGGACCTGCGTGGTTACTTCGCCTGGTCACTGCTGGACAATTTTGAATGGGCGTATGGCTATACGCCGCGCTTTGGCCTGACGCATGTGGATTACGCAACGCAACAGCGCACCATCAAGGCCAGCGGGCGGTTTTACGCTGAAGTCATCCGCAGTCAGGGCGCGGCGTTGGGAATGAGTATTGGGGACTAACGAGCATTCAGCCCGGTTCAACCCATTCTCAATTCAGCAACATTCTGGAACTGACTGACAACGTAGTAGCACTCCACCTCTAGTTGTAGCAGGGCGCAATCCGGCGCCGTCACGAAGTCCCGCAGGTGGGGGTGCTTCAGAAGATAGAGTTGCAACAATTCCGCATAATGATCCACGCTGACTTCATACGCCTGACCCTGGGCGGAAATCGCCACCGCATCGCGGTAGTCGCTGGCGGTGTTGCATCGATTGTCGATCAACAGTGAAACTCGTGGATTGGCCAGCAGATTGACGTATTTCTGCGTGGCCCGATAGGTGGCGAAAATGATGTGCCGCAGATCAGGGGTCACGGCGAAGGCCATCAGGCTGGTGTAGGGTTGTTGCTCGCGCTGAGTCGCCAGCACCGCCTGAACCTGGGTGTTCAACAAGATTCGCACGGTGTCGTGCAAGGATTCGGCAGTGTTCATCATCAGGGTCCCGGTTTTGCAGTGGTGTCCAACATAGCCCGTAATTCCCGGTAACTCTCCAATCGACGTGGCGCAATTTCACCCCGCGCCACCGCCGCCTTTAATGCGCAATCCGGTTCGATGTCATGGCGGCAGTCGGAAAACCGGCAACAACCGAGATACGGCGCCAGTTCGGGAAATCCCCGCTCCAGATCGCTCGGACGGATTTCCCCCAACCCGAAACTCCGTACTCCCGGCGAATCGATCAAATCACCGCCACCCGGCAGATGATAGAGCGTACTGGCGCTGGTGGTGTGTGCGCCGAGGCCGGTGGCGGCGGATACGGCCTGAATGCGAATGTCCCGATCTGGAAGCAACGCCTTGATTAAAGAAGACTTACCCACGCCGGATTGCCCGGCCAGCAAGCTGGTGCGCCCACACAACCAGGTTTGCAATTCGTCCAGCCCATGCGTGGTATGGCTGCTCGCCAGTAGCAACGGATAGCCAATCCGCTGATAGGGCTCCAGCCGGAGGGTCAGGGCCGCCAGCGCCGAGGAATCCAGCAAATCTATTTTATTCAACACCAGCAGCGCCTGAACGCCAATGGCGGCAATCGCGGTCAGATAGCGGTCAACCAGTGATTCACTGAACTCCGGGAAAGACGCCAGCACCACCACCACCGCGTCGAGATTGGCGGCCACCGGACGCAGTTGGCCTCGATAATCGGGACGGGTTAATAGTGAGCGTCGCTCGGCCACCGCAGTGACCACCCCATCCCCGGCACTGGAGGCTTGCCAAATTACCCGGTCGCCACACGCTAGTCGACCTAGATTTTGCCGCACCGTGCAACGCTGAAGTTTTCCGTCCTGATCTTCGACAATGAGCGCCCGGCCGTAAGGGCTAATCACCAAGCCGGTTTGTTCTGGTCCCAAACTGGCGTCGCCGAGTTCCGGCTCTGACTGCGTTGCTCGATGCCGCCGGCGATCCTGCGAATGCTGGATGCGCGCTTGCTGGCGCTGGGTCAATCGGCGACTGGCCCAAATTCCTGTAACCTCTCCCGCCAGCAAACGAGGGGAGTAAAATGAGTCACTCACTGCGAACGCCCGGCGCAGGTATTCCCCGCCCACTTTGAATGGATCATGCGAATGTCTCCCGATAACCTGATCTGGATTGATTTGGAAATGTCCGGACTGAACCCTCAGACCGATAGCATCATTGAAATCGCTACGGTGGTGACGGACAGCCAATTGAACCTGCTTGCTGAAGGACCCGTACTGGCTATTCATCAAAGCGATACCGTGCTGGCGGCGATGGATGAATGGAACCGCAAGCAGCATGGTGAATCCGGGTTGGTCGCCCGGGTGCGCGCCAGTCGCATCGACGAAGGCGAGGCGGAGCGGCAGACTTTGCAGTTTCTGCGTCAGTATGTTCCGCCCGGCCACTCGCCGATGTGTGGCAACAGTATTTGCCAGGATCGACGCTTTATGGCGCGTTGTATGCCGGAACTGGAAGCGTATTTTCACTATCGCAACCTGGATGTCAGCACCGTTAAGGAACTGGGCCGACGCTGGTATCCCGACCGGATCAAAGGCTTCAAAAAAGCTTCGATGCATCTGGCATTGCAGGATATACGCGATTCCATTGAAGAACTCCGCTTCTACCGCGAGCGGCTGTTTGTGGCTCAACATGAAAAGCCGGTTAGTTCGTAGAATTTCCACCACTTGGGCCGACGCTTGCCCGTCTTTCAGTCTCTGCAATCCGGTGATAGGTCGCTTGAAAGCGCGGCGGAATACCTGTCCGCCGCCTCTTTCGTGGCCTTTGTAAGCAATACCGCCGCTGCGACCGCTTATTGGTTTGGAGCCGGAGCCGGAG
>JBAQIQ010000068.1:0-3009 GCA_049288935.1 Candidatus Competibacteraceae bacterium
ACCGGTAAGGTTTCATTCGGGTGCTTCTCCTTGATCATGCTATATGCGCTAACCGCACCAACTGTCCTTAAATCGTCCTCAGAAAAAATCCCGACTTCGTTCAACCGTCCTGCAATCTTCTTTCCGATATTCTTGAGGTCAGTGAGGTCTTTACTCCGAGACATAGTCACTCCGATATTCTTCGGTTGGCTCGAAAGACTGTACGATGTCCAAGTGAACCCCGTTCGGGTCTTGAATACAGAAGTGCCGCTGCCCCCAATCCTCGGACCTCAATTCAAGCACGATTTTTAACGCTTTTGACTTGGCCATTGCAAAAGCGCCATCAGCGTCTTCCACTTCCAAACTGAAAATGACGCCTTCGCCACAATATGGTTTATGAAATATTGGTGGTTGAGTGGGTTGGTCTGGCAACAGAAAACCAATCTGAACTCCCGACTTCGAAACCAGATGAATGTACCAATCACCCGAAAAGACAACGTCAAAGCCAAGATTCTCTGTATAGAAAGATTTCGTCACATCGAGATCTTTAACGATAAACACGGGGAATGAGCTTTTTGGTTCGATCACCTTTAACCCCTCTCTTGACGGCTAACGCCGGCTGGAGCGCCTTGTTGGGCACTTGATCACCTGGTTTTTCGTGTTAGCTCTGAGTTAGCGTGCGAGGATTGGTATCCCACGGCAATGAGTACTCAAGGCGAACTGTGCGTACGCTGCGCGCATCGTTCCCGAGGATATCTGGCTGTCGCCCTACCCCACCCCAAACGAACAGCGAAAATCGCCCGAAATGGCCAGGACGGTCGGAGCTTTGCAGGTTAAGCCGTGCTCCAATGTCGTTACCTGCCCCGTCCAAGAAAGCGAAGGTGACGACAATAGCGCCCGGATTCCCACTACGTACGAATCTCTGCCCTGTCCAAGTAGAGGGGTCAAATAGATTGAACGCCACCCGCTCACGAACCTCCCGGAAAATAGTAACTCCAGCGTAATCGCGTCGGAATACTGCGAGATCTACATGCGAGAGTTCAACGCGAACCTCAAAACGTGTTTCTCCATTCGGGCTTGTATGTTTTCGTTCGCTCACGGTTTCCTCCGTAGGTTTCAGATGAAAAAATAGTTTATTTGCTGCCCAACGTGGAGTTAACCGGGCGACGACGGGAGGACGACAGGCCCGAGCCGGCGAAAATGTACCGCGTACCGCCGGGTCGGGCTTGGTGGCCTGCCGTTGGCGCTCCGCTTGAACGAGGGGTTAGGCCTCATTCTGGCAATGGCAGGGTGGCTCTGACTTCCGCAGTTGAAAGAACATTCCCGAACGATCCATCTAGCGCGGCCATGTACGCAGCCTGCACGGAAGATGCTGGTACGGTCTGAGCTCCGAAGGTGAGAGCTCTGGTGGCGCACGCATCATGGGCCACCGTGCACACAAAGCCAAGATCAGACGCTGCTCGCACAGTCGTGTCTACACACATGTGGGTCATCATTCCGGCGACAACAAGCTTAGTGACTTCAGCGGCGCGAAGCGCTTCAAGCAGCGACGTCTCCCGAAAACTGTTTGGATAGCTCTTCGTGATGACCGTCTCACCTGACGCTGGCAACACATTCGAGTGGATATCCACGCCACGCGTGTTTGGGCGAAAGAACGTCGCCGTCGGTCGCACCGATATGTGTTGAATGTGAAAGACAGGCAATGCTCTTTCGCGAAAGGTTTCTAGGAGCGATGCAGCTTGACTTGATGCGCTATCGGCTCCGACCAGTTCCATTGCTCCGTCCGGAAAGTAGTCGTATTGGATATCAATGAGGAGTAGGGCAGTGCGCATTTTGTGCTCGGTTGTGGAGAAGTGATTGGCGTCACCTCGTTCGCCTGATGACGAAGGCGTTCTCAGCTCGTTGGAAGCCAACTGCGGGGTAGTACGACATGGCGCCAGGGGCTGAAAGCAGTATGAGCGAGACTTCGTCGCCAATGACAGCTTGGGTGCGCAGGATCAACTCCTTGCCGACTCCTTGACCTTGGAGTGCCTTGTCTACGGCCAGGTCGGACAAGTAGCAGCAATAGGAGTAGTCGGTAAGTGAACGACTCACCCCAACCAAGCGACTGCTCTGCCAGGCCGAGATCACAAGGCTTGGTGCTGCAAACATCCGCGCGATCCGGGGGAGGTCAGTGGTTGGCCTCGTGATGCCAGAGGCGTTAAAGACACGGACCACTTCGGCCGGATCAAGTGGGAAGTTATGTCGGTATTCGATCGGTGCCATAGAGGTTCTTCGTTGCGTGTCCGGTTGACCAAGGGGTTAGCCGTCACTCTCAGCCCGCAACTCGCTCCCGCAGCGCCTCTTGGGCTAGCGTGTTGATGCTCTTGCCTTCGGCTTGAGCCGCGATGGCCAATTGCTCATGCAACTCGGGCGAGATTCGCAGATTGAACTTGCCTGAGAACTGACGACGCGGCTCAAGGTTCCTTTCTTTGCACACCGCAAGGAAGACCTCAAGCGACTTCTTGAACTCGGCCCGGAGTTCCTTCGGGTTCTTACCGTAGAAGTCCGCTCCACCGTTCAAGCCAAGAACCTCACCGCGGAACATGTCAAGTTCCGGGTCGTACTCAATCTTGGCGCTATATCCATCGATATTCATGACGTTCATGGTTCAACTCCGTGCTGTTCCAGCCACTTTCGGACACTGGCGACTGCGCCTTTGTCGGTGTTCGGTGACGGGTGTGGGCGATGGAAAACTCGCACTTCTCCAAACAGGACGACGGCCACGCGGCTGCCTTCTCGTTCCGTGACTTCGGCGCCGAGTTCGACAAAGAGCGCTTCAATGGCACGCCACTTGACATTGCCGCTCGTAGGCCTCGCATACAGAAGCTCAAGCGTCCTCAGGTTGGTCCGTTTCATTCGCGCATGGTACCAACATGCGGTACCGTGTGCAAGTGGCCCGATACCCTGTGACGGCTAGCGAAGCGTCCGCGACAACGTCCGAGGTAAGCTGGCGCCAACGGCAGGCCACCAGGCCCAAGCCACAGGTAC
>JBAQIQ010000069.1:0-3190 GCA_049288935.1 Candidatus Competibacteraceae bacterium
GTCGATGCCCCGCTGGCCGCCGGCCTGCAAACGCTGGCGGACGATTATCGTTTCACCGAGATTTTGGCGTTGCTGGACGCGAGCGACGGGCATGAGCCGGCCGCGAGTCCGGCGAAGCGCGAGCTCCAGCCCGAGGTCGGCGGGTGATCGCCCGTCCGGGCCGATCTCATCGGTCCGACCGCATTTTTCCACAACAGCCGGTTCGCCCACGGGTGCGGTCGGTCCCGAAACGGCTGCGTGACCCTCTGGCCAACGATCCGATGATCGAGGCGTTGGCGCTGCACCTCTTTCCAAGTGTCGTCGAACAAGCACAGCGCCAGAGCGGACGGGGATCACGGTGGCGGTGCTGCTAACCCTGGTCGCAGGACGACTCGTGAGCCGGTTATCGGTTGCTTTTCCTGGTGTTCGTGCAACCAGATCCAAGGTTGACGGCCATGCATTGAGGCTCATATATTTTCAAAATCCTTTTGATTTCATATTCTTCGAAAAATCCATAAGTAATGGATGTTTTTTCTTGTAGTTCCATGGACTCCGTCGATAATGCGACGGCCCCAATGTAGCGGAGGTACTGTGACATGTCTCGTTATGTCGATGTGAGTTTCGGTGCTGGCAGCGTTCAGATCGAATTGGAAAACTCTCGTTCTGCTTTCATCAATCCGGGCTTGTGGTGGCAAGGGCCGAACTGGCGGGCCACGAATGCCCGGTCGCTGCCGCCATGGGTCAAGCTGGAAAATTCCAGTTTCCAAGGACATGGCAAATACAAAGAAACGCCCGGCACCTCGATTGAGCTGTTCAATCCAGATGGCAAACGCTTCGCATATCTTGTCTTGACGAACGGCTTAAGCGGTGGGCTGGCCTACGGACTCGGCGCCGGATGGGACGTGTCTCGCGGCCGGTGGAACCCGACCGACAAGCCGGTGCCGCATTCGTGGTTCGGCATCATGGCCAAGGGCGGCGGCGGTTTGGTGGTCGGCGGGGAATTCGCCGCCGCGGCACTCATGAGCGGCATGAACCGAGCTAAGGGGTGCTCGATCGTGAGCCTCACAGGCCGGGCTGGTCTCTTCGGCGGCGGTTCGGGCGGACTGGCGTTCGTCTTCGCGACCGGCTTTGAACAACCCCACGATTTCAACAACTACACCGCCGACGGGCTCGACTGGGCTTTGAGCTTCGGCCCGAAGCTGTCGTCGTTGGTGAAGGGCGGATCAAAGCTGCCGCAAGCGCTTAAAGGGCTTGATGAGATGCTCAAGACGTTGCAGAGCGCCGCGCGGGTCGAGAAACTGAAAACGGTCCTCAATGCCGATCCGGAACTCGGCAAGGAAGTGTACGGCATCGCGAAGGGCCTCTACTCCGCCACGCTGATTGACTCGGACCTGCAATCGATCACGGCCGTCGACATACCGCTCCTGGGCGGCGGCGCCGAGATCGGCATCTTCTATTTGAAGTCCGGCTTCAAATGCACGTCGTCGTGGTGACGGACTGGTTCGGCAGCACTGGTTCTCCGAGAGCGTGAAGCCCGGTCCCGGTGGCAGCGTCCGCCTGATGCTCACGCCGCTCGAACTCCCTGAGCGTCTCGCCGCGCTGATCCCTCCGGTGCGGCGGCATCGTCATCGCTATTACGGCGTTCTAGCGCCCAACGCGCCGCTGCGGGTACAGGTCGCCGCGCTCGCTGGCGTCTCTCGCGGAGATCGAGCGCACCGTGTTCCCTTTTCATCCCACTTGGAGGAACCGTCAGATCAAAATGCCACAGTGCAACAAATCCGAGTTCAAGTCGGATCGTGATCCTTACTGCATTAAGTCGGCGATCCGGCCGCGGTGCATCGCGTACCGCCGCGACTGTGCTGTTGAAGGGTGAATTATGGCCCGGTAACGCCGGCCAAGGACTGATTCACCGCTCGCCCGCGCTACTGGCTGACGAAGCGCCTCGGGTGTTGGTGGCGCTCGATGCCGTTTGAGAAGGTCACGAGCTGCACGACAGCGCGGAACAGCCCGGTTTGTGGCGTGCCCACTCGGGCCGTTTTCCCGCCAGCGCCTCATGCGCCGGCTGCTCGTCGCAGGGATGGCGCATCACGTTCAACAAGCTCTCGATCAGGGATGGATCGCCGTCCTCCGCCGCGTCGATGGCCTGCTGCGCGAGGTAATTGCGCAACACGAACTTGGGATTGGCCTGGCGCATCCGCGCTTGTCGGACGGTCGGTTCGGCGGGATCGCGCCGAATCCGGGCGATATAGCGCCGCAGCCATGCCGCTATCCGCGCTTCGTACCGGGGCGCCAGCGCGTCCGGCGCGTAGTAAGCAACCCGCAGCGGCTCGATCAGCGCGGCGTCGCTCTGGGCGTCCATCGGAACATCGGCGAGTTTTCGGAAGAAAATCGTCCAGTCGGTCTCGACGAGCCGGAGCAGTTCGAGCAGGTCGGCGAGCAATGTCTCGTCGTCGGTATCGTCAAGCGTCCCCAAACCGAGTTTTGCGGCCATCAGCTCTCGATAGGTCTGCTCGAAGGTGGTGCGATACACCGCCAACCCCGCCTCAATCCCCTCGGCGGTTTCGAGCAGCGGGTGCAGCGCCCGCCCGAACTGGGCCAGGTTCCACAACCCGATGCGTGGCTGATTGGCGTAACAATAACGCCGCCCGCTCTCGTCGGTGGTGTTCGGCGTCCACGCCGGATCGTAAGGTTCCAGCCAGCCATACGGGCCATAGTCAATGGTCAAACCCAGAATGGACAGGTTGTCGGTGTTCATGACGCCGTGAACGAACCCCACCCGCATCCAGTGCGCGATCATGACGGCGGTGCGTCGGCAGACCTCGGTAAACCACGCGGCATAGCTTGCAGGGGAAGGCGGGCCGAGTTCGGGGAAATGCGTTGCCATGACGTAATCGGCCAGTCGCCGCAGCGTCTCGACCTCGCTGCGGGACGCGAACAGCTCGAAATTCCCCAATCGGACGAAAGACGGGGCCACCCGGCACACAATCGCTCCCGGCTCGTCTTGCGGATGGCCGTCGTAGAACATATCCCGCAGAACCGGTTCCCCCGTCGTCACCAGGCTAAGCGCCCGGGTGGTGGGGATGCCCAAGTGGTGCATGGCCTCGCTGCACAAAAATTCCCGCAGCGATGACCGCAGGACGGCGCGGCCATCGGCGCGACGCGAGTAGGGCGTCGGCCCAGCCCCCTTGAGTTGCAGTTCCCAGCGCTGCCC
>JBAQIQ010000070.1:0-25105 GCA_049288935.1 Candidatus Competibacteraceae bacterium
CAACGGTTAAAGCGTCCAGAATTTCATCCTGTGCGCCCTCCGGGAAGTCCTCAAAGTCTTTCCGTGCCGCTTTGATCCATGAGATTTCACGGGTATCTCTGCTCATCAAATGATGATGACAAATTTGCCACCACTCCGTCAAGCATTATTATTCGACCTAACACATAATTTTTTATAAGCAATTTCAAAAGGTTTTGTAAAAACAGTTTATTAATGAAATACGATTTAACTGATAAACTTATTTACGATTAATCGTAAAGTTACATTGATGTAATGCTGTCCTTTTATCGCCGCAAAACCAGTTTCTGGGGCCGGTCTGCCGTAGCACGAGAGAATGTGCGAAAAAATGGTCACCCAAAAAAGCTTAAGTCAGTGCCATTCGACTCAGACCCCTTCATTTAATATTTCTGTAATCGATCTGCGTTGGGGAGGTGATGGCGGCCGTGGTTCTTTTTGTGCGCGAGAGGCGCTGCGCGCCGGATCCGCCGCTGCCTCATCGGAGGATTCTTTGATATATCGATAGAAGGTCTGAATCGTGCACTGCAAGTCAACAGCGCAACGAAGTGCCTGCCACACCTCTTTCACCGACCAGCCCGCCCTTAATTTCTGTTGAATCTCCGGCCAGAGTTCCCGTACCTTGTTCCGGTCATTCCGGGAGACATCGGAGGGGCGTACTGCGTTTTGAAACGCGTGCTTCTGTTCAGGAGTGACAGTACCTGGTGCGTTGGGTGCCAATGTTTTTTCCTCAGTCAAGGGTGGCCAAGCGAGTTTCTTCTGCTGCGATCTCTGGCAAAAAGCCTAACACCTGGCATGCGGGCTTTATCCGCTGTCTGAAATCCTGTAGCCAGGCGCCGATCCGCTCCTGATCGGCGATGGGCATCGAGCGGGCTCGGCCCAGACCGTCGGCGGCGTCCATATAGCGCACGCTATACACATCCAGCAGCGCATAGCTACGGGCCTCCAACGCCGGCATCGTCACCAGAACACCGCCCTGGGCTTGCAACACCAGCTTGCTTTCGCTGACCGGCAACTGCAATCCCTGGTCATGGCAACCATCGAACAGGATAAAACTGTTTTCCGCGCCAAAAGCCAGGTTTTTGACCGCCACGTAATCCACTTGATCACCAAAGATCTCAATGCCTTGCCGCACCGTGCGGATCGATGCCTGGATCGGGGTCATGACGAAGACGATGGTGATGGCATAGCCCCATCGGCGGTAGGTGCTGAACAGGGCGTTCGGCGCCAGCCCGTAATCCATCACCTTGCCCAATTCCCCGACGACGCCCCCCGGCAAATCAAACAACAGGATTGGAGGGGCGCCCGACAGGGCATTCAGCAACACATCGCGCTCGTCGTCCTCACGAATATCAAAGCAGGCGCATCCCACGAGCGGATCTTGCTGGACCAGCAGCTTTCCTTCCGCATCCCGCGTGCCCTCGTGCTGATACAATTGGCCCACCCGGCCATCGGCGTCATACGCTGCTACCTTGTAGCCTTCGCCGCGCAAGAGTTCCAGCAGCGCGCGGGCAAACGTGGTCTTGCCCGCCCCCCCTTTATTACTGCAAACAAAGATGACGCGCCCTCCATTTGCGTTCACATCGCCAGCCTCTCAATGATTCGGGGTCTCCGATGGACTGCCGCTGCGGTCGGCATCGCCAGGACCTCATCAAGACGGGGTGGCGCTTCAGGCCCAGACTCAACAGCCTCGGCTGGCGCTGCCAGAACCGGCGGATCGGGATCGGTGGCTCGCGTTTCAGAAACCGACGCCGACGAGTCGAGCCCAAGGAGAGTGGGCGACATGGACGCTTCCAGACCGACTGCCAGTGTTTCCAGGTCCGCCAGGCTCTCGGCTTCTTGATCCGTCATGTGCTCGTTGTCTTCGGCAGGGACCGGATCGGGCTTTTCCTGGCCGGGACCTCGGCCAGTGCGTTTCACCAGCATGTCCTGATAGGTTACGTTCACCGTCTGATTGTGGCCCTGCACACGCCGGGCCAGTCCTCGCGCCAGCCGTTCGATCACCTGGCAGGTACGGGAGAAGTTGCGGAAATGTTCCCGTTGGCGCTGAAGATGTTCCAGATCGGTCAGCGCTCCCGCTGCCCAAAGCTGGTCGAACTGGCGGGTCATTTGTTCCAGCTGGCCGATCAGGCCGACATAGTCACGCCCTTTGGGGGTGCGCACCAGGGGCGCCACTTCGACCGGTTGCGTATAGACCAGATGCACGGGTTCTTTTGCCGGGGGGAGGGTGTTGAGACGCTTTTTAACCACCTGCTGCTCCTGTTCCAAAAATCGCTCCAGGCGGCGCACCTCTTGCGCGATAGCGCCACTCACCTGGGTGATTTCCGCTTCAAAGCGGAGGCTGGCGCTGCCTTGCAGGCGCACGATAATGGTGGTGAGATAAAAGGCGGCGTCAACACGATTCAGGGTCCGGTTGTACGTTTTTATCGCCGTATGGGTGCCCAGACGGAGGTGAGATTGGAAAGCCGCGTGGCTGTAAGCAGTAATGGGCGCATTGAGTGCCATGGCAAGTCCCTCGAATGAGTTAGGATTTTGGCTACTGGCTAAATAAATAACGGCTTGATCAATTCCGGCAACTCCGGCCTGGACAGCGCCTGTTGCCAGACACCGAAGACGGCGGGGTTGCGCCACAATCTGTTCAAGGCGGTGGGTGGCATCAATCGCCCGACGATGATGGGCGTCCAATCGCCGCGGCCCGAGGACGTCTGGCGCTGCAGGCGATAGCAGTGCGCGCCCGGCCAGGCTCCCCAGCCCTCCACCGCCTCATAGGGCGTCCAGCGCCCCACCGCCTCCTGGTGCGCGGAATACAAGGTGATCTCCCAACGGTCGATCTCTCGGGCCAACTGACGGATCAGTGCGATGCTAAAGACGGTGTACGTCCAGAGATCCTCCTCACGGGCCACCTGCTCCGGGTCCGCACCGGATGGGAGAATGACGCCCCGGCGGCGGTGCAGCACCCGCTCCGCACGGTGCAGGCGCGCATCCAGAACGGTTGGCGACCCGGATTCATCGCTGGGCACCGCAGGCGTCCAGCCGGCGAACGCCAGCAGCAGGGGCAGAAAAGTCACCCGGAATTGCCCTTCGGACAGGGCGGCCCCCCCCTGCAAGCGATCCACCACCGCCTGCCGTTGACCCAGCAATTCCGATGCGCTCAGGATCGGCACAGGATCTGAATCGCAGCACATCATGAGGTGAACCAGACCAGCGCCACACAGGCCAGCGCTAGCAATCCGGCCAGAATGATGGGGAGTTTGTTGGCTTGATTGGAATGGGCCAATTCGCGTATTCCTCAATCAAAGATGTTTATCATGTTATTAAAATCAGAGATATTTCTTGAATTTTGCCACTGAGCGCTGGATGAAATAGCCAAAAGCGATCATGGGCGGTACGAAGACCAGTGTGGGATGCATGGACCACGGCGACGCCAGATAGAGCAGAACTGGCACCGAGATCATGGGCCGAATCATCTTTTTCAGGTGGTGATACATAAAACCGGACTCCAGACCTCCGCCAAAGCGGCGCAAATCCCGCCGCACCAGTCCATCAATGAGTCCGACCAGGCCCGCCGCCGCAAACCCGGCCAGGCTCAGCACCACCACGGCCAGGCGGGCGCCGACCAGCTGCGTGATATACGCCGCCGCGAGCAGGTAATCGCCGAAAAAGAGCAGCCAGGTGCGCACCAGATCGAGTCCTTTCCACCAGGACGGCTGATCGGAGACGATCCAGCGCATCAGCCATTCCAGCCCGCTCCAGTGGTATAGCCCGCTCGCTCCGGCGTAAGCGCAATCCACCACGCGCACCGCCGCTCCAGGGGCGGTGAAATCCTCGCGCAACCAGGCCAGTTCGGTTTGCAAGAGCTGCTGACTGTGTTGCGCGCCCGGCGTCGCCCACCCGCCCAGCGCCATGCCGGCCCATTCCAGCAGGATCGAAATCAGCCAGCCCACCAGCGTCACGGTGATGAAGGCCATGACCTGATCGATCAGGCCCGCAATACTCCAGGGTCGCCGAAACACCGGCTCTGCCGGTACGCCTGGTCGGGATGCGCGCATCAAGAGGCACCGCCAGCGCTGCTTTCCATCCGCAAGGCGGCGTGGTGAATGGAATCTTCAGGCCGCAATTCCACGCCCGCCACCTGGCGATAACGCCGTTCCATGTCGCGGGCAATGGCATTAAGATCGCTGGGCAACCGACCGGGCGCACCGGTGAGCTGAGGGAACTGCACCTTGAACAGCTGGCCACCCGACATCAGCACGAAGGCATGACCGCGCAGCAACTGCATCAGATGGCCGGGTTCCAACAGCCAGACTTTCTGGCTGGAGACGCGCTCCTGCGTGCTGCTGGTGAAATGTACCGGCGAGTCTGGATCGGAGGAATCCGTTGCTCCTGACACCAGCATCAGCATGTTGACTTCAACCTGGCGGAGCCGCCGGGTCAGCAATTCCGCCGTTTCCAGGTCCGCCACCCGCAACATGACGATGGTATTGCTGACGTTGCCGACCACTTGTCCAGCGCGATCCTGGCTCCCCAGACCTGCGGGGAGATCGGCCAGCGCCTGGGTGTAGACGGAAAAGCGCAGTCCGGCGCCACGGCCTTTATTGAGCGCCTGCACAATTTCCGGACCACGCACCAGTTCGGCAAATTCGTCCAGATGCAGGCAGGTTTCAGGAATCGATTCCACCTCCGATTCCGACAGATCCGGATTTTCACCCAGTCCGTGCTTGTACAGTTCGCCCGCGTAAGCCACCAGATCCGCATTCATACCCTGCGCCACCGCGCTGGCGACTTCAGAATCGGTCAGAGCATCGAAGCCGCAGTACACAACCGCACGTTGACGGATCACCGCCGGCCACTCCAGGATCGGCCGGGGATCCCCGAGATCTGCATAGTCCGGATTGATAAGCTCCCCGACCCGACCCGATAACAGTTTTTCCAGGAGCGGCTGCACCGCCACTGAAATTTTGTCGAAAAAAGTCTTGTCATACTCAAAAGCGCGCCGCAACCCGTCAGCCACCGGATCGTAAAGATCATGCGCTTTGTAGAACTGCACCAGATGCACCGCCCGAGGATCTCGATTTTTGAGATGTCCTGGCAGCGCCGGACGTTTTTCGGAGTCGCCCTGATCGATCAGCCGCCGCCAATCTTCCGGGCCATGGTGATCCAGCCACCACTCGAAATAACGCACCAGCAACGGTTCGATATTGTTCATGTGCTGGAGCGTTTTGCGATAGTTGGGCTTCTCGCCCAGCGCCACCAGGGCGCGGGCGATGATATGCGTGAACAGCCAGGCAAACTGGCGAAACGCCTCCGCATTGCCCTGGGAGGGCAATTGATTGGCAATGCGCGTGGCGACTTCGGTGATCCGGGTAAACCGGCCAATCGGGTTGTACCGGGCCGAATGGTCGGGATACCCCAGATGAAAAAAGTAGAAACGCCGCTTCGCGCGCACCGCTTCTGCGTACAGGCAGCGGAACAGATCGGGATCTCCTTTCGGATCCATGCAAATCACCGGATTGCCCCGGCGGATATCCTGAATAATGGCCAGTTCCGCCGCCCGCGTCTTGCCCACTCCGGTGGTGCCGACATAAAACAGGTGACCCTGCCGTTCGCTCGACGGCAGTACAATGCGTTGCTGGCCTTCCAGCAATCCGACGCCGTGCAAAGCGGGCAGACCGCTCAGCGATTCGTTGGCCACCGACCGGCGCGCCGATCGGAGAAAACGTTGGTTTTCGGCGCGCGTTGCATCCCACAGGCGTTGGGTATGGAGCGCCGTCCAGTGAAACCCACGCCCCAGAAACAGTCCGTCAGGATCAGGATTCAGCACATCCAGGGGCAAAGAATAGGGCGGGTTGTGGCTCAGGCCTCGTTGATAGCGCACCACGCGCCAACCCTGCCGAAACCGCACCAGCGCCAGGATGACCAAAGCCGCTGACAGACCGTAGGACACCCCGGTGGTCATCAGCATCAGGTCATGGCCCAACAGCACAATACCGCTCATGCTCAGGGCCGCCACCGTGGTAGACCATTCCACCGGCGGGCGAAGCAGCGCTTCAATGGGATAAGAGGCCATGGCGCCCACACGCTCCGTTCGATTCAGGGGACGCCGTCAACGCCGCCGCCCGCGAGCGTTGCCGGTGGGACGCCGTCGGCTCAACAGCGCTTTCAAGTCATTCCACAGCGTCCAGCGGCGCTGCTCATGATCTTCCTGGTAGCGGCGTTCTTCTTCGTGCTGGCGAGCGTCGAGCCGGTATCGTTCTTCCATCTGACGCGTCCACTCCTCACGGGCTTGCTCTTGCCGTTCGCGGGCGGTTTCGCCGGTAAAAGGTTCTGGAAAACGGGGATCTGACATGGCGTGATTCCTATTGCTGGATCAACAGATTGATTTATGGTGTGGGGGTTACCCATCAACAACAGAAAAAAGGAGTCCGGCATGCTGCGAGAACTGCAAACAGGTGTGGAGAACGTCGAGGGTGTTGTCCGGCAGACCATTGCCGTGTTGCGCTGGATTCGCCTCGGTATCGCCGCCGCGCTCATCCTGGCAGGAGCGCTGTATGTGCTGATCCACGACGGCGTCAGCGGCCTGTTCAGTGCGATTCTTGTCGTGCTGTTTGTGTTCTCGGCCCTTTCGCGCGAAAGCGGGCGAGAAGATCGGGGCGCCGGGTGGGTGTCGTGGGACGGCGAACCGTCGGAAGACGACAAAATGTACGATCCGGCCTACAGGGGTATCCACCCCAACAATATTTACAACTGGAAAAAATAAGGTCTTGTCCACGAAGCTACCTCTAACCTTTATTTTTCGGCAAAGAACGAATTTTTAAGCTGTTCACGGCGTTGCTCCCAATCCCGCCCTGCTCCTTGGTGAGGCTATGCACATTTCCCACGGCTGACGAACCCACTTGACTCGGCCCCCCCGCCTCGGCAATCAGATAGAGCATGAGCAAGGGAAGGAACAGGTAGAACACGGAGGTGGTGAACATCAGCAGGATGCGTTCGATGGTGGAGTGATCCGACAGGAGTTCGGCGGGAATATTGGTGATGCTGAAGGCCGGCGCGCCCGGATACAGCATGAGGAACAGCAAATCATCCAGGTAATCGGCAAATTGCCAGAGCGACGGCAAGATGCTCAACGCGAAGATCAGCATCATGCCCTTCACCAGCGTCATGCCGCGCATCTCGCCGATGACCAGAAACAGTCCCCACAGCATGAACACGCCCATCAGCAAAAACGGTTGCAACAGGCTCGATCCAATCTTCATCAGGTAAATCGACACCATATAGCCCGCCGCTTGCGTGGCGACGCCTTCCGCTACATCCGTGAACAGAAACAGCGCTCCGGCGACCAGGGCGGAACCCCCGCCCAGTTCGGGGCTTTTGCTGGCGAGATTGCGTTTGCCGGCCAGCAGCATCTGCTGGACCACCACCTCTTCGGCGTCCTCCATGGAGGTTTGCAGGGAGCTGATCAGCGTGCACAGGGCGTTCGGCAGGAAGGCTTTTCCTGGACAGGTATTGAGGCTGAGGCTGAACGCTTTCTTTTGCAGCGCGTCCCCGCCGGCCTTGACCAGTTGGGCGCGCAGGCCATGGGTCGCGTCGCTCCACCATTCCTGGCAGGTCGGAAAGCCCTGTCCGGCGCTCGCTTGGTACTGGCTGGCGTCGCTGTCGCGCACCGGGTCATACGGAAAACCCTGCACCGGTTTCTGCGCCCGCAGTGGCGCGATGAGGCCACACAGCTTGCCCGCGGGCGTGCCGGGATCGCCGTTCCCGGCGCACTCCTGGTAAAAGTTGTTCTGGTAAAATCCGGAGCCGAAATAAACCATTTGCTCCTTGCGCTTCTGTTCGGTATCGCCGTACTGTTCCAGGCGCTCTTCCATGAAGGCTTGTCCCTCGGGGCCGTGAACCCCGTTGAGGAAATCCAGCGCGATCTGCTGCGCCCGGCGCCCGCACTCGGCTTCAAAGCGCGCCACGCTGGCTTTCAGAGCGTTCGGATCCTCGGCGGCGCTGAAATCCAGTGTGTTCATAAGCAAACTCAGGTGAGTCAGGTCCTGTACGCAGGGGATGGCGTAATAGAGCACCGCGTTGAAGCCCGAGGCCAGCACCATGGCCAGATACGGCAGCAGGGGCGCACGCGCACTCTTGACTTCAGCAAATCCGTATTCCTTCTGTTGCAGCGCCTCGTACTTTTGTCCCAGGAGAGCCAGCCCTTCGCGCCCACAGTGGTTTTGCACCGTGGTGGAGGTGAGGTTGACGGGCGCAATGGGGATCAGGCCCAGCACCAGCACCAGACAATAGATCGCCAACCGCAGGATCAGGGCGCGGGAGCCTGGCTCGGGACTGCTGTTGTTTTCGGCGTAGGCCAGGGCGATGTCGAACACGATGCGGGCCACGGGATACAACACACCTCCCACCGCGACCAGCAACAGGAAAATCGAGGTGTAGACCTGCCAGCCGTAAATGGTGAGATAGCCTTCCAGGATACCGTTGACTGACATGATGGCATCCTCAGAAGCGCAAGAGCCCGTAGGGGACCTGGGCGATCACCAGGTCACTGATGCAGAACGCCCCGAAAACCAGGGGACTCTGCTGGCGCACACGCTCCGGATCGTTCCGACGGATACGACCCTGCACCCACCGGGGATACACGCCCCAGGCGAGCAGCGCGTAGACCCCGCCGCGGAGGACCGTGGCGGGCCACCAGAGCGCATCGACCCCGGTCAGGAGCGCCCCCAGCTCGCGCGGGGTCACCTGCTGCACCCACCACGGGCCTAACCAGGCAGCCCCTGCCAGCGCGCCCACCACGATCAACCCTGTCAGCCGTTTGCGAATCAAGTGTGCCGCCTCATTGTAAAAATGTCGCCGTGTTGATGTGCGCAATATCGTCCAGGATCGCGAACTTCAGTTTATTGACTTCCCGCTCAATCACCTCGTAAGCCTCGCTTTGCGACAAATTAGGTTCATGGAGGCCGGTTTTCAGCGCCTGCAAGGCAAAATCAAATTTCAGCTTGAGCTGATTTAAAGCGAACTGACGCGCCTGATCATCGATGGAAATGCTGAGCGCATAGGGTGGCAGTTGGCGCATTTCCTCAATGGTGGCCGGCGGGATCAGCATCCCGCTGTTGGCCTCGAACGCCTGACGGTCGATTTCGCGCCGGACGTATTTTTGCAGTTGTTCGATGGCCTGATCCCGCGTCTCGATATACGGTTTCAGATAACCCAAACCGGGCGTGGATTGCGTCGGGCCGGTTTTCGTCAACATGAACGCCTGGCTGCCATAGATGGCGGTAATAAACTGCACCAGGTCGGGTGGCGACTTAAACGCCTTCGTGATCGGATGTTTGGCGTTCATTGCGGGATCGAAGTCGCCGGTTTCGTCCACACCCCGGTCGGTCAGCAGATTGACGCCCGCGGTCAGCACGGTCTTCGTGGCTTCAATCGGGGGCTGATTCTCGCCGCCGTACCGCTTGCCGCCGGTCAAGACAATCCCGTTGGAGGCGCTTTCGGTGCGGACCTTCTTCATGCGGTCATCAATGGTGCCGTCGCCAAAGCCCATTTCAATACGCATGCGGTCCCCAATGCCCGCCATGACCAGATTCTGATAGGGGTTCTGCCCCAGAGCGATCTCCCGCTCCATTTGCTGACAATCCTTGAAGTTAATCTCAAAGAGCTTGAAGGCCTCATCCAGTTGCTTGGTCACCACGTTGTAGAGCGAGGGATTGATCTTGTTCAGGATATACGCCGGGAGCGCCGCCACCGCGCCTTGCGCCGCGTCAACAAATTTCTGCGGTAATTGCCTGAATTTCTCAATGGCCGAATTGATCATCGCCTCGACGTTATCAAACGGATCAAAACCTCCGCAGGAATAACCAAAGCCCGCGCTGAAATTCGCGTCGATGCGGGTTTTGTTGCTATAGGTGGCGGGCGTCAGGTGATCGGTATCCGCGCCCGCCCCCAGGCGAAACACCCATCCTTCTTCGCCCGATGGAATATCGTCCGAGCGAACGCCCTCGCCCTTTTTACCTTTCAATTGCTCAATCCGGCTTTGGGCGTGCGCCGTTGAGGGATTGAGCGCGCACAGCCAGGGCTGGAGGACCAGCAGCGCCGCCAGTAACCCGGGCCGGAGAATCGATAGGGAACGGTGATGCGATCTGTTCACGGTGGCGAGTCCTGTTAATGTTGACGCCGCCGCTCGGTCATTTCACGGGCGACGAGGAGGGCGGCGTCCAGTTCGGAAAAGCCGTGCTTTTGCATGAGCTGCATTCGGTAATTCTTCTCGTTGCCCTCGGTCTGCGCCAGGGCGAGCGCCAGCGCCGGCGGCACAAACCGCACCAGGGCCGGCGGATATTTTTCCGAGAGCAGAACGCCCTCGACAAAGCGCCCCGGTTCCTTGATCGCCAGGGTCAACAGATGTTGTTCTTCGCTGCTCAGATCGCGGAATTGTGCGACCCGACGCGCTTCCTCGGGACCCATTGAAAGCAAAAACCAAAACTCCGCCTGGGACAAAATCTGCCGGGCGTCCTCGCTGAAGTCAGAAAAATCCTGGGTAGCGAACACCAGCCAGGTATGGAGTTTGCGCCAGACCTTGGTGCCCACGATAAAGCCCTTGACCGTGATCGGCATTTTGGAAATGTAGTGGCCTTCATCGAACCATACTTCGGTGTGCCGGCCGGACGCCTGATGTTTCTCGCTCCAGGCCGTGATGTTGGCCAGCAGCGACAAAACCGCCAGCGCCAGCATGTCCTCGTGGCCGCTCGTGGTGAGGATGCCCAGATCGATATGCACCACATCGTCTTCTTCATTAAAGGGTTGGCCGTAGCGGTTGAAGAAATATCCGCGCAATCCTTGCGTCCACAGGTGCATCGCATCGGCCATGTTGCGAATCCGCAGCCGGATTTCCGGGATGGTTTCGGTCTGGGCCATTACCTGCAACACCCGATACACATCCTCCGGGAGAGCGTGCGGCAACCCGGCGGCCTCGCTGTCTTCCAGCGCCTGAATGAGTGCGCTTTGGATGATGGCGCGATCGGAGTGGGTCAACGCCTCGATGGCGGCGGGCCGTCCACCGGTGATCATGAGTTCCGTCATGTAGAGCATTTCTGCCAGATACGACCGCTGTTCGTCCTCTTCACCCGCAGTGCGCCACTCGCACCGATGCTCGGCCAAGGCCTGCCGGGTATCCACATAAGGGGCGTAATGCACGTCCTGCCCCCGATTGAAGATCCATTCGCGGGTCCTGATGCCCAGGCGTGCGTAGTAAGCCACCATCAGCCCAAAGGAATTGCCTTTTTCAATGATGATCTGCCGAGGCCGGTTCACGGCCATGGACTGCATGGCGTGGGCAATGGCGGTTGCTGATTTGCCTGAACCGGTCGGTCCAAACAGGGTCATGTGCGCAACGCGCACCCGATCACCGGCATGGTAGGGATTCAGGGTGAAGGTCTGTCCGTCGCGCCGGTACATGACCAAACACGGATGGGACGTCCCGGTGCTGCGGCCATAGAACGGCAGGATCGCCGCCAGGTGCGCACTGTAGGTGAAGCGCGAGCGCAGACTGTGCAGCCGGTCAAAACGCCAGTCGTAAACACCCGGTAAATTGCGGACAAAGCTGTCATCCGCCAACAGATCGTAGCGGGCGGGAATCGGTCGCAGCCGGGTGGGGACCAGGGCGTTCTCAACCTGCCGGGTCCGATCCTCCAGGTCGGCTAGGCAGGCGGCGCGCAGATAAAGTCCCATCTGCACATTGAAAACCCGCTGATGCTGCCGCAGCGCCGCCCTGGCGGCATCCAGCTCCTCGTCCGCCACCTCGGCCGCCTCGGACGTGGTTTGGCGGACCGACCTTTGCAAGCGGTCCAGGTGTTCTTCAATGGCCAGCGGATTTCTGGGAACAATGGTCCAGACAAACAGGGTTTCCGGCGGCATCCAGTTCCAGGGGCACGCTGTCACGGATCGTTCCTGTTGGAGATCCAGGGTCAAAGCGCCGTTGTCCGGTGCCACCTCAACGCCTTGCAGCGTGATATAGCGGGTGTACACCGGCCCGAGACGATACACTCCGCGATCCCGCTCTTCGTCCCGATCCGGGATGGGTTGCGGTGAAAACTGGAGCACCTGCTGAGCCAGGCTCCAGGCGGCGCCCCGTTCGTTCAGGGGGGGCAAGGGATTACCCGCCAGAAAGGCGTGAGGGGAATCGTAGCCCGGCACCATCGGCGTCAGCCAAGGCAGCAACCAGTGACGGAGGCCCTCCTCATCCAGCCGCTGGGCGCGCACGCCAAGAGCTTCCAAGCCGGACAGGAACGCGCTGATCGCCTGATTCAACTGTTGTGCCGGCGTGTACCGACGAGGCTGCCAGGCTTTTTTGCTGGCCTTGCGATAAAGACACAAGTGAATTTGCTGATCGATGGCGCGCCAGCCTTTGGTGGCTGCGCCGGACAAGCGCACCCGCTCGTCATCAAAAATTCCCTGCGGTGAACGCATGATGTCGAAGTGTTCGCGCAGGGCTTCGCGCCAGGCCTGCGAGAACGCGCTGTCGCGAACGGCGTCCGGTGTAGCGGCGGCCAGCGCCTCAGCTAAATTGGTCGGCTCCCGATCTTCCAGATACAGCTGCGCGATATAGGGGAACACATCATCATCGCTCGGCAGACTTTGCAGAGCGTGATCCAGCTGATCGTTGAACTGCTCCAGGCGCTCCGGGGAACGGCCCTCCAGGTCCGCAGGATAGAGCCGAAAGACTGCGGCCACCGAGAGGCCGTCATCCAGCTCAAAAACCTGGTTTTGCGCATCGTAAAGGTCAAACGGCAAATAATCGGCGAACGCCGGACAGGCCTGGAACAACAATTCAAAATCGCGCTGGCCGAGGGGCGGGGCCTCGCCCCGCAACGGCCAGTCGCCCAGCAAACGCTTCCACCACCGGGCAAAGAGTCCGGGCGGACGGCGCAAGGCAGCGGTCACCATTCGCCTTCCCCTTGCCCATCTTCGGCGTAATGCATTCCTTCCCGCAACGGAAAAACGGTGTAATAGCCCGGCACCGGCAAGTCTCCGGCGAAATGGGCATAGACATAAGCGATGATTTCCGGGTTGTGAATGCGCTGAAAATCTTCCTGGAAATCCGTGAAGGCTTGATGGCTGCGCCGACTGTCCATCGCCAGGCCGGGTAAAATTATTTCCCGTTCAAAAGAAGGCGCTGCCGCTGAACCCCGTGGCAACGCCGTCGGCTGCGCCATTTCGCCGCTCAGGTGTCGCTCAACAATTTCCAGCGTCGTGGGTCCGGCATCGGGCAGTAAATTCTTTTCGCCCGGACCCGACGCGCAACCCGTCCCGCCCGCCGTGATGATCAAGGTCAACGCCAGCGCGCCAGCGCGGAACGGCCCGGGCGCCCGGTCAATCCAGTACTGCATGGAATGCCTCCGCAGCGTAGCTGTAATGGAGCTTGCGTCCATCGGTCTGGTAATCAATGGGAATCTGCGTTTCGATGAAGATTTGCACGTCGATCCCCGGTGGGGCATAGACCACGTCAAAAGCGTCTTCCGCCCGCTCTTTCACATAGTCAGCGATTTCGCTGCTGGCGCCGCCCAGGCCCCGGCCCAACGCATATTCATAGGTATCGCCGGAGACGTAGCTGTTCAGGCCATAGGCATCCCGGCCCACCGTGACTTTGGAGCGGGCGTAAGCATTGGCCAGCCCATCCAGAAAAGCGGCCAGACTGCGATCCTTGAGGTATTCTCCGGCATTGTTGAAAAACTGGCCGCGGATACAGGGTTTGCCCCACGAATCGGTCAGATACCCCAGATTGTTGTTGACGGACGCGGCAACCTCAGAACCCCCCTTGCCTTTGTTCACGGTGTGCAGGCGTCCATCCTCAAAGGTGAACGTCACGGTATCGAGATAAGCACGCACACAGGATTGTTCCCGGATGCCCACCGCGTAACCGGTCCAGACCGCGTTGACAATGCCCGGGATGCGGTGGCCGTTGGTGGCCAGATTGGTGGCTCCAGTGATGAGCTTGAAGCGGAAAGGATCGCGCACATGACCGCGAAACGGCACACGTCCTACCAGCGGCGTCAAGGTCGAGTTATGGACCAGTGTGGCGGTATCGGGAATCGTGTAGACCGGAATCGTGGCTGAGGCGCCATCCCGGTGAGTTTTCACCGTAAAAGGGTAACGCCTGGGCTGAAGAGACCTGACCGTCGCCGCCGCCTGCGGGTTTGGCGCCGGGGTGCGGGTCTGGCTTTGTTCCGGACGTTCCCCGGCCACATAAGGCGTCAGCGTCATGTACTCGCCTTGCAGGCCACGCACGGAGCCGATGCGCGGTGCGCCCGAGGCAAGACGGGAGGCATCGGGAGGATGGCGGGCGGAATCGGTGAGGCGATCCACGACACCCTCCATGCCGGGCATCTGGCGCAACCGGTCCAACATGTGCAGATCGACCTGTGGCGCGCCCGGCGCAAGATCATTGGGCGGGGTGCGGGGCGGGTCTCCGCCGGCCGGTCCGGCGCCTGCAACGTCCGGACGGTCTTTTGGATGGGGCGTCAGGATGCGATTGGCCTCGGGGCGGGTCTCCGCCGTAGCCGGGGTCACGGGAGGCCGGGTCGCCCATTGCGCACGCAACGCCTCCTGTTCCCGCGTCAGACGCTCGATTTCGGCGCGCAACTGTTGCGTCACGGGCGTCAGGTCCGTCGCCTGGATTTTTTCATTCAGCGCCGCACGGGCTTCCTGCAAAGCGCGCTGGAGCTGTTCAGCGTCCTTCTGGGATTGTTGCGTCGCACGCTGGGTTTCCTTTTGCACCAGATTTGCAGCGTGCTCCTGTGCCAGGAGTCGTTGGCTTTCGCTGTCTTTGAACCGATAGTTCATATCCTGCAACAGCGCCGACATCTTTTTCAGTTCTTCAGCGTAGGTTGGATCGTCGCCACGCCGTCCGCTGATGACTTCAGGAACGGGTTTGGCGAGCGATGACACGGGTTGCTGTTGAAAGAACACAAACAGGGTCAATCCCGCGCCCAGCGCTATCAGCATCAGGTAAACGATGATTTTAGTCGGAGCGATCTGCGGTAAAGGCATGGTGATTCAAAGCCCGATTAAAAGGTTGGTGAGTCACCACAGCCCAGACGGTGCCGTGGTGGCCGCTGCCCATTGGCGCGATCGTGGGATGCAGCACCGCAACAAACGCCAGATCGCCGCGCAAGGCGCGTGGATCGAACGTGATGGGCTGCGCACTGCGGTTCTCGACGCCGACCGCCGTCACATAGAGTGTTCCGCTTTGCCATTGCGCCAGGGGTCGCACGTCCAGTGCAGTGGCTTGAATGCGCAGCCATTGGCGGGTGTCCACCGGCTGCACCGGCACCCGGTGGGCTTCCAGCCTGGGAATCAGGCGCTCGGGTCCGTGGTAATGCGCCAGCGCGAAGCGCGCCAGCGCGGCGTAACCCGGCGCACCGGATCGACCCTGACGGGAGTCCGTTTTTAGAAAATCCGGTATCAGCGCCCCCGCTACTCGCTCCAGGTGGGCCGGGTCACCGGGCGCAACCGCGACGGAATCGACCGCCTCTGGCGTCAGTGGATCACGCAGGATCAGCCGGTCAGGGGCTTCCCCTTCGGCCCGGGCGCTGACATCCAGCTGATACAACACACCGCTGACGGAAGTGGCTAAAACCCGGGCCGGATCAAAGGGTTCCCGTGCGGTCCAATGCAACTGGCCGGTGGGCGTCAGGACGATGCGTGAATGACTTCCGACGGCTTGCGGCACATCCAGGTCTGCCACGGGCTCGGGGAAATCAATGCGCCGCTCGTGGTGAACCTTGAGCGGGACGGCGATCGGATTGCCCTGCCAAGCTGTTTCCAGCGCTTGTGGGTCGGTCGCCGCTGGCGCGACCGGATTGCCCTGCCAGGCTGTTTCCAGCGCCTGTGGGCGGGTCGCCGCTGGCGCGACCGCATCCGGCTCGGTCAAGGCAAGATCGACCGCCAGGACAGGGCAGGCCATAAGCGCCAACCCAAATCCTGAAAAGAGTATCGAACGGAAAAGCGTGCGCATGATGACTTAACCTGAGTCCTCATCGACCGGGCGTGGTCCCGGTGCCAGATAGCAATCAAACGCCATCTGGTAGGCGTTGAGATCAATCGGCACCGCGTACTGCACCACGCGCAAGGGGTAGTGATAGCGTCGGTTGCGGGTTTCCACGCCCTTGACGTGTTCTTCCAGCAGATAGTCGACGTGAACCTCCCAGGCGTTGCGATCCAGCCGGGTCACCTTGTGCGGAGCAAAAATCTCCTCGCCCACCGGCAGCAGCTTGCGGGAGCGAAACTCATACAGACTGGCGTTGCGCTCCCGGTGCATGGCCAGATCCTGATAGCAACTGGCCGTCAGGTAGTTGCGCATCGCATTGAGATTTTTCACGTAGTCGCGCCCGCAATCTTCCGGACAGTAATTCAGCTTCTCCATCAGGAGCTTGCTGAAGGCGTACACATACGACGGCGGAATTTCGCTGGGTGCGATAAATTGCGGGCGCGATAAATCCGGCGGCACATAAATCCGCAATACACTGGGCTGGCGCCACAGGGCCATGCCCAGAAGGGCCAGCAATGCGAAAAGCATCCCAATAATGCGATTGCGATAGCGCAGTTCCTGGTCGTTCTGCGCACGGTGGGTTTTCGCGAGCGACACGGTATCCTCCACTTACAAACGGCGGCGATTGATCTGGCATTGATAGAGCACTCCCGGTTTGATGAACGGGGAACGAAAGCTCCGGACAGCCTTCCGGTGCCTCTCGTAAAAGAGCGGCTTTCCCGCGCGTTGCGCGTGAATCAGGCGGGTCAACCCATAGGCCAGCCCTATCCACAACCCCAGGCCCGGTACGATGCACAACACAGGGATGGACGTGATCACCATCCCCACGATGGTCAAAGGCAACGCTATGGCCGCCGCTCGCCAGATGCAGGTCTGGATCTCGGTCCAGGTGCATCCGAAATGCACGATCGGTTCGCTCCGCTCCAGTTCCCGGAGAGTGAGCGCGGGCTTCAACGCGGGATCCTCAGCCACCAATCGTGATGGTCGGATTGATGTTGATATTGGTGAGCCAGGTGTACACCAGCACCGCCAGAACCACGCCGACAATAACGACGGCCATCACCATCCCCAAGGTCTTCATGAAGAGCGACCACTCGCCCATGCGCCGCGCCTCGCTCATGGTGCTGAACACGTCGCCGATGCCGCCCACCACGCCAAAACCCAGGGTGATAAACACAGCAGAGAGAATCACCATGGCCAGCACCGTGATGACCTGCTCCAGAAAAGGCTTATCCGTCATGCTGCTCGGCAAAATCTTGTCCAGCGCAAACGACGGCCCGTCGGCGGCCTGGGCGTAAGCGAAATCCGGCAACATCAGTACGCTCAAGGCGAGCGCCAGCACCCAGAACAAACCGGTATTGCGCCGGACAATCTTCTTCCGGAAAAAACACCTAGTCATAAAACACCCCTAATACGAGCAAAAGGACAAGGAACGCTGCGATCACCAGCAGCAAGGTTTGCGGGGCGCGGTACAACGCACCACGCGCCGCGTCGTGTCCGACCTGAAGCACCCAGGCCAGAATCAGCACCCCCCCTACGCCCACGCACACCACCAGCAAGCCGCCTGCCAGATTGGGGGCGTTAATGTGCGTGGCGTCACTGAACGCGGAAAGGACATCGGCGAAAGAAGCCATGATTAACGGCGCTGGGTGAGCGAAGTCTGTACAGCGGGCGGCGGAGCGGCGTGAACCATCGTTTGGATTTCATTGAGGTAATCCGCAGCGCGTCCCCGCGTCACGCGCAATTGTTCGAGCAGCGCGTCGTAATTGAATCGCACCGGCGCCTGATCCTCCCGATAGCGGCGCTGTAATTCCTCGGCATAGTGGATGAGGTAATCCAGGTCCTGAACCAGCGCATCAATCGCCGCCGACTGCCGCATCTCTTGCGCCGGGACTGCTGTAGACAGGCTCAGGCTGATCAGGCCCGCCCATAACCACACACGCCCACGGGGAGAAAAAAACCAATCGGTCATGATCCCGTTCCTCCTGGGTGCATTGAGAATCGCGCCAGACGATGAGTAATCCGGCGCACATAGTTTTGCGTTTCGGGATACGGCGGAATCCGGCGACCGTATTGGAGGACGGACCCTTCGCCGGCGTTGTAGGCGGCCAGCGCCAGCAACAGATCCTGGTCGAAAGTGCGCATCAGCCATTTCAGGTAACGCATACCGGCCCGCAAGTTGGGTTCCGGCTGGTGGCGTTGGTCGCGGGGCAAGCCAAACCGCTCCGCAGTCTCCGGCATCAGCTGCATCAGGCCCACGGCGCCTTTGGGGGATCGGGCCTGGGGGTTATAGGACGATTCGACATGCACCATGGCGTGAATCAGCGCGGGAGGCAGACCCTCTTCGCGAGCGACCCGCTCAATCAAGGAAGACCACCGGGCCGTATGCTCACGGGGGGACACCCCTTCGGGTAAGAAAGGCCGACTCCGGTTCAGGGTCCGCAGCGACGACCCTCCGGTGTCCGGCGTCCTGGACGGGGTCCTGATTTCCTGCGCCCACTGCCGGGCCACTGCATTGATCGTGACGTATGGAGAAGTCACCGCACGCAGTGACCAGGTTGAATGCGGCTCCCAGCGCCAGCCCATGGGGCCGACATAGAGCGTCAAATGGGCGGCTCGTCCTGCGGCCAATAGATCGGCCATCGCCGCCCGACTGTCGGGATACACGGTTTCACAACGCGCTGCCTGACACAGCCGGACGGTCCACGGCCACGGTGTCGGCGCCAGGGCGTAGGGCGATTGTCGTCCGGCGTGTTGCAGCGCCCGGCGGTACAGTGTTTCGGCGGACACTTGGTGCCTGGCCGCAATCTGTTGATACAACAACGGAGTTTCAGCCCGTATCGGGGCGCTCACACTGAGGCTTACGGCCAACAGACCGGCGTTCCGGAGCGTGGCGCGACGTCCAGCGGGACATCCCATGGGAAATGGCTTACGGTAGGGTGGTCGGTTCACGGGAGCGTTCCCGGGGAGTTGGCATGGCGAGGGCGCTCAACCGCGATCCCGGCTCACCGGCAGACCGCATGCGCTCCTGCTGCTGCCGGTATACGTTGTAAAAACCAAAGACCCGATGCACATAGTTTTGCGTTTCGGGATACGGCGGAATCCGGCGACCGTATTTAAGGACGGCCCCTTCGCCGGCGTTGTAGGCGGCGACCGCCAGAGTCCAGTGACCGAAATATTGGTACAGCCATTTCAGGTAACGGATACCGGCGCGCACATTCCTGGCCGGGTCGGTGCGTTCCGCAGGGGCCAGCCCAAACCGCCGGGCGGTGGCCGGCATCAGCTGCATCAAGCCCACAGCGCCCTTGGGGGATCGGGCCTGGGGGTTGTAGGAGGACTCCTGGCGGATGACGGCGTGCACCAGCGCGGGATCGATGCCTTCGCTCAAGGCCAGCGCATCAACCAAGGGTTTCAGCGCGCTGGCGCGACGGTTTTCTGGAATCTTGACCGCCGCCGGAGCGACCCCCTGTTCAGGCGTCAACAGACCCCGCGCCGCCGCGACGGCCGGGGGCGGCGAAGGATGGCGCAAGGACGCCAGGGCGCTTTCCCCACGACCGGTTTCCGGCGCAGGTCGCTCCGGCGACTCCGATTTCTCCGAGCAGGCTGTCAGCATCGTCAGCAGAAACATCAGCATCACCCGGCGCATGGATCAGCGTTTTTCAAGAACCACACCCTGGCGGCGCAACAACGCGACCGGACGGGTGTGATCAAACCCCTTGAACACCAGGGGGTCATAGCGGCGTGGCGAAATGCGACCGGCGTTGGCCGAACGCACATGCGCCGGGCTCGGCCATTGGTCCAGCCAGGCGACTAATTGCTGGATGCCCTTAAATCCTCGTCCATAGAGCTGGACAGGTATATCCGGCGTTTTCAGCACCTGATCCAGCTTTTCGTAGCACGCCGCCGCACAACCGGCGTCGATCAATAAATCGATCACATCTCCGGCCTGTGGAGTGAGCGGTGGGGAGGTCGCACCCCGGTCTGCTGGGCGGGCGTCCACCGGGGATGACGTCAGTCCCAATCGTTCTGCACGCGCCCGCCTATAGCCCGGCGTGTACCTGGCCTGGGGCAAGGTGGAAAAATCCACCACGGCTTCCGGGCCAAACCGTTGCATCTGGGTTGCCGCCACCAAAGCCGCAAAGCGCGTTTGCTCCGTGATTCGCCGCCGTTCCGCGTGGAGGTATTGCTCGGCGAAGCGGGCGCGCTTCGCAGGATCGGTTTCAATGATGCCGAGCACCATCACCGGATCGAGATGGGCATAGTAATAACGCCCCTCGACGTTCATGTACGTCCGGTATTTCGTCGCGTCTTCGACGGCCAAGCCCCAGTGCCTGGCAAAAACTTCGTTGCTCACTTCCTCAAAGCGAGTGTGTTCAATGGGGGTCGTGGTAATGGCCGCAGTTTGTGCCGACGCAACGCTCCCGCACAGGGCGGTCAATCCCGCGCCCAGCGCTAACGACCAGGAGACGCGCATGCCGGTCACCGGGTATCGGCCAGCGAATCCGAGGGAACCGTCACCACCGGCGGCGCGATCGGAGTGGACATCAGATACCCTTCCGGCAGACGCCAGTAGTGGCGTTCTGACCAAGCAGCGGTGAGATCGCGCTGCGGGTAGAGAGAAGGCTCTACCGCCGCCGGGGGGATTTGGCACCCGGCGAGCCCGGCGATCAGGAGTGCGCTAACGATTCTCAAGGCGCTCTCCTTCAACGACGGCGGGCCGATACGGCCACCGCCGTTCAAAACTCACCCGCCGGTTGACCGGGTCTTCCACCAACTGCCAGGCCGGACCCGCCAGCCGCTCCAGCACTGTCCCCAACTCGCTCGGCCCGATATCCCTCTGGCTTTCGGGGTACGGTTGCGCGTACAGCCGGTCGATTTCGGGATCGGCGGCGGCCCTTTCCGCCAGCCGCCAGCCGGTGCCCGCCAGGAGGGTCAGGAGGCCCTCCAGAATGCTTTGGCCCTGGACCCGCTGATAGACGACCTGGCGGAGGTCAAGAGCGACTGGTCGTTCGGTGATGATGGTATAGCCGTTGTAAAGCGACGTAGCAGCGTGGCTGACGGGCAGCGCCAGCACGGCGGCGAATCCGAGCAAAACGGCTTGGGTCATTGAACAGTTCCCGTTATTAAATTAAATTTATGTATATTTGAGTATGATTAAATCAATCTAAAAATGTTTTTGCAAGTCTTTATAAAAATTTTTCAGTACGAAGACCGGAATTTCTTCAAAGATATAAAGGTATGCAGAAATATGGTTAAATTGATGGGAAACCCTTTCGAACCGCAGCGAAACCGTGAAAAAACGCAAAGGCAGAAAAGATCTGAACGTGCGCGTGACCGACGCCGGTCCAGTCACCGGCGACCAGTATTTGAAGCTCCAGCAAAAAATTGGACTGGAGCTGGCCGATTACCACGCGCTGCTGGGCATCAGCATGAAGGAGCATTACCTGATCACCCTGAGCCCCACCGAACCGTTGGCCGATCCGGGCTTGTGCCTGCATGTGCGCGTGCTCGACGAGTATCCGGAATTGGTCGATCCCGAACCGGAGGTGATCGAACTGGTGCAGGCGGTCAAGCGGGTCCGGCGCGACTACCCCGAAACACCGTGGCCCATGCCGGCGACCGCCGGCCTGGTGGCCCTGATGTTAGGCCGCAACAGTCAAACAGCCACCACCTGGAGGACCGGCCGCACGCCCGCCCGGAAAATCATGATGCTGGTCCAGCATCTGCTGGCGCTGCTGGACGAGCGCGACGATCCCGATCGCGTGCTCGTGCGCTATTGCGAACTCATCGATCGGGAAGGCAAGGCACGGGGCATCGACGATATCTTTACAAGCCGCCGCTGGCCCTGAACGTGAGGCTGCGGGCACGGACAGGGAGTGTGCAATCACGCGAAGGCGTTATAAGATTTACCTGATTGATTGATATAACATAAGGTGTTGGCATGGATTCTTCCATCAAACGCTTTTTGTCGGCGACGCTGCTCGGCTTGTCCGCTTCGGCCGCGATTTCGGCGCGCAACGCGAACCCCTTTGAGAGCATCGTCGGCAACGTCGAGGCGGTGGCCGATCACGTCTCCATCGCCACGGGCCGCAACCAACCCGTCCAAACCGCCCCGGCTGTCACTACCGTGGTGACGGCCCAGCAAATCCGGGACAGCGGCGCTCGCGACTTGATCGATGTCCTCAAGTTCTTGCCGGGCTTTTTCGTCGGGCGCACCGCCCATTCGGTCCAGCCGGTGATCGCGGTTCGCGGTTTTACCTCCTCCAACAACCAAACCGTGCTGGTCCTGCTGGACGGCATCCCGCAAACCGAAAGCGTCTTCGGCGACCGGCTGGCCATGCTGGGCATCGTGCCGCTGGACCTCATCGAGCGGGTGGAGATCATGCGCGGTCCCGGTTCCGCGCTGTACGGTGCCGATGCCTATTCTGCCGTGGTCAACGTCATCACCCGTCGAACCCCGCCCGATCAACCGCAGATCGGGGTCGGCAGCGGCTCACAACAGACCCGCAATGCCCGTCTGTTCGGCGGCGGGCGAGCCGGCGATTTCGGCGTGGTGGGCGCCGTGGAATATCGGGAGACCGACGGCGATCGGCCGTTGATCGCCGCCGATTTACAGACGAACCTGGACGCATGGTTCGGCACCCGTGCCTCCTTGGCGCCGGGCGAAGCCAATACCCATCAAGGCCAGTTGGGCGCGCACCTGAACGTGACCGGCGAGGACACCGCCGCAATGCTGCGCGCCGCGCTGGGCCGCAACATCGGGATGAACGTCGGTCTGGCCGGTGCGCTCGACCCGTTCGGCCGCATCGACACCACCACGATCGAAGGGCTGTTCGAGAAGACCGCGAAGGGGTCGAACTGGAACGCGAAGGGTTCCGTGGATGGCGCGTTCCTTCGGTACGAGATGAACGACGTGCATTATTTTCCGCCCGGCGCTTTCGGTTTTTTTCCGGAGGGCGTCATCGCGGATACCCGGTTTGAAGAATATCGTTTGCGGCTGCAAGGCCGGCTGGACTATACCGGGCTGGCGCAGCATCGCCTCACCGTGGGGGCCGGCGCGGAAAGCGGCGAGGTCCGCCTGAAATCGGAGCGCCGCAACTATTCGATCAGCAACGGCGCGATCGTGCCAATCGGCCCGCTTCAGGACACCGGCGACGCGCCCGGCCTCGGGGCTTCGTCGTACTCGCGCGATTTGCTGTTCGTCTACGGGCAAGACGAATGGGATTTTCACCCCGACTGGACGCTGACGTGGGGAATCCGCTACGACCGCTACGACGACTTCGGGGGCATCCTCAGCCCCCGTCTCGCCCTGGTCTGGAACGCCTCGCCCTACCTCACAGCCAAGCTGCTCTACGGACGCGGCTTTCGCAGCCCCTCCCTGCTCGACACCGACGCCCGCCACATCCCCGCGATCGCGGGCAACCCCGATTTGAAACCCGAAAAGCTCGACAGTCTCGAACTCGCGTTCGATTACCGCCCTTTAGAGCAGCTTACCGCACGCCTGAATGTGTTTTATCAGCGAACCGAGGACCAGATTCGCCAGCAAAACGATGGCGGGCCGACTTTCCGGCCCGAAAACGTGGGCCAGCAAAAAGGGCATGGCGTGGAACTCGAAGCGTGGTGGGATATAGGTCGCAACACGCAGCTTTACGGCGCCTACGCCTATCAGGACAACACGGACGAAACCACCGGCGCGGACGCGGGCTACACGCCGCACCACCAGGTGCTGGCGCGACTCCTGCACCGATCGCAACCCTGGTCGTTTTCGGTGCAAGCCCGGCATGTGGGAAACCGGGATCGGATCGCGGAGGACACCCGGCCCAAAGTGGACACCTACACGCTCGTGGACGCGCTGGTTCGCCGCGACATCATGCCGGGTTTAGAGGCCGGTTTGGAGATTCGTAATCTGTTCGACGCCGACGCGGAGGAAGCCGGCGCCGGCACCGCGTTTCCCGGCGATCTTCCGCTGCCCGGACGGACGTTTTATTTCGACCTGACCGCCCGGTTTTGAGCGGCGGGCGAGGCGACGGCGCGCACGAGCAGCAGCCCCCGCTTTTTGCCGGTTTCCGAATCCGGCGTATCCATCGCTTCGTACAGCCGGGCGGCGGGCGCTAAAAAGGGCTGGTACTCGTCGAGTACGTCGAGCACAAACACCAGGTCGGAATCGGCCCAATAGCCGCCGAGGGGCGAATGGTGGCCGATGGAGACCCCGAACAGGGGCTGGCGGTCGAAGTTGACCAGATACCGGTACGCCGGATCGTTCGCGCGCCGCAGGTGGGCGCGGAATTCCTCCGGCGACAGATCGCGCAGCACCGTCACGTCGGGGGCGCCATTGGCCCGGATCAGCGCGGCCAGCTCGTCGAGGGTCAACCCCATGAACCGCGCTTTCCAGCGGCTCACGTCGGCCTTGTCGAACAGGCTTTCCTGGTCGCGACGACCGACGCCCAGGGACCGGAGCAGGTTGACGGCCGCCGCCGGGCCGCAAAAAGCGCCGTTGATCTGGTACTCGATCGGGTTCGGGTAGGTTCTCGCCACGGGCAGTTGCCAGGCCTGCTCCAGCAGCGCCGGGTCCTGGTAGTACGCCGCCCGTGCGATCGAGTCCACCGGCGCGGGCGCAGGGCCGCACGCCGCGACCCCAATACACCAGAGCAGTATCGTCCATTGAATAAAATGTGGTCTATTCTTCATCATCACTTTTCCCAACTGGATTGTTCACTTTTCCAATCGGACGTGGGCGCATGGGATCGACGGCGGTTTTTGTGCGCTCTTTGCTGGTGGCCTTACTGTGGTGCGCGGCGCTCAGCCGGGCGGTCGCCGACCCCGTTCTGGTGTTCTACCCGGAAGCACCCGACCCTTACCGCCAGGCGTTCGATCAGATCATGACCGGCATCGCGCACACCGCTGGCGGCCCCGTGCATCGCCGGATGGTAACCGCCGCCACGGAGCGGAGGCAAATTCAGAGGTGGCTGGACGAGGCGAACCCCGGCGACGCCGTGGTCCTCCTGGGTCGGCCGACCGACGCTCTCTCAGAGGTCAGCCAGGATCGCCTCG
>JBAQIQ010000071.1:0-2161 GCA_049288935.1 Candidatus Competibacteraceae bacterium
ATCTCCAGGCGTTGCTGGCGCTACTGGCCGGACAGCGCCCACGCCAGGCGTTCGACCTGCTGCCCGCGCACCTGCTCGCTCACGGCGAGGAGTTCCTGGTGTGGTGGCGTCCGGGCCAGGTGCGCCCGATGTGGTTTCTACTCAACGGACAACGCTTCGGGTTTCGCGTGCCGTGGCCTTCATTGGTGTTCGTAGCCCACCGGCAGGGGTTGTGGTGCGCAGCGTTAGCGCAAAAAGCCCGTCCGCAACCCGATACGGCGCTGTTTCATGCGCCGCTGATGAACATCGACGCCCAAGGCCAGGTGTGTATCGGCACCGCTGACATTCCGCCGGATCATGCCGTTGAGCGTTGCGCCGACTGGGAAGCGGTGGTGACGGCCACGAATTTTTCCCATATCAACCACCCCCACACGCTCCAGAGCAAAGAGGAGCGCGCGATGGGCACGGAACGGCATTTCACCTTTTGGCAGTCGCTGGATGGCCAAACACGCTTTCCGACCGCCGCCCTGCACCCTTGGCAGCAGAGGCTCAAGGCGTGGTTGGAAAGGGTGTTGGCATGACCGCCCGGCCCGCCGGAATCGCTGAGTGGGCGCGGCTGGCGAGTAGCGGCTTCCGTGCGATCCTCAAAACGATTCCATCAGCCGGAGAATCCATCGATGCGCGAACTGACCGTGTTGGAAGCCGCTGCCCTGGTACAGCACGATGCTTACGGGACGCCGCCCCGACCGGTGGGGAATAGGCACTTTTGCGGCGGGTATATTAGTGCGCTGGTGGGAACCGGCCAGGTATCTCAAGCCGTAGGCGAGGACTTATTCGTTGATTTTTATGATCGATGGTCAGGGTCAGGGCCGGCAAAACTCTCGGACGAGGAAATCCGAGCCTGGCACCCGGCAATGCCCGACAGAGAAGCCGCGTGAGCACCTGGCCGCCGGGTCTCGATACCGCCTTGGATCGGGCGCTGTTTGCCCGTGTCGAGACGCTGATCCAGCCACCGGCGATGGCGTGTACGTCGAGATCGAAACCGCCGCCTGAGCGGATCGACCCAGCAGGTGATCGCGCGCTGCCAGGGTCGCTGGCCGGATCGGAGTTTCGTGCGAGGCTAAGGGTAACGAAATCCACAAGAGGATCCACGCGATGGCCTCCTTATCCCTGCCGGTATCCTGGCTGGAGCGTCCGGTGCGGGTGCTGTTGATCGGCGCGGGCGGCACCGGCTCGCACCTGTTCGGCGCGCTGATCGCCCTCGATCATTCCCTGCGGGCGCTCGGCCATCCGGGCGGGCTGCATCTCACCGTCTACGATCCTGACCGGGTGACGGCAGTGAACGTCGGACGGCAGGCGTTCTGGCCCGCGGATGTCGGTCAGAACAAAGCCGTGACCCTGGTGCAGCGCGCCAACCTGGCCATGGGCCTGGACTGGCGAGCGAAGCCCCGGACGTTTCAGCCTCGGCGCGATGAACTGGCCGGGTACGATTTGATCGTGACTGCGGTGGATCGGGCGCGCACGCGGGCCGAGATCGGGCGACGGGCTTACCGATCCCGAAGCCAAGACGGGCCGGTTCTCTGGCTGGATACGGGCAACTCGGCGCACGAGGCGCAAATCATTCTGGGCCACTGGCGGACGGCCCGGAGCGCCACCTGGATTCCCAACGTCTTCCAGCTTTATCCCGAACTGGCGGGCCTCGACGACCAGGCCCAGCGCGCCCCGTCCTGCTCTGCGGCGGAATCGCTCGCACGCCAGTGGCTTCCCATCAATCGAATCGTCGCCGATGTCGCCCAAAATCTGCTGTGGATGCTGTTCCGGCAGGGACGCCTGGACCTCCACGGGGCGGTGATCCATTTGGCCACGCTCAGCGTCCGTCCGCTGCGCGCCGACCCCCAGGTGTGGGCCAGCTTTGGGTGGCCAGCCGGGTAAAGCACCGCGCCGTTTCGCCAGCGTCACGGCTGAACGCTGGACCGGCGGTTCTCGCCGCTCGCCGTTGCGCAACATCCCCACCTGTAAGACCGTTCGCTGTTACCGCCTCCAGCCGCCTCCACAGCCGTGCGCTTGCCCCGCCTCAAACCGGCGTTTTAATGGAGTAGAAGATTGCAACCGGAGAAAAAAATGACGGCTTTATCACAGCTTCCTCGACTGTACGCCTTGCTCTGCGCCCACCGGTGTACCC
>JBAQIQ010000072.1:0-19651 GCA_049288935.1 Candidatus Competibacteraceae bacterium
CACGGACATGTTGCCGTGCGGGTGCTTGTTGTCGTGCATCAGTTGATGAGCCACCGGGATTTCATCATAAGTGAAGGCCCGCGACAGGCAGGGATCGAGCAGGCCGCGCAGCGCCAGTTGATTCATCTGGTTGGATTGTTCGGTGTTGGCGAAATGCGATCCTTGCAGGCGCTTCTGCCGCATCCATAAATAGCGCAGATCGACCGTCGCGTTATAGCCGGTCGTCCCCGCGCACACCACGACCATGCCGCCGGTGTCGCAGACGAAAATGGAGGTCGGAATCGTGGTTTCGCCGGGATGCTCGAACACGATGTTCGGGGCGCGCTTCTCGCCCAGCACTTCCCAAATTTTTGCGCCGAACGCCCGCACGCCTTTCATCCATTTGGCGTAGCCGACATTGTCTTTCCAGTGCGGTAACATGCCCCAGTGGTCAAACTCGTTGCGGTTGATGCAACCTTTCGCGCCCAGCTTCATGCAGTAGTCGAACTTGTCTTCGCCCGACACCATAGCCACGGAAGTCGCGCCCGCCGCTTTGGCAATCTGGATGGCCATGGAGCCAAGTCCACCCGCTCCGCCCCAGATCAGCGCGACATCACCCTTTTTGACCGCGTTCACCCCCCAGCCATGCAGCATCCGCCAGGCAGTCGCCGCCACCAGCGTGTAGGCCGCCGCCTCTTCCCAGTTCATGTGTTTGGGCTTGGGCATGCACTGCTGCGCTTGCACTTTGGTGAATTGGGCGAAGCTGCCCCAGTTGGTCTCATAGCCCCAGATACGGAAGGTGGGCGAGTACATCGGGTCGCCGCCGCTCTTGACCCATTCGCAGTGGCGGCTGTATTGGCCGCAGTGCATCACCACTTCGTCGCCGACCTTGACGTTGGTCACGTCCTTGCCCACTTTGTAGACGATGCCGGAGGCGTCGCTGCCACCGATGTGGAATTCTTCCTTCTCGCCGGCCTTGTTGCGCGCGCCAATCACGTTGACCGGAATGCCCAGTCCCGCCCAGACGTTGTTGTAATTGATCCCTGCCGCCATGACGTAAACCAACACTTCGTCATCGGCAATCGGGGGGGTACTCACCACTTCTTTCTGAAACGCCTCCATCGGCTTGCCGAACCGTTCCGGACGAATCAGCCAGGCATGCATTTTCGGGGGAATCACCCCCAGCGGGGGCATTTCACCGAGGTTGTAAAGTTCTTTGGCCATGTTTGCTGCATTCCTCTCTGTTGGGGTTGTTTTGGGTTAATGTGAACAGCGATGAAATTTAGGTTTTAGCCTTCAGCCTTTAATTTTGACAGGACGCGGGTGCGCAAATCTTCATAGGCGGCGATGGGTGAACAGCGCGGTGCTCTCGCAAGTTCCGCAAAAAGCGCCTCATCGCCTCCCAGCAAATTCAGCCCGTAACGCCCAAATTCCTCGCGCAGGTGCTTGACCAGCCATTCCGCGTGGCAACGCTGGCGGCGGGCGGTCAATTGTCCCCGTTCCAGTAGCCAGTTCCGGTGACTGTCCAGCGCATCAGCCAGCGCTTCAATGCCACTGCCCAAGGCCGCACTGGCGGATAACGCCGGTGCTTGCCAACCGTCGCTATCCGTGCGTCGTCCCAGGGTCGTTTTCAGTTCCGAAAGGGTCTTGCGCGCCGCCATGCCGATGTCTTCCTTGTTGACGACAATAACGTGCGGAATTTCCATGATACCCGCCTTGAGGAACTGGATGCTGTCGCCAGAGGCCGGTTGCGCGACGAAGCAGGTGGTATCGGTCATCTTGGAAACATCAATTTCCTTTTGCCCGACGCCCACGGTTTCGACCAGCACGATGTCAAACGCTGCCAGCATCGCCAGGCTCATCGGCCAGACTTCCGCACTCAGGCCGCCAAATTCACCGCGACAGGCCAGCGAGCGGATAAACACTTCACGATCCGCGCCGCTGGCGTGCATCCGCAGCCGGTCGCCGAGCAAAGCGCCACCACTGATCGGACTGGACGGATCGACCGCCAGAATAGCGACTTTCAATCCCCGCCGCCGCCACACCTGAATCAGCGACGCGGTCAGCGAAGACTTACCCGCGCCTGGCGGCCCCGTAATACCGATCAAATGTCCGCCAACTTCCCGCTTTTCCGGCAAGGCGTCCAGAAAGGCAGCAGCGCATTGTCGGGCTGCGGGTCGGCGATCATCGAGCAGGTTCAGCGCCTGCGCCAGCGCCAGACGGTTGCGGGCGCTGACGGCGGACGCTAGCGCCGCAGGGTCGGGAAGCGCCGGGATCATGCCACCGTAACCAGTTGCAGGTCGTGGTTCTTACGGATCAGATTGAGAATGTCCACCATGATGCCGTTCATGTCGATGTCCTTGGGCGTATAAACCGCAGCGATACCCCTCTTTTTCAACAAGTTGGCATCGCTTTCCGGAATAATCCCGCCAATCACCACGGGCAGGTTTTTCAGGCCAACCAGAGCAAGTTGATTGAATACATCCTCGACCATCTCCACATGACTGCCGGACAGTACCGACAGGCCAATCAGGTGGACGCCTTCCTCCAGCGCCGCCTTGGCGATCTGTTCCGGGGTCAGGCGGATACCTTCATAGACAATCTCGAAGCCGACATCGCGCCCCTTGACCGCAATCTGTTCCGCGCCGTTGCTATGCCCGTCCAACCCCGGTTTGCCGATCAGCAGGCGCAGTGGCCGACCCAGTTCGTTGCCGGTCTGGGTGACTTGGGTGCGAATGGCGACGGCTTTAGCGCCCCGGCTGTCGTCGTTGACGGGAATGTCAATCCCGGTGGGAGCGCGGTATTCGCCGAAAATGTCGCGCAGAGTTTGTGACCATTCGCCAGTGGTCACGCCAGCATGTGCGCAGAGAATCGAGGCCGGCATGACATTGGCCCCACTGCGTGCCGTTTCCGCCAAATTCGCCAGCGCCGCCTTGACTTCGGCGTTATTGCGCTGGGCGCGGAAAGCGTTGAGCCGCTCGATCTGTTCGCGTTCGGCACGCGGATCGACCTTCATAATGCCGCTATCCACGCCACCGGTCAGCGGGGATTCCTCAGTTTCCCGGTAACAGTTCAGGCCGACGATCTTGAGGTCGCCGCGTTCAATCGCCCGCATCCGTTCGGTATGGCTGGTCACCAGTTGCCGCTTGACGTAGCCGGATTCAATCGCCTGCACCATGCCGCCCTGTTCCTGCACCCGGGCCATTTCCGCCGTCGCGCCATCAACCAGGGACTTGACCTTGGCGGCGATCACTGGGGAACCGTCGAAAATGTCGCCGTATTCCAGCAAATCGGTTTCAAAGGCCAGCACTTGCTGCATCCGCAACGCCCATTGTTGATCCCACGGGCGCGGCAGCCCGAGCGCCTCGTTCCAAGCCGGCAATTGCAGGGCACGGGCGCGGGCTTTCTTGGACAGGGCAACGCCGAGCATTTCCAACACAATACGCTGGACGTTGTTTTCCGGCTGCGCCTCGGTCAAACCGAGTGAATTGACCTGTACGCCATAGCGGAACCGGCGCATTTCTTCACTTTGCGCACCATAGCGTTGTTCAGCCAGTTGATCCCACATCTCGCCGAACGCCCGCATTTTGCAGGTTTCTTCGATGAAGCGGATGCCGGCGTTGACAAAGAAGGAGATACGCCCGACCACCTGCTCAAAACCTTCCGCGCCGATCTGCCCGGAATCGCGCACCGCGTCGAGAATGGCGATGGCGGTGGACAGCGCATAGGCCAGTTCCTGAGTGGGGGTTGCGCCGGCCTCTTGCAGGTGATAGCTGCAAATGTTGGTCGGATTCCACTTGGGAATGTGCTTGACCGTGTAGGCGATGATATCGGTGATCAAGCGCACCGAGGGCTGCGGCGGGAAGATGTAGGTGCCGCGCGACAGGTATTCCTTGAGGATGTCGTTCTGGGTGGTGCCTTGTAATTGCGCCGGGGATGCGCCCTGACGTTCCGCCGCCGCGACGTACAACGACAGCAGCCAGGCGGCGGTGGCGTTGATGGTCATGGAGGTATTCATCTGACCCAGCGGAATCTGATCGAACAGGGTTTCCATATCGCCGATGTGGCCGATGGGTACGCCCACCTTGCCGACTTCGCCCCGCGCCAGCGGATGATCGGAGTCATAGCCAGTCTGGGTCGGCAAGTCAAAGGCGACCGACAGGCCGGTCTGCCCTTTGCTGAGGTTGGTGCGGTAGAGTTCGTTGGAGGCCTTGGCGGAGGAGTGACCGGAGTAGGTGCGCATCAGCCAGGGTTTATCGCGTTTTACGGGGGTGGTCATGGGAGCCTCTTTCAGTGGACTGTGGTTTGGGGTTTGGTTTTTTAAAAATAAGGCCAAGCGCTATTTCTTGCTGATCGCCTGTTGGAAAACGAAATCCAGTGCGCCGAATAAAGCAGTTAATTCATCAATCGTGAAACCCATAATGTTCTTAATGAAAACATTTTCAGTGAGTTTTCCGAATTCCTACGTCCTGTAAATTTTCCTGTGATGGCGAGGGTTGGCAGCGTGGGGCTAGATCTCTTTCTGGGCTATTATTGTTCATGACCTACTATATTTAGCCTGCTAGGCTTGATGATCGTTTGGCGATATCGATCAGTGATTGAAGCGCAGCATTAACTGCTTTCTCGGTTGGGAACGCTGCTGCCACCTCTGGGTTAAGCAGCACCAAGTTATTACCTTCCTGGTAAGCCCTGTAATGTTTCCCTCGAACTCCTACACCAAAATCTTTACGCTTGTATTCAGATCGCATTTCATCACTTCCAGCCTTCTTCATGGATTTTTTTCATACTGATTAACCTCTCTAGCACTAATAATTCGTATCCTTCCTGGTCGTTCAGTATGTGAAACCACCAGCAAACGACTGGGCTTTATCTAGATATATCAGTAATATCTGGTTTCAAAAAACCTGTTCAGAACAACAAAAATTTTATGGACAAACTTCTACCTTACTTTTCAGGGCTACTCTATAGAATTTGGAGTTAATTGCACCACTGTTGTTCACAGGGAATACCGTCGTGATCTCCGTCCATCTTAACACCAGGACAATTTCTCAAAAAGAAAGTCGCTTCGTCACAGGAAGTCATCTGTGAACAATGGGTTCTACCATCACATTTAAAATCCGAAGACAAGCTGAGTTTCTTCTGAGGATTTGATGAAGGAGCAGCATATTCGACTTCAGCCGTTCTCGCACCATCAACTAGTGTAAGAATTTGACCTTGATATTTTGCAAATACTTGCCAACCAAAAATACCAAGAATTACAGCTAAAAGAAGTTTTTTCAAACCCCCCCCTGAAGTCTCAACGAAAATTGATTAGCCAAAATTAACTGCCCCTTCTCCCATCCAGGAGAGGGGCTTTTTCTCACCTCACGCCGGACGCCGTTTGATTAGCAACCGCCGTTCGATCTCGAAGATCTTGCTACTGAGCTTTTCCTTGCTGAGTTTCTGCTTATCGTTCTCCTTGATAAACAGATCCGCGCCATAAGTTTCCAGCGCAGCAGCAGCACTGATGTTCTTCACGCCGATAAACTGGAAAGTCACAATGCCCGTCGCATCGTTATTCGGCAACGCCTCGGTGGCTACGACTCTTGAAAGTGCCGCGACCGTATCGCCGGACACCGCCGGTTGCGTGTGATAACCCTCGGTAAACCCCAATTCCCACAACGCATTTTCGCTGACATCCCGACTGGCTAAACCTTCCAGCCAGGCAAACACCAGCCCACCGTAAACAATCGGTTCGCCGCTCATTTTGCCCGACAGGCCGGTGCTATAAACCCGGTCGAAGTGCAGTGGATGCGTGTTACCGACCAGATATGTCCAGGCCATGTGCTCATCCGTAATCGTGCGGCCATTCGCGTGGACGATCAGATCGCCGAGGGAGAAATCCTCGAAATAGGTGTTGGGACCGGTCAACTGGCTCCGATAACCACCACCGTTAATCGGCAATTCCACCACCGGATGCTCCACCCACGGAAATTCGACCGGAGTGGTCGGCGCAGGCGTCGTCGGCAAGCGGTCACCGCGATAGCCGACCATGATCTTGCGCTCGTACTGCAACACCACCTGATGATGCTGGTTCACGCCCAGCGTGCGAATCAGCACGATGCCCGGCTTGTCCTCGCCGCGCGCCGTGCGATCCACGACCTGGGTATAACCGCGCAGCGTGTCGCCCGGATAGACCGGCCGCAGGAACTGCACGTTGTAGTAGCCGAGATTCGCAATCGCCTTCTCGGAGTCGTTATGCACCCCCAGCGACAGCACCACGTTAAACACCATCTGCGGGCTGGCCGGCAAATCCGGGAAACCGTGCGCCTTGGCGTACTCCAGATTCAGATACAGCGGGTTGCACTGCATGAACACTCGGGCAAAGTCCAGCATCGGGCCGCGTTCAAAGGTATATCCACGGGGATGGACGAACACCTGCCCCGGCACAAACTCATCCAGATAGCGCCCGTACTGCGGCTGCCGCTTCCACTCCAGATTCACCGCTACCGAACCGGCGACTTCCGCCTGTTCGCTCAATCGCATCGAAAAGCTCATAGCTTAACTCCCCACCTCGGCTTTGGTCTTGGCATTGTCCACTAGCGAACGGGCGATCACTTTCAGCGCCAGTGTCTCCTCGGCGCCCTCGAAGATCGACAGCACCCGCGCGTCGATGAAATAGCGGCTGACCGACACTTCTTCGGCGTAGCCCATGCCGCCGTGAATCTGCAAGGCTTCACGGGTCACCCATTCGGCGGTCTTGCAGGTGAAGAACTTGACCATGCTGGCTTCCATATCGCCCTCACCCTTGTCCATCAACCGGCCCACTGAATAGGTGAACTGCCGGCCAATGGCTAGATAGGTCGCCATCCGGGCCAGCTTGACCTGAGTCAACTGGTAGTCGCCAATGGGATAGCCGAACACCATGCGCTCCTGGGAATAGCTCAACGCTTTTTCATAAGCCGCCTGCATCAGCCCCACCGCCCGAGCGGCGGTCTGAATGCGCCCACCAGAAAAGCCCGCCATGGTGAAATAAAAACCCTTGCCCTCACCCGCCGGCCCGCCGAGCATGTTCTCTTCCGGGACAAAGACATTGTCAAAGAACAGATCGAAGGAATGCATCCCGCGATAACCGATGGTCGGAATCGCCTTGCCGGTTAACTTGCCACCGCTTTCCTGCACGAACTCGAAGGCATGGCCGGCATAATCCGGCTTCTCCAGCAAAAACATCGACAGCCCGCGATGACCCAGCGACAAATCAGGATGGGTGCGCGCCAGAATCAGCAACACACCAGCGCGACCGCCAAAAGTACACCAAGTCTTAGCGCCGTTGAGCAGCCAACCACCCTCTGTCCGGGTCGCTTTCAGCCGCATGTTGGCTACATCAGAACCGTAATTCGGCTCGGTCACCGCCACCGCGCACAACAAATCGCCCGAAGCCAGTTGCGGCAGCCACTTATTCTTCTGCTCCTCGGTGCCGCCCTTGAGCAGCGCCTTGGAGAGAATTTCCGGCCGGGTGATCAGACTGCCCGCCGCGCCCAGCGAGCCACGGGTTAGTTCTTCCGTGACCACGATCATGCCCAGATTGTCTTCCTGTTCATCGCTCTGGATGCCACCGAAGCGCTCCGGGATGGAAATGCCAAAGCAGCCCAACTCCTTGACCTGATCAATGATCGTAGCGGGAATGTCGAGATCGTGGCGATGGATTTCCTCAGCCAGTGGCATCACCACTTCCTCAGCCACCCGGCGGAAAGTTTCACGCATCATTTCATGATGGTCATCCAGCAGGTAAGCGCCGGTTACGCCATCCTGGGCGCGCATCAATTGCCCCAGTTCAGCCACCCGCTCAGCGGCCAACTGCGCGACACAAAATTGCCGCACGGCGGAATGATCGACGGTCGCACCCAACCAACTATCGTTCAGCCCGAAATCGGTGGGGCGAGCGCTCAAGCGATTACGCACGCCTTGCAACGCCTCCGCGGAAAACAGCAAAGCGAAGCGTTCTTCCAAAGTCAGTTCAGTGGCCGAACCGCCACCCGCATTCCGCGCCCGTTTGGCGTAGTCCAGAGCAAAGCGGGCGCCCGTCACTTCCGCGCAGGACAGTGACAGGTCATAACTGACCAGTTGATGCTGGTCGAGCAGCGCGGCGGAGATTTTGCCATCGGCTTTCTGTGAGCGTTCCTTCAGGTCCGCCAGGGCGTAGTCCAGCGCCTTTTGAACTGCGTCCAGGGCCAGGGTGGCCTGCTGCAACTGTTCTGCGGAATTCTGGATCGATGCAGACATCGGATGACCTCGTGGTGGTAGTGGGGTTATAGCGAGCTTTCAAAAAACCCTGAAATGAGTATGGCTCTAGGCGCAAAGTTTAGGCTGAAATGGCCTTAAAGCACATGGTTTTGAGCACGTTCAACGGCAAAAATTTCCAGGGCAAACTATCGCATGGCGACGGGCGGCCAAGCCGTCCATTGCACCCGAGCCGCCTGTAACCTCTATAATGCCCGCTTTTAGACACCCGCTCCTACCGTCTACCGCCCGCTTCTCAAGAGATTTACTTTGGCTATCAACGACATCGCTGTTTCCAACCTCGGCCATCACGCTGGCCTGCTGGCCATCGAATTGGATATGCAGGATAACCCCGGCGGTATTCCACCCGCCCCGCTTAACGTGGCCACCGCCGCCGCCCTGGCCGGTCATTTGGCCAAGGATTTAAACCTGATCCTGGGCGGTATCGAGCAACTGGGTCTGATCCTGGCTGGCGCTCTATACGACCAAACCGAGATCCTCCAGCCCGGCTTCCCGTTGATCGAAGCGCTCGCTGATCTGTATCGCCGCAGCCTGCAAGGCGGCTTTACCCCATCGGTAGTCGCTCTGGGTTCCGACAGTGGCTATCTACCCGTGGCGGCCATTGATCCCCAACGCCGACCGGGCTCTGGCCCCCTGTTCCTGTTGCCCTTTTGTTTCGTGGGTCCCCGCGAGGTGCTGGGTCGGGTCGCCCGGGTGATGGAAGACGGCCTGCTGCAAAACGGCGCCGCCTCGCTGGCAACCCATGAGGCAGTACAGCAAGCGTTTGGCGTAACGGCGCTGAATCTGTCTTTTGCCACTCTCGGTGATCTGTGTGCCCTGCTGCGAGTGCAATTGGACGGAAATGGTCTGTTGCCACTATGGGAATTGCTGGAGCAGTCCTGGTTCGAGCGCCCCGGCGTCCGCTCCGTCACTCTGGCCAGCGGCAACCGCTTCCTGGTCACCGGGGATCACACACACACCTTGTTTTATACCTTTGACGACTGGGCGCAATTCGGGCCAGGTCGGGCTTTGCCGGCAGCGGAACTGGGCGCGGGTTATCGGCGTTGGGCGCGGCTGCAACGGCAATACGTGATGGCGCTGGAAGCGTATGGATTACATGTGCGCTGGGTGCTGGCTAATCCCCAACTGGAAGAGACGTTAACCACAGCAGCGGGCGAAGCAGCGAAGGCGGCGCTGCGGGAAGTTCCCTGCCTGTCCGGCGATTACCTGGTCGAGGCGATTTTCCAGAACGACAGTGAAACCCCGGAGCGGCAAATGACGATTACTCATCACGCCGATGCGGAACTGGGGACGCTGGCGTATACCGTGATGAGCGTGGACGCCAACGGTCAGTTGCTGCGACTGGAACATCACTATCCGCTTCAGCCGCAGGGCTTGAACGTTATTATCGATCGACTGGTGCAACGTTGTACGGAACAGGGTGCGGAACGGCAGGTGCTGCATCCGGGTCGGCTGTTGTATTCGGAAAGCGGGCGGAGTTTACGGTCGGCCACCGTCGCAGATTGGCCAGGATCGGCAGAACGGGTGCATTAGGCGCAACAATCAGGCTCATCGCCACCATTTTGCATATCAAAAACCAGCCCATGCTGATGGGGCAACTCCTTGGGCCAGATCATCAGGATACTTCTTCTATCATCCCTCCTTGATGAGAGCAGCAGCCTGAATCGGCATGGCCGGATCGATCACCACGGAAACCTGCTTGTCCTCGGCCAACCACCGCAGATGCGCCACATCCGGATGATCGAGATGCTTTAACAAGAGCAGTCCAGGGACACGCCGCAACAACACCCGGGTCGCCTCCGCCACGCCGGGCTTGACGAAATTACGGTCACTGATCCGGTAACGGCGATGCAGGCTGTTGAGGAATTCCGCCATCGCCCGCCGCTGTTGCTGACGCTCATCGTCATCACACCGCACCGCAGCAACGGGTTCCATCGTCGAAAAATGCGCCGCGATTTGGTCAAGGAACCAGGTGGAACGATCCTGCGGCGCAAATTCCTGGTAAAACACGCAGCCGTGAAAATCCTCCGGGCCAATGGCGGCGTTGAGAATCGACCGGCTGGTCAACCCCGACACCGTAGCATTGAGAATGCCACTGGGAATGGCGTAGTCGTCATAGGTCGCCGCGACATCCGCTGTGCCGCCAATGTCGGACACCACATGCAACGCCTCTTCCAGTTGCTCCGGCTGGCGGGCGTTCCAATGCTGCAAGGCGCAATGCAATTCTTCAGTAATCACCCCCTTGGCGGTCCAGCCGTCCACGAAGGCCAGCCCGGACGGCGCACGCTGCTCATGGCGCAGAATAAACGCCAAAGCATTCTCGTCTATGCCCCGGTCGCGGATGATGGAGATGGAGTAATGACGAACGTCTGATCGGCCCAATCCGCGCAGCGCCCGCGCCAGCAAGGCGCCAATCGGCGTACCGGCGCGCGCCAGCGACACCATGGTGATCTGTTGGGGCCGGCTCATCGCCAGATGATGCGCCAGCGCCATGATCTCCGCCGCCAACCGCGCCGCATACCGCTCGGTTAGCGCTTCGAACAGTTCCAGATAACGCGGTCCGGGCGTCCGTTCCGGGGTCAACATCTCGCTGTAATGGCGCTGGCCGGACTGGATCAGCCGTTCCTTGACCGTCACATCCACGGTCTCCAGTTGCATTGGCTTGAGCAGGAATACGGTGTCTTCCGGCAGGTAGCTGCCGGTGAACGGAGTCATCAACGCTCATCGCCCCATGTTTCACGCTGAATCTGGCTATTCCGGGGGGTCAGGGCGAAATCGCAAATCTGCATGAATGGCAAGTCAGTGAGGCTGTCGCCAGCGCCAATCGTCACTAATGACCCTTCCCGCTCCAGTTCCACCGTGACCCGCCGCACCGCGTCGTGCTTCTGTGCGCCTCGCACCGTGAGCGCCAGATTATTGCCATTGCAATGCAACGCCAGTTCCGGGGGCAACCCGGTTCTTTCCAACTGTGTTCGTACTCGGGTTAGCACGGCGTCATCATCATCGGCCTTGACCGAAACGTAGGTCAGCCATTCATCCACCGAATGATTGTTGACCCGGTAGCGGCCCACCGCCGCTTCAGCGCTCAATCGGGCGGAAAGCCCCCATAACAGGGGCTGCGCCGCCACCAAGACCGGGCGCACCTCGGTATACCACCAGGTCGGCAACGATCCATCACTGCGCCGGATGACCGCACCATGATGGGTAATGCGCCAAGACGTAAAATCAATCGCCACCCGCGCCAGGGCGTCGTCCGTGCGCCCCGTAACTGGAATCACCACACCCTGCTCCAGCCAGAACGCCAGCAACCGCTGTTGCGCGGGGGTCATGAACGACAGCGCCTCGCCGGCGCGATTGAAAGCGGCGGGGGTCAATGGCTGGTCCGGGGGACATTTCGGCGCGGTTTGCAAAATGGTGTCGTCAAGATCCAGAAAGATCACAATGCACGGCATGATTCTCCTCCACGGCGAACGCCAGACCACCAATTTCACCCGACAACGGATGCGTCGCCAGCAGCGTTGGATGCTCGTAGATCACCAGCGGCAACCGCTGCGGATCGAGGTTGTAGAGATAGTTGGGAATCCCGCAATCCTGATGATCAGGAAACTCCCGGCGACTGACGATAGCATCGCCCACCAGCATCGGGGAACGGGTTGTGGATTGATAGCGCACGTCATACCCCACCTCCTCCAGCGCCAGGGCGATGCGAAACGGTGCGTATGTGTATTCACCAGCGCCAATGACCGTCAGCGGGCGATCCACCCCCCGCACAGACTGGCTCACTTTCTCCCAAAGGCGGAGCGGCTTCATCCAGTGACCGGCCATGACGCCGGTACGCGCCGGGTCCGCAACGATAGCATCATGGCAGATGTCAACACCGGCGAGGGCCTGGGGCAACACCGGGGACGGAAATCCGGGATCGGCTTTGAAGCAAAACTCCCCTTCGATCAACGCCGGAAATGTCACCTGCCGTTCCAGCCGCAGGGACAGTTCCTGCCGCCGCGCTTCGCTCAGCCAGCAGGTAATGCTCACCAGCGCAACCTGCTCGACCCAGGGATTGCGGCGTAGATACGCCTTGGCCAGCTCCAGCAATGTGCGGCCAGTGGAGATTTCATCATCCACCAGCACTAGGCTGCGCGCCGCCTGGAACAGGGGCTGCAATGCCGGTTCCGGCAAATAAACCGCATGATCCGGGGCATGACTGTGTGCTTCATCGAACGCAAACGCCAGGGGTCGCGATAACCGGCAGCGGGTCGTTTGCAAATACAGGAGGTCAGCGCGACCGGTTTGCGCCACGGCTTCCTCGGCAACGCCGCGTCCCAGCGCCGTCGCCGTTTCCGCCATGCCCACCACCAGCAGCGGGCCAGGCAAGTGGGCAATTTTCGCCGCGAGCTGCTGATGCACCTGATGCATGACTTGGGGGCGAACCGGCCAGTGCTTGCCCAATACCTTACTGACAAACAGGTACAGCCGCCGGGGATTCTGGCGGGTTGCATAGGTCACGCATGCTTCCAGCGGCCACTCTTCGCGACGAAGAGTCAAGGTCAGGCAACCGGCCTGGATCGGCGCAATCACGGTGCGCAACATCTGTTCCCCTTTCCCCCAGTCATAACCCCAAATCATCCAGAGGTACGCCGAACACGCCGGCCACGATTACCAGATCCGGGCGAAAATCCGCTCGTGTTCGCACCCACCGGCTCAGCATCCAATCCGCGGTCGCGGCACTTCGTCCCTGCCATTTCGCCCGCAGCCGCGAATCCCAGGCCAGGCACCACCATTGATCGTAAACATCCGGGTGGCGTAATCCAACCCAGCGCAAGCCACCCCCAGATTTTCCAGCCACAACACCAAACTGCCGCGCTTGCCCAGCAGCAGGATGCGTGCTGCTGATGGAGCATTGCGCCGTTTCATCCTGGCCGATGCTCTAAAGCAGAGCAAGCCATCACCCTCTTTCATCACTGTGTCCAGTATCATCCTTTGGTAAAATTTATATAACTAACTAAAATATAAAAAATTTTATATGAATTTTTCATTGGCGCAAATCGTGCTTCATTAAAAATCCAGTTTCAGTGACCCGGTTTTACCACTGCTCTGCTAACCTTATTTAGCGCAATCCGGGTAAAACTTAAAAAACGGTCGTTCAACCACACTGTGAGGAGAGCATTGCATGAATAGGCTTAAAACCTTGACCACCGCCACCGTTATGCTGTTAGCCGCAACCCACATCGCCCACGCCGGCGCAACCCTGGACGCCATTAAGAAAAACGGCTTTATCAAATGCGGCGTCAGCGATGGCCTGCCGGGCTTTTCCTACGCCGATGAGAAAGGTAACTATAGCGGCATCGATGTCGATGTCTGCCGGGCTGTCGCCGCTGCGATTTTCGGCGATGCCACCAAAGTCAAGTTTACCCCGCTGACCGCTAAGGAGCGTCTGACCGCTCTGCAATCCGGTGAAATCGACGTACTATCGCGCAATACTACCTGGACCTCTAGCCGCGACTCCGCCCAGGGCATGAACTTTACCGGCGTGACTTATTACGACGGCCAAGGCTTCCTGGTCAACAAAAAACTGGGCGTCAAGAGCGCCAAGCAACTCGACGGCGCCACCGTTTGCGTGCAGGCCGGCACGACCACCGAGCTGAACCTGAGTGATTACTTCCGCGCCAACAAGATGAAGCTCACCCCCATCAGCTATGACAAATCCGACGAAAGCGCCAAATCGCTGGAAGCGGGCCGCTGCGACGTGCTCACGTCTGACCAATCGCAGCTTTACGCCCAGCGCATCAAACTGGCCAAGCCGGATGACTATATCGTATTGCCGGAAGTCATCTCCAAGGAGCCGCTGGGGCCGGTCGTCCGCCATGGGGACGATGACTGGTTCGATATTGTCAAATGGACCCTCCTGATCATGGTCAACGCTGAAGAAATGGGCATCAACTCCAAAAACGTCGAGGAGATGAAGAAATCCACTAATCCCGACATTAAGCGAATGTTGGGGGTTGAAGGCGACCGAGGTAAGGATTTCGGCCTGGCCAATGACTGGATGGCGGTCGTCATCAAGCAGGTGGGTAACTACGGCGAAATCTTTGACCGCAATGTCGGCGCGGGCAGCCCGCTGAAGATCGAACGCGGCCTGAATGCGTTGTGGACTCAGGGCGGTTTGCAGTACGCGCCGCCGGTTCGTTAACCCCCTCAGCTTCCCCTCTTGCCAGTCCGAGAGGGGCGTCCCAGGAATCTCTATGACCGAGCTTTCCGCTCCCCCGGTCAAGCCGCCATTCTGGAATAACCCGCAGGTCCGGGCCATCCTCTTTCAAGCGGTCGCCCTGATCGCAACGGTGGCCTTTGGTTTATCTATTTTTGAAAACACCCAGGACAATCTGCAGCGGCTCGGCATTGCCTCCGGTTTTGGCTTTCTCTCATCACCCGCCGGCTTCGACATCATCCAGACGCTGATCCCCTATTCCGCCACTTCCAGCTACGGACAGGTATTCTGGGTGGCGTTGCTGAACACGCTGCTGGTATCGGCGCTGGGTATCGTATTCGCCACCTTGCTCGGCTTCATCGTGGGTGTCGCCCGGTTGTCCAAAAATTGGCTGATTGCCAAGATGGCGCTGATTTATATCGAGATTTTTCGCAACATCCCGTTATTGCTACAGATTTTTTTCTGGTATTTCGCGGTGTTGCGGGCGATGCCGGCCCCGCGCCAAAGCCTGAGTCTGGCGGATACGTTCTTTTTGAACATCCGGGGCTTGTATCTGCCCGCGCCCCAAGTTCAACCCGGGTTCGGCTGGGTGCTGGCGGTGTTAGGCGCTGCCATCGTGTTGGCCATCATCATGGCGCGCTGGGCGCGGCGGCGACAAATGGCCACGGGCCAGCCGTTTCCCGTACTCTCGACCACCCTGGCCTTGCTGATCGGTCCGCCACTCATCACCTTTTGGCTGACCGGCTCACCGTTGCACTGGCAAGTGCCGGAACTAAGCGGCTTCAACTTTCAGGGCGGTCTGGTCATTATCCCGGAAATGGCTTCGCTACTGCTGGCGCTGTCCATCTATACCGCTGCTTTCATCGCCGAAATCGTCCGCGCCGGCATCCAGGCGGTCAGTCATGGTCAAACCGAAGCGTCGTTCTCGTTGGGCCTGAATTCCGGTATGACCTTGCGGTTGATCATCCTGCCCCAGGCGCTGCGGGTCATCATCCCGCCGATGACCAATCAATACCTGAACCTGACCAAGAATTCCTCACTGGCCGCCGCGATTGGTTATCCCGACCTGGTGTCGTCTTTCGCCGGCACTACCTTAAATCAAACCGGCCAGGCCATTGAATGCATCGCCATCACCATGGCGGTCTATCTCACCATCAGCCTGCTGATCTCGCTGGTGATGAATTGGTATAACCGCAGGGTCGCCCTGGTGGAGCGTTAACGCATGGCTGAATTCCGCCTCCCTCATCCCGACCTGCCGCCACCGGCCAGCACCGTTGGCGCGCTCGGCTGGATGCGGCGCAATCTGTTTTCCTCACCGCTCAATATCGCCCTGACCGGGTTAGCGGCTTACCTGCTGTGGGTCGCTATTCCGCTGCTCCTGAACTGGGCGCTGTTTGACGCGACCTGGAGCGGCGACGACCGCGAGGTCTGTCAGAGCAACAGCGGCGCTTGCTGGGTGTTTATCCGGGTCCACTTTGACCAGTTTATCTACGGTTTCTACCCGGAAGCGCAGCGCTGGCGAGTTAACATCGCCCTTTTATTGCTGATCCTGGGCGCGGCGCCCCTGTTCATCCGCACCGTACCCAACCCCATCAAGGTGAAACTGGGACTGGGCTTGTTGGTCGCTTATCCCGTCATCGCTTTTGTATTGTTCAGAGGCGGTTTGCTTGGCCTGCCCGAAGTGGAAACGAGTCGCTGGGGTGGTTTATTACTCACCCTGGTGATTGCCGGCGTCGGGATGACCGCCGCTCTACCCTTGGGGGTGTTGTTGGCGCTGGGTCGGCGTTCCACCATGCCGGCCATTCAGACGCTGTGCGTTACGTTCATCGAGTTCTGGCGCGGCGTACCGCTGATCACCGTATTGTTCATGTCGTCGGTGATGCTGCCGCTGTTCCTGCCGGAAGGCATGAATTTTGACAAACTGCTGCGGGCGCTGGTCGGAGTCACCCTGTTCCAGGCGGCCTACATGGCTGAGGTGGTGCGCGGCGGTTTGCAGGCCATCTCCAAAGGTCAGATCGAGGCCGCTGCTGCACTGGGGTTGGGTTACTGGAAAGCCATGGCGCTGATCGTGCTGCCGCAGGCGCTGAAACTGGTCATCCCCGGCATTGTCAACACCTTCATCGCTTTGTTCAAGGACACCTCGCTGGTGTTGATCATCGGCCTGTTTGACTTGATGAACACGGTCCACAACGCCACCACCAACCCGGCCTGGCTGGGCTTTTCCACCGAAGGCTATGTGTTCGCCGCAGCGGTTTACTGGTTGTTCTGTTTCAGCATGTCCAGGTACAGCCAGAGCCTGGAAAAGCGCCTGCATACTGGTCACAAGCGTTAGGAATCCGATTTAATGAACTCACTGTCCACGGCCCGTGCGCCGCTATCCGAGCAATCCATGATCCAGATGGAAGGCGTCCATAAATGGTATGGCGCTTTTCATGTCCTCAAAGACATCAACCTCACCGTCCAGCAGGGCGAACGCATTGTCATTTGTGGTCCATCGGGTTCCGGCAAATCCACCGCCATTCGCTGCATCAACCGTCTTGAAGAATACCAGCGCGGTCGGATCGTAGTGGATGGCAAAGAGTTGAGTAACGATGTCAGGCTCATTGAGCAGATTCGCCGTGATGTCGGCATGGTATTCCAGCATTTCAACTTGTTCCCGCATTTGACTGTGCTGGAAAATTGCGTACTGGCGCCGATCTGGGTGCGCAAGACGCCGCGCAAGCAAGCTGAAGCCTTCGCTATGCAGTACTTGGAGCGGGTCAAGATTCCCGAACAGGCAAAGAAGTATCCAGGGCAACTGTCCGGCGGTCAGCAGCAGCGGGTGGCTATTGCCCGCAGCCTGTGCATGAATCCCAAGATCATGCTGTTTGATGAACCGACGTCGGCGCTCGACCCGGAGATGATCAAGGAGGTGCTCGACACCATGGTCACGCTGGCTGAGGATGGCATGACCATGATCTGCGTCACCCATGAAATGGGCTTCGCCAAGACGGTGGCCCATCGGGTGATCTTCATGGACAGCGGGGAAATCATTGAGCAGAACACGCCTGAGGAGTTCTTCACGAATCCTCAGTCCGAGCGAAGCCAGTTGTTTTTAAGCCAGATTTTGCATCACTGAATGCAACGGCTCTATCCGCGTATCGGTGATCTACTGGAAACCCATAGGGAAGTGGGGCTGAACGCGAACTGCCGAATTATTTCGCCACACACGCCTGTTGCCCGAACTGCCGGGGCGCCGAACCGGTTGGATCGACCATTGGCGGTCAGTGCGCCCTGAAGACAGAACGGGTTCATCACCGCCGCTTTGCACCCCGTGAGCAGGCCAAACGCGAGATCACGGAGACATCGCAATCTTCTACAACCGCATCAGAAAACAGGCAAAGCTCGGCTCTCGGTCGCCTTCCAATCTGTCAATTTATTGGGTAGGATGTTAAGGTTACTGCGATAATGTAACTATATCCCTATCCTGTTGACAGAAGGAATCCCTATGCTGCGCCGGCCGTCACCCCCCCCCATTTCTTTTATCTTATTGATAATATTGGCTTTATTTAGCCAGCTTCCCGCGCATGCGGCCACCTTCACCGTCACCAACCTCAATGACAGCGGCAGCGGTTCGCTCAGACAAGCGATCCTCGACGCCAATAACCAACCGGGGGCGGATACCATCACGTTTGCGCCCGGTCTCAGCGGTATCCTGCCGATTGTGAGCACATTGCAACCTACTGGGGTGCTTGATCTGGTCGGGCCGGGGGCCAGCGTGCTAACGATCCTTGGTAATGGGACTACTGTTTTCAATATTCCTGGAAGCGATGCGACCATCACGATCTCTGGGCTGACGATCACTAATGGTGATAACGGAATCTATAATCAGGGGACACTAATCGTCAACAATTGCCACATCTCCCAGAATTTTGGCTCGGGAATTGTCACCCGCGAAAGTACCAGCCTGACCGTCAATAACAGCATCCTGTCCGAGAACGATGGGGACGGAATCCATAACTATTATGGTAGCGCGACCGTCAACAACAGCACATTATCTGACAATGCTAAAACAGGAATTTACAACTACAGAGGCGAAACTACTCTTAACGGCAGCACCTTATCCGGCAATCGGAACAGAGGGCTGATTAACGATTACGGCAGCTTTACCGTCAATCGCAGCGCCATCGTCAATAATTTAGCCAGTTCTTATTCGAACCTCGCTGGTGGCGGAGGGATTTTTAGTTTGAACGCACCATCACTGACCATTATCAACAGTACCCTGTTCGGTAATGAAGCCAGAGGCTGGTGTGGCGGTGCCGTTTATATTGGCGGCAGCACCAATAACACGTTCTATAACAATACGCTGTCCGGTAATCTGGCCGGTAGTGGCGGCGGTCTATGCATCGGCGGCAGCAGCATTTTGAATCCCCTGAACAATACCTTGTCCGCTAATACGGCAACCTCTCAAGGCGGTGGTATCTATATCGGAAACGGGAGTATTTTGTTACCCGGCAATAACGTGGTGGCGGGCAACAGCACAACGCCGGGCGGCAACAGCGGCATCGAGATTTACAACGCTGGCACGCTCTCATCGCGGGGGCGGAATCTGTTCGGTCGAAACGGCGTATCGGGGTTAACGAACGCCACCCCAGCCGCCGATGATCGAATCCTGGCCGGTGCGATTAGCACCGCCATCGCCCCCTTGACCGACAACGGCGGCCCGACCGCGACCCATCTGCCGGTCACGGGCAGCCCAGCCATCGACGCCGGCAACAACGCGCTGGTTCCGACCGACGTGACCACCGACCAGCGCGGCTATGGCCCGCGCATCGTAGGAAACGCGGTGGACATCGGTGCGGTGGAAGCGGGCGCCACCGATTACAATCCCCTCCATTCCGACTTCGACGGCGACGGGGTTGACGATCTGGCCGGCGTCACCAGCGCCGGCGGCATCTACTACTCCACCAACCTGATCAGTTGGACCCGCATTCCCGGGACCCTGTCCCGACTCGTGGCGGGCGACTTCAACGGCGATGGCTGGGCCGACCTCGCCGGCGTCACCAGCGCCGGCGGCATCTACTACTCCACCAACCTCAGCACCTGGACCCACATTCCCGGGACCCTGTCCCGACTCGTGGCGGGCGACTTCAACGGCGATGGCCGGGCCGACCTCGCCGGCGTCACCAGCGCCGGCGGCATCTACTACTC
>JBAQIQ010000073.1:0-29321 GCA_049288935.1 Candidatus Competibacteraceae bacterium
TTTTTTGAAAATAAGACTTTTAATCAGATTAAATGTAGCTTTTTTAATTTCCTCAATAAAAAGATTTTTAATTTTGAAAAACCTCATTGGTACTTGAATATTCCACAACCTGTATAGGGATGCTATATCTGATAATTTGTCACATCACTTTTGAAACGAGTTAGACCGCCAAAACTACAACTCCAAAGATTCCATTTATAATATTCACATCGACTGCTGTAAGTACCATTAGTCTTAACTGAGATTACAGTTGTTCCACCATTGTTATTAATGGCTATTGACATAGCTTCAGCATTCCAAAATTCCCATGATCTGTTTTCCATATATACAGGTGATCTAACAAGTATATAATCAGTTGCTTCTCCTGTTTGTAGATCAATTTTCTGTGTACCAGTGCTATCTCCATAATAATCATCTTGAGTAAAAGATGCCAAAGAGGAAAATGTACTTTCGTGTATATTTCCAATCGCTGTTCGAAGATTCCCTGATGGATCAAAAGCCAAGCTTATACGACGAATGATTGGTCCACCATAATTAGCATTATAAACATAATCACCATAAAAACCTGTTATATATTTCGCTAAATTTTTCACAGAAAAGCTATATTTCCCGTCATTTTTTCTCATAACTATCTCAAAAATCGATTTCCCTGAGACGGTAACGAAAGTTGTTTTCTCACCGTTACCGCCACCACATAGAGTAATTCCATCTAAAACTTCTTGAATTTTAGCACCACGCCCTTCGGGTAAATTACTCAAAGCAGTATTAATATCAACTCCTTTTTTCACGAGAACACAAGCTACAGCATTAGCGGCATTCAAGCGTTTTCCGCCAATAGAATCGTCCGTCGGATCACCGGTTTCTCGCAGGATAGTTTTCACATCGGTTGGCGACAAACTAGGGTCAATAGATTTCATTAACGCTATTACGCCAGTGACCATGGGGGCAGAAGCAGATGTGCCACTAAAATTGGTGGCGTAATCTCCAGAATTATTAGGAGCGTACACATTCACACCCGGCGCTGCAATATTAACTTTCCCAAAATTAGAAGAGTTTTCAGCATTCCATACTGCTCTTTTATCTAAATAATCAGTCGCGCCAACAGTAATTACGTTAGGATTTAGCAAACCAGCAGGTAATACTCTTTGTGTGAAAATTCCATCATTACCAGCCGCTACGACAAAGATAGTTTGGGGTTGTTTTTCAATGGCTTCTCTAAATAATTTCTCTTGTGCATTAAAATCGTCTTCTAGACGACATTCCTTTTTTATTCTATCGTCACATTGGGCTACCCCAATACTCATATTCACTATTTCATATTTGTTTTTTATTGTTCGGTCTTTTTTAACTTTATTTATACTTTCTATTACAGAAGTAATCCATGGATGTCCAGCGAGAAAACGATTCATTGGTGCATCATAATGATATTTTGCATACCATATAGATTCCAATAGTATTTTTGGCTCTCCAGCAAAGGCTCCAGTGAATATACCATTAATACCATTCGATTCGGTCGGCAACCCAATAGATGGATTATTATTAGCCGCAATTACTCCAGCAACCGATGTCCCATGACCACCATCTATTTCTAAATCAAGTAGAACTCCAGATATTTTAATGCCATCAAACTCTGGATGAAAAACATAAACACCACTATCAATTATACTAACAGCAACATCTTCTAAATCAACGCTACTATCCGCTATTAAATTCCAAGCATCCTCTACTTTTATTAGATCATAAGCTTTAGTTTTTTCTGGATCGGAATCCCTAAGATGGCCAAGATCAGTGTTCACCGCACTAAGAGAGTATTTAGTATTTCTGGTAACACCGGCGACTCTAAAATCGCTTTTTAATCTGTCAATCATTACATCTAATTCACTGATGGTACTCGCCGGAACTTCAAGTTGATAGGCTCTGGCGACTGTCATATCACCGACCACCGTTCCGCTAACGGAGGCGGCAACCTGATTGGCATCGCTTCGAGTCCGATTGTCGGCCAGCAAAACAATTAACTGATTTACCGGATAAACACTGCCGCGTGGATCGCTAACGACCTTGTTAAAATCAGGCTCTTTAGAGAAAAAGAAACCAGTCTTACCAAAATTTGCAGCGACCAGATCCAAATCACTACGATCCACATCGCTGTCTCCATCCACATCCGCCACTCGACATTCCGGACGAGTAGCAAAACTAGCCCCAAAACATTTGCCGACAGTCGCGCTATCCAGCGAATTAACCACGCCATCATCATTTACGTCGGGGTCTATGGCTTGTGCTTGGGCTGGAATCGTACTCAGCAATCCACTAAAAAGGGCTGTGACCAAGAAAGAAGGCAGCTTGCTTGACGTTTTCATATTCTCAATCTCCGCAATCATCGTTTCGATCAGGATGGGGATAGGTAATAGAATATTTTCAATAGGGTGCTTTTGATTTCAGCCGGGAACTCCATAAGCCAGCCAACCCCAATGCCAGCAGCAGAACGGTAGGCGGCGCAGGCACCGGCGATGGGTTCGGCGGAGGAGGAGGTGGGTTGGTGGAAACCGTGACCGCTGCGGTATTGAGCGTTGTTACAAGAATTTCATTGGCCGGAATTGACGAATCGGCCAATAACACATCATGCAACGAAAGAGTCACTGCGCCCGTGCCGATAACATTGAAACCGATGGATGCCAACACCCCGGAAGCGCCATGAGTGGATGTACCCAAGGCGACCACCGCGAAATTTACGTCAGGCGGCGCGAAGTCTTCCTCAATGATGAAGGTGCCGAATTCTCCAAACAGAAAATTACCTTCTGTAACCAACGTCGCGCTCAGGATGGCGGGATTAAAATCCAAATCGAACTCGAAGCCTTGCAGGTTCGTGGTCGCGGTATCGATGCCGGAGATGACCACATCGGCGATAAAACTACCCAATGGGCTGACGGTCAGTGCGCTTTGGATGCCCGCTGCTACCGGATCGAGATCGACGGAGAGGGTGATAGCCCCGGCGGGATTTAACCCGGAGAGGAGCAGGAGGGTGGACGCCAAGCAGGCGGCTTTGGGTAAAAAGGAGCAAGACATCAGACGTTTTCCTTTTACGGTAGTTTTAATAGTGAAATTCACAAACGGGTATGCAAAAAAAAACCAAAAAAAAATATGATATAAAACAATTACTTATTTTTATAAAATCCAATGACTGTAAAATTTTCTGACAGTTTCGGCGGTTTCACCACCCTTGATTCAGGCAATTTCGAAAAGAAAAACACATAATTTATATCAATATCAATTGCTTAAGTAAAAAATAGGAAGTGTAAGATTTTCTGACAGTGCAGAGCTGTATTTTCACCAATAACTGGATGATTTTCGGAAGAATTTCATTTTACTGTTTTAATATCAATGAGTTGACTGTGTGTAAAGTTTTCTGACAACCGTTGGTTCCTTCGCCTCATGCTCACTCTGGCGCATGGCGATATCTACGCGCTACGCTCGCCTATAATCAAGAAACGCAAAATGCTTAAGGCGACTGGTTGAGAAACCCCACTGCACGACGCTCTTGAGCTTCACCCTGAGGAGCAGGAGACTAACGAATGCCTGAACCGGAACGCGCCCGCCGCTTTGCCAGCGCGCTTGCCCATTTATTCCTGCCCGCTCTGCTGCTGTATAGCCTGCTGATCCTGGGTTTATTGCTGGCGATGACGCCGCTGTGGTGGATGATTGCAGCGTCGCTCATGCCGTCCGGCGAAGCGAACAGCATTCCGCCGCGCCTGTGGCCCAGTACAATCACGTTTGAGCACTACGCCGCACTGTTCACCCGGCTCGACCTCGCCCGCTATCTGTTCAACAGTGCGTTGCTGGCCAGCGCGGTGACGGTGATTTCACTGTTCATCAACTCAATGGCGGGTTATGCCTTCGCCAAGTTCCGCTTCCGGGGCCGCGACCCCCTTTTTCAGAGTCTGCTGACGGCGCTGGTGATTCCCGCCCAGGTGGCGATGCTGCCGCTGTTCCTGCTACTCAAGCAATTTGGGCTGATCAATACTTACTGGGGGGTGATTATTCCCGGCATGGCCAGCATTTTCGGTATCTTTCTGATCCGGCAATACTTGCTGGCGATTCCTGACAGCTTGCTGGATGCCGCACGGATGGATGGCGCTGGCGAGTTCCGTATCTACTGGTCACTGGTGCTGCCGTTGTGCCGACCGATTCTGGTCACGCTGGCGATTTTCACTTTCATGGGCGCATGGAATGACTTTATGTGGCCCTTGATTGTCTTGACGGACAGTTCGCTGTACACCCTGCCCGTCGCGCTGGCGAATTTGCTGGGTGAGCATGTGCAGGATACGGAACTGATGATGGCCGGTTCAGTGCTGACCGTATTGCCGGTCATGCTGCTGTTTGTAGCGTTGCAGAAATACTACATCGCCGGGATCATGCTCGGCGGGATGAAGGGCTAAACAGTGACTATCTTGTCACTCATTGACAATTTCAAGGATGGCTTTGACGCTATTCCCAGCCGGACAACAATCTCTAAACCGTCTACCTTGCCGAGCCTTTTATGACCTTTGCTCATCCTTTCTCCCTTCTTTTCACGGTTATCCTGCTCATGCTTCCTGTTACCCTGCCAGCGGCGTCGCCCGCAACACCCAGCGCCCCCCGCAAGATCATCCTGCTCGATGATTTTGAGAATCTCAGTGGCTGGAGCGCCGTCACCGCGCCGGGCGCCCGGCTGGAAATCGCCCAAGATATTGGTCGTGACGGCCGTCGGGCCATGCGGCTGGATTTCGAGTTTCAGGAAGGGGCCAGCTTTGTCATTGCCCGCAAAACCTTCCGGATGCGCCTGCCGGAAAATTTCGTGTTCCGCTACGCGATCCGGGGCCAGGCGCCGCGCAGCGACATTGAATTTAAAGTGGTCGATTCCCTCCAGAACGTTTGGTGGTCCAAGCAGCGTGACCAGGAATTGCCCGCCGACTGGCAGCCGGTCGCAGTCAAAAAACGGCATCTCCAACTGGCTTGGGGACCGGGCGGAGCCATGGAACAGATGACCGAAATTGAATTCGCCTTGTCAGCCAATGTGCTGGGCAAAGGTTCGGTCTGGATCGACGAGTTGAGCATGGAGGAACGCGAACCGCTGGAAACGCAGACCTTCAGTCCCTTGGCGACCGCCTCGACTGAGGTCAATGGCCATCCGCCAGCCGCTGCGCTCAATACCGATCTCGATGCCTCCTGGCGCAGCGGCGAGTTGGCGGAAAATCAATGGTTATTGCTGGATTTTCGCCGGCCTCGCGAATACGGCGGACTGATCATCGACTGGGACGCCGCCGATTACGCCATTGATTATCAGGTACAAGCATCCGAGGATGGCGAACAGTGGCGGACGCTTTATACGGTCAGCGGCGGCAACGGCCAACGCGACTACCTCTACCTGCGCGATGCGGAATCGCGCTACCTGCGGCTCAACCTGGAGCGCAGCAGCCGGGGGCGCGGTTACGCCATTCGCTACATCGCTATTCAATCCCACGAATTCTCCGCCTCGCCTAACCAATTCTTTGAAGCCATCGCCCGCGACGCCCGGCGCGGCCTGTATCCCCGTTATTTTCAGGGTGAACAGAGCTATTGGACCGTGGTGGGCGTTCCTGGCGACAGCCAGGAAGCCCTGCTCAGCGAAGACGGTGCGTTGGAAGTCGCTAAAGGCGGGTTCAGCCTGGAGCCGTTCCTGTTTACGAATGGCCGACTGATCACCTGGGCTGATGTTGAGCCAGCGCAGGACTTGGTCGATGGCTCGTTGCCGATTCCAACCGTGCGCTGGGAACAGGAACACTTCTGGTTCGCCGTGACGGCGTTCGCCGTCGGCAAGCCGGGCGAATCCGCGCTGTACGCCCGTTACCGGGTCGAAAATCTGAGTACGGAAACACGCCACGTTACCCTGCTTCTCGCCGTGCGGCCCTTCCAGGTCAGCCCGCCCTGGCAGGGGCTGAACAGCGCCACGGGCGTGTCGCCGATCCGTCAAATAAATTACGCCGACCGGCGTATTCACGTCGAACCTGCCGGCAAGCGGATTGCGGTGCTGACCACTCCTGATCGCTTCCGTGCGGCGACTTTCGATCAGGGCGCGATCACCGATGAGTTAGTCAAGGGCCGGTTACCGGAACGGGATCGGGTAGACCATGATCCCTTCGGTTACGCCGCCGGGGTGTTGGAGTATGGCTGGGATTTACGCTCTGGCGAAGCCCGCGAGGTCTATCTGCGCATTCCCTTTCACGCCGCCGGCGCTGATGCGCCGATCCTGCCCGATGCGGACGCCGCCGCCCAGGTTAACCGGTTGCTGGAGCAAACCCGTCGTGACTGGGCGGCGCGGCTGGATCGGGTCGGTCTGGAACTGCCGCCCGACGCCCAACGGTTGGCCAACAGCATTAAAAGCAATCTGGCGTACATCCTGATCAACCGCAATGGCCCGGCCATTCAACCCGGTTCCCGCGCCTATGCCCGTTCCTGGATTCGCGACGGCGCACTGACCTCATCGGCTCTTCTTAGCATGGGCTACACCGAGGAAGCGCGGCAATTCCTGCAATGGTACGCACCCTTCCAATTCCCGGATGGCAAGGTGCCCTGCTGTGTGGACGGGCGCGGCGCCGACCCCACGGCGGAGCATGACAGTCATGGCCAGCTCATCTATGCCGCGATGGAGTATTACCGCTACACCCGCGATGTCGGCTTCCTGCGCGAGATGTGGCCCTATGCCCTCAAAGCCGTCAACTATATTGACGCGCTGCGCGAGCAACGCTCCACTGGCAAATATCGCGACGACCCGGATTACCGGGCCTATCACGGCCTGGTACCGGAATCGATCAGCCATGAAGGCTACGCCAGTCAGCCGCGCCACTCTTACTGGGATAATTTCTTTGTCCTGCGCGGCCTGAAGGACGCCGCCACTATGGCCGTCATTCTCGGCGAGACCGCGGACGCCGAGCGCATCGCCACCCTGCGCGATACCTTCCGCCAGAGTCTGTATGCCTCAATTACAGAAACTCTAAAGCAACACCAGATCGACTTTATTCCCGGAGCCGTCGAACTGGGTGACTTCGACCCGACCTCGACCACGATTGCGCTGGATCCCGGGGGTGAATTAGGCCGGCTGCCGCAACCGGCGCTGAATCGCACCTTCGAGCGTTACCTGGACTTTTTCCGCCAGCGCCGGACCGAGTCCACCTGGGATGCTTATACCCCTTATGAATGGCGTTCCATTGGCACGCTGATCCGGTTAGGTCGCCGCGATGACGCGCTGGAGGCGATAACGTTCTTCATGGAAGGGCAACGGCCATCCGCCTGGAACCACTGGGCGGAAGTGGTTTGGCGTAAGCCACGCAATCCACGGTTTGTCGGCGACATGCCGCATACCTGGGTCGGCTCTGACTTTATCCGGGCCATACGGAGTCTGTTCGTCTATGAGAACGAAACCGAGCAGGCGCTGGTGATTGGCGCCGGCATTCCTGCGGCCTGGATAGAGCGTGCAGAAGGCGTCGCAGTCAAGCGGATGCCGACCTGGCATGGGACGCTGAACTACCGGATGGCCATGGACGGGCCGGACCGGTTGCGAGTCCACCTGTCCGGCGACGTCGCCGTACCCGCCGGCGGTATCATCCTGCATTCTCCGCTGGATCGACCTATTCGTGAAGCGGTGATCAACGGTCAGCCTGCACGCCCCTTGGCCGCGAAGACCGTCACGCTCAACTCGTTCCCGGCGGAAGTGGAGTTGCGTTATTGATGTCCTTGCTGCCTTTAAGTTGCCACATTTCAGCGGGATAAAGTTACACTGAGAGTAAAGATTTTAAAGAAACTTCACCTGCTGGAGGATTGTTCATGCACGCCGACCTGATAAAGCACGCCCAAGCCGTTAGGGGTCACGTGCTGGCCCGCGACCGTTACGCGACCTTTCTCACTGCGACGGGCGCCGGCTATTCAGCATGGAATGGGTTGGCGCTAACCCGCTGGAACGCCGATCCGGTTGAGCTGGGCGAGGGATATTTCCTTTATTTGCGAGACCTTGACAACAACGCATTCTGGTCGCTGGGACAGCAACCGGCGTTGAAAGTCGCAGAGCGGTATGAACCCCGGTTCGCCCCCAGCCGGGTTGAGCTGCTTCGATTGGACGATGGCATCGAAGCCCGATTGGAAGTAGTCATCGCCCCGGACGCTGATCTGGAGTTGCGGCGGGTCACATTACGCAACCGCAGTCAGCGGCCCCGGCGTATTGAGCTGACCAGCTACGCCGAAGTTGTCCTGAACGCCTGGGCTGCCGACGCCGCGCATCCCGCCTTCTCTAAGTTATTCGTGCAAACCGAATGGGTCGCGGCATCAGGAGCGTTGCTGGCCCGACGGCGACCGCGTGCGCCAGAGGAGCCGGCTTGTTGGCTGGTTCATGCACTGGCCGGTACCGGTGAGGCGCAGTATGAAACGGACCGCGCCCGCTTCATCGGTCGGGGTTACTCACTGGCCGAACCCCAGGCGCTAGCCAAGGCCGCGCCACTATCCGGCACGGTCGGTAACGTACTCGATCCCATCGTCAGCCTGCGGCAGACCGTAGAGCTGGCGGTTGGCGGCGAGGTGCAGGTCACCTTTCTGCTGGGCGCAGCCCCGGAGCGGGAAGCCGCTTTGGCGTCGGTAGCACGCTATGGCTCAGCGGCAAGCGTCGATGCAGCGTTCGCGGCAACCACCGGCGAGCAGGTCCAGGTCGTCAGTGTTCCCCGCCCATCCCCGCCCGCAGGAACGGGGTCAAAGGTGAAAATGACCTCGGTGGAGATCGAAGAAACGGAACCAGAGCCTCTCCTATTCTGGAACGGCTACGGGGGTTTCAGCGCCGACGGCAGCGAATATGTGATGCGCCTCGAACCGGACGCTAACGGTCGCTTGCGTCTGCCCCCACAGCCCTGGGTCAACGTCATCGCCAATCCCCGGTTTGGCTTTCTCGCCAGCGAAACCGGCGCCGGCTACACCTGGAGCCAGAACAGCCGCGAAAATCGCCTGACTCCCTGGTATAACGATCCGGTCCTTGATCCGCATGGCGAGGCGCTCTACCTCCGCGATGAAGATCAAGGCGCTTTCTGGTCGCTGACTCCGGGACCCATTCCGCAACCCGTGGTCTACGAAGTCCGCCACGGTTTCGGCTACAGCCGCTATCGCCAAGTAAGCCAGGGACTGGAACAGGAGGTCAGATGGTTCGCAGCGCGTGACGAACCGGTCAAAATCGCCTTAATTCGCCTGCGCAATATGCATCATCAACCGCGCCGGCTGTCGTTGTTCAGCTACACCCGATTGGTGCTGGGCGTCACGCCGGGTGATAACGCCATGGCCTTGGTGATCGAGCAAGATGGAGCGACGGGCGCACTGCTGGCCGAAAACCGCAACCGCGCTTTCAGTGGGCGGATCGCCTTTGCAGCGGCAGCCCCTACCGACAGTATCCCCATCCATATCAGCGGCGACCGGGCAGCCTTCATCGGCCCGTATGGCAACCCGGCCCGCCCCGCCGCACTGACCCGCGACAAAGCGCTGGACGGTCGATCAGGCGCCAGTCCCGATCCCTGCTTCGCGTTGCAAGTCACTCTGCGGCTGGAGCCGGGCGCCACGATTGAACGCGCCTTTCTCATCGGCGAAGCGGATGATCGGGATGGCGCCCGCCGACTCATCAGCCACTACAGTACAGCCGGAGCCATAACGGATGCGTTGGCTGAGGTACAGCAGTTCTGGCGACATCAGCTCGCAGCGGTGCAGGTGCAAACCCCGTCCCCGGCGCTGGATTTGATGATCAATGGCTGGGCGGCTTATCAAACGCTGGGTTGCCGACTGTGGGGGCGCTCGGCCTTCTATCAGTCGGGGGGAGCCTTCGGCTTCCGCGACCAGCTGCAGGACGCCGCCGCGCTGGTCTACTACGATCCGGAGTGGACCCGGCGGCAACTGCTGCTGCATGCTGCCCAGCAATTCGTCGAGGGCGATGTGCTGCACTGGTGGCATCCCCAACCCATGGGCTGCGGTATCCGCACCCGGTTCAGCGACGACCTGCTGTGGTTGCCGTATCTGGCGACATTCTATGGCCGTGCGACCGGCGACTGGAGTGTATTCGACGAACCGGTGTGCTTTCTCCAAGCGCGATTACTGGAGTCGGGCGAAGATGAAGCATTTCTGACCCCGGAGGATTCCGGCGAAACCGCCAGCTTGTACGAACACTGCTGTCGGGCGCTGGATCGCTCGCTGACCCAGGGCGTGCACGGGCTGCCGCTGATGGGAACCGGCGACTGGAATGACGGTATGAACCGGGTCGGTCGGGAGGGCTGTGGCGAGAGCGTCTGGCTGGGCTTTTTCCTGTATGCCATTCTCGGCGATTTTATTCCCGTCTGCGGCCAGCAGGGCGACTACAACCGGGCGCGGCGTTATGCAGCATTTCGCAGCCACCTGGCGACGGCGCTCAATGCCCACGGCTGGGACGGTGAATGGTATCGTCGTGCCTGGTATGACGACGGCGCCGTGCTGGGTTCTGCCACCAGTGATGAATGCCGGATCGACGCGCTAGCGCAGGCCTGGGCGGTCATCTCCAAAGCCGCACCCTGGGCCAGGGCGGAATCGGCGCTGGATGCGGTCGAACGGCAACTGATTTCCGAGGAAGAGGGGCTGATTCGCTTGCTGACGCCGCCATTTGAGCAGACTCCGCATGATCCCGGTTATATCAAAGGCTATGTCGCTGGCGTGCGGGAAAACGGAGGTCAGTACACTCATGCGGCGCTGTGGGTGGTGCGGGCCTTAGCAGAACTAGGTCGGCGCGATCAGGCCGCCCGGTTGCTGGAAATGCTGAGCCCGGTCAGCCGGACCCGTACTGCCGAAGCCGTGGGGGCGTATCGGCTGGAGCCGTTCTCGGTGGCCGCCGACATTTACGGCGTTGCGCCACATGTCGGGCGCGGCGGCTGGAGTGGATACACCGGCTCTGCTGGCTGGTTGCTGCGGGTGACGCTGGAGTCGATTCTCGGTCTGGAACTGGTCGAGGGTCACGCTCTGCGCTTGCGCCCCTGTATCCCGGACGATTGGCCGGGTTTCCGCCTGCGTTATCGCCTGCCGGGCGATGAAGCGGTTTATGAGATTGCAGTACGCAACCCCGAGGGCCAGGCAAAACGGGTGGCGGCTGTGGAAATTGACGAGCACCCTGGCCGGATCGAGTATAACGCGGCCTACATCCCGCTGTTCCGGGATGGGCTGGTCCATCAGGTGCTGGTGACCTTGGCGGGAACAGTCGAGAATGCCGCAACCGGCGCCCGTCAGGAAATTGCCAAGTGAGACGCGCACCACTGGGGGTTTTGCTAAACTACCCCTCAACGCTGGCTACTGGATTGCTCCATCATGACTCCTGAATCTCTGGTACAAGATACACACACGCTGTTCTCCTTGCCGGATGTCGCATTTCGGGTCAACGAACTGATTGATCGCCCCGACACCCGGCCCGCCGATTTGGCCGAAGTGATTCTGTGTGATCCGGCACTGGCGGCGCGCCTGCTGCGGCTGGTCAACAGCGCCTACTATGCGCTACCTAATGCAGTGGATACCGTCTCGCAGGCGATTCATCTGATTGGCCAGCGGGAGTTGCGCGATTTGGTGATGGCGACCTCCGCCGTCAACCTGTTCAAGGGTCTGCCGCCAGAACAGATCAATATGGAGCAGTTCTGGTTTCACAGCATTGCCTGCGGCATCGCCGCCCGGGAACTGGCCCGGCGTTGTCATCTGCCTGAAGGTGAGCGGCTGTTTCTTGCTGGCCTGTTGCACGGCATTGGCAAGCTGATCTTTTACACCCAGTGTGCGAATCAGTATCGTGAAGTCCTGCAGCTCGCTGAACGGGAAAGGTTAAGCATCGTGGCCGCCGAGCGACAGGTTTTTGGTTTTACCTACGCTGAGGTGAGTGCTGCATTGCTCAAGATTTGGCGGTTTCCTGAACGGTTGTGGATGGCGGTTGCTCATCATCTGGAACCGGCGGGCGCACCCAGTTATTGGCTGGAAGCGGTGATCATCCATGCTGCAGTCTATGTTGCTGATAGTCTGCAACCCAACGCTAATGTTGATCCGAAGGGTTTATCCGAAAGCACGGTATCGTTGGCGAATATGCTGGAACTGAAGCCGGAATCACTGGCCTCGTTACCCACCGAAATTAACTTGCAGGTCCTTGAGGTGTTTGAAATCGTTCATCCCGGCGCGTCGCTGATCTATTGACAGACTATCGATAAATCTGAATAATTGGCGGTTCTTAAGCGTCTCTTTACCCCCCTTCATGCAATGGCTACGTAGCTCAGTTGGTTAGAGCACGGCACTCATAATGCCGGTGTCGGTGGTTCAAGTCCACCCGTAGCCACCATCAAATCAAGCAGTTAAACCACCTTTCACGACCTGCGGTTCTGGGCGGCACACACCTTTTGGTCACCTCCTCTGCTTTCGTATTCTGGTCTACATGTGTTTAAAGCGACACATGATTTAATTCTCAATGGCTATGCCCGTCTATCAAAGCGCTCTTGTCACTGGCGACGACGCCGCTTTTTCCACCATCTCCCGCGCATGGGCCAAGGTATTCGCAGTCAATTCCAGCCCACCCAGCATCCGGGCGATTTCCGTGATGCGTTGCTCGGTCTCCAGTGATCGCACTCCGGTATGCGTCATTTCGCCATCCGTGTGCTTTTCCACCTTGAGTTGCTGATGCGCCTGCGCCGCCACTTGCGGTAAATGAGTCACGCAAAGCACCTGCCGATTACCGCCCAGCGTCCGCAACTGCCGGCCCACCACCTCCGCGACGCCGCCGCCAATGCCACTATCCACTTCATCGAAAATCAGCGTCGGGATGCGGGCGGCATGGGCGGTGATCACTTGAATCGCCAGACTGATGCGCGACAGCTCGCCGCCGGACGCGACCTTGGCCAGTGGCCGCAAGGGTTGCCCCGGATTGGCGCTGACCTGGAATTCCGCCGCTTCCAGTCCCCCTGGTGTGGGTTTTTCCAACCTTTCCAGCGCAATAACGAAGCATCCGCCTGGCATTCCCAGCCCCGTTAGCGCTTGGGAAACCCGCTCACCCAGTTCCCGCGCTGCCGCCGTGCGCCGTGCGCTCAATTGATCCGCGCATTGCTGATAGGCGGCCCTGGCGGCTTTCACTGCCTGCTGCAATTCATCCAGCCGGGTTTCACTGTGCTCCAGCGTCTCTAGCTCCGCCTCGAACCGCGCCCGCAACGCGGTCAGCTCCCCGGCGTCCAAGCGATGTTTGCGGGCCAGTTGATAAGCGGCCGTCAGCCGCTGTTCGATCTGCGCCAGATGGGCGGGATCGAGATCCAGCGCTTGCACATAGCTGCGCAACTCGTTGCTGGCTTCCTGTACCTGAATCAGCGCGGCGTTGAGCAGTTCGCTGATCGGGATCAGTCGAGCATCCAGCCGGCTCAGTGGGTCCAGTTCGCGCAGACTGTGGCTTAACTGGTCAGCGACCGTACTCTCATCACCCTCACTCAACCCGTTGAGTAACCGCTGACCAGTGTCCAGTAGCTGGCTGGCGTTTGCCAGGCGCCGCTGCTCGGATTCCAGCCCGATGATTTCGCCCTCGGTCAGATTCAGCGCGGCCAATTCCCGCAGGTGATAGCGCAGGATGTCCAGCCGGGCGTCGCGTTCACTGCTGGCCTGCCGCAGATCACGCAGTTCCTGCCGTCGTCGGCTCCAGGTGCGGTAATGTTCCGTCAGTTGCGCGACCAGCGCGGCGTTACTTGCATAATCGTCCAGCAGTTGCCGCTGGGCTTCGCGGCGTAATAGCGACTGATGCTCGTGCTGGCCGTGGATGTCCACCAGCCATTCACCCAGCTCCCGCAGCGCTTGGGCCGGTTGGGGGATGCCATTGATGTAATTGCGAGAGCGGCCATTGCTGGCGATGACGCGCCGTAAATGACACTCCCCGTCACCGCTCAAATCGCGCTCCGCCAGCCAGGCCCGTGCATCGGGCAGGGCGTCGAGATCGAAAGCGGCGCTAATGTCCGTGCGTTCTGCGCCATGACGGATCGTGCCGCTGTCGGCCCGGTCGCCGAGCAGCAGGCCAATGGCGTCGACCAGAATGGATTTCCCTGCGCCGGTTTCGCCGGTCACTGCGGTCATCCCGGTGGTCAGCTCCAGATCGAGCGCTTCGACAATGGCGAAATCACGGATGCGCAATTGCGTCAACATGGCTTAAATGAACGGTGAGGCTTCCGGGCTGAGGCCCCAGCGCAGCTTGGCCCGCAGCAGCTTGAAGTAGTCGTGATTGACCGGATGCAGCAACCGCACCTTGCGCTCTTTCTTGCGGATCATGATCCGGTCACCGGGTTCGATGCCCAGGCTGATCTGACCATCGCAGGTGATTTGGGTTTGCGTCGTGGTGGTGGCGTTCAACACCACCTCAATGACGCTGTCGGCTTTAACGACAATGGGTCGGTGAGTCAGGGTATGCGGGCAGATCGGCACCAGCACCACGGCCTCCAAGCCCGGATGGAGGATCGGCCCACCGCCGGCCAGGGCATAGGCAGTCGAGCCGGTGGGAGTGGAGATGATCAGTCCGTCGGCGTGGTAAGCGTTGAGGAAGCGGCCATCGACGAAGGTGTCCACTTCGATCATCCGCGCCACTTCGCGTTTGTGAACGACTACATCATTGAGGGCATCGGCTTCGCCTGTGACCTGACCGTCGTGCAACACCTGGGCGTGCAGCATCGAGCGGCGCGCTTCCCGGAATTCGCCATTGAGCACCTCGTCCAGTCGGTGCGGCAGCTCCCCCGGCGATACATCCGCTAGAAAACCCAGCCGTCCCAGATTGATGCCCAGGATGGGTACTTCGTAATCGACCAGGGAGCGGGCCGCGTTTAGCAACGTCCCGTCGCCGCCCATGACGATGACGAGATCACACTGTTCGCCGATGACCTCGCGGCTGGCGGATTCCAAGGTGTTGTCGGGAATCAACTGGGCGGTGCTGTCATCCAGCAGCACCCGTAACTGACGCCGGATCAGGTGAGCAGCGATCTGATAGAGGGTGCTGGCGACATTCGGCTCGCCGAACTTGCCGATGAGGCCGATAGTATGAAAAACCGGGACAGAGGACATCGTTCGATACTGTGTGGTGAAGACAGACAACTTATCATTTTAGAGGAAACCGCGCCAAGCGCCGGAGGATTTCACTACCACCGGTGCGCCTCCCGCTTGATGAATGATTTATTGCAAGTCATCCGGTTTTGAAAAGATCATAATCATCTTTCTTTATTTTGCTTGATCTGCAAGGTTAAAAATGCTCAAAGGGTCAGTCATGCACAGCACGGAACCCACGCCGGCGATGGATCAACCCGCGCTCAGTGAGCGCACCCAGCATTTACTGAAGGTGCTGGTGGAGCGCTACATTCGTGATGGAACGCCGGTTGGCTCGCGAGCGTTGGCGCGGGACGCTGGTTTGGAGCTGAGTCCGGCCACGATCCGTAACGTGATGGCGGATCTGGAGGAACTCGGTTATTTGCGCGCCCCTCACACCTCAGCAGGCCGGGTGCCGACCGCGCGCGGTTATCGATTGTTTATCGACGCCCTGTTGCGCGTGAAGCCGCTGGATCAGCAGGAAGTCGAAACCCTGCGGCGACGGATTGATCAACCCGCGCAGAGCGGCGTGGAGCTGGCGCGTTCAGTCTCCGACCTGTTGTCTGGGGTCACGCAACTGGCCGGAGTGGTGATGCTGCCTCGCCACAACGTAGTGACGCTACGTCATGTGGAATTTCTGCCGCTGTCTGACAAGCGGGTGCTGGTGATTTTGGTGCTCAATGCCCAGGAGGTGCAGAATCGCATCATTCAGACCCAACGGCCCTACAACGCGGTGGAGTTGCAGCAGGCGGCAAACTATCTCAACGCCCAGTTTGCCGGCCAGGACATCCAGCAGGTGCGGGGTGCGCTGCTGGGCGAATTGCGGGAGGTCCGCGACAGCCTCGATCAGTTGATGCAAACCGTGATGGAGATGGCGGAGCAAACCTTTGATGCCGGACCCAACAGCGAGGATTATGTGGTAGCCGGCCAAACCCACCTGATGCAATGCGCCGACCTGTCCGATCTCGACAAATTGCGGCAGCTATTTGAAGCGTTCAACCACAAGCGCGACCTGTTGCACCTGTTTGACCAATGCCTTCATGCAGAGGGGGTGCAAATCTTCGTCGGCGAAGAGTCCGGTTTTGATGTGCTGGGAGGGTGCAGCGTCGTGACAGCGCCTTACAGCGTGGAAGGGCGGGTGTTGGGGGTATTGGGCGTCATTGGCCCAACGCGCATGGCTTATGATCGAGTGATTCCGGTGGTGGATGTCACCGCCCGGTTGCTGGCGGCGGCGTTGAACGCCCGCAAGGAATAGGGCGCCAAAAAATCCCTTGAATTCCTGGCAGCCATCCCCACTTCATCTTTCATCAGTGGCGGTGTTGGCCGCCCGCCCAAATTTTGCGTGACGGAGAAAAATCGCCATGACCCCGACGGACCCCACCCCTCAGCCCCGAGCGGATACCGCTAAAACAGACGCGCTGTTCGCCCAATCCGCAGCCATACCGACCGACGATCAGGAGGCGGATATTCTGGTCAACCGTGAAGAGTTCGACGCGATGCAGCGGGATCTGGATCAGGCGCTGGCCAAGGCTGATGAACACTGGAAGCTGTATCTGGGCGCGCATGCTGAGATGGAAAATTTGCGCAAACGCACTGAGCGCGATGTGCAGAATGCGCATAAATTCGCCCTGGAGCGGTTTTGCAGCGAGCTGCTGCCGGTGCGCGACAGCCTGGAACTGGGATTGGCAGCGGCTGATCATGCGGCGGATATCGTCCAGTTGCGTGAAGGAGTTGATCTGACCTTGAAGCAGTTGGCGGCGGCGATGGAGAAATTTGGCGTCCGCGAAGTGAATTCGCAGGGAGCCAGGTTCGATCCCAACCTGCATGAGGCGATGGCGATGGCGCCGACCGACCAGGCCGAGCCAAACACTGTTATCCAGGTGGTGCAGAAAGGCTATACCCTCAACGAACGGCTGATCCGGCCCGCCAAAGTCATTGTCGCCCAAGCCGCGCCCAAGCCGGCAAGTTAAAACGCTGCCTTGAAAGTCCGTCAGATCGTCCCCATCTGTGAAAACAGGTAAAGATTCCTGGCACCGAATTCCCGATTTAGAGAGTTAAGAACATGAGTAATATCATTGGTATCGACCTGGGCACCACCAATTCCTGCGTGGCGATCATGGAAGGTGGCAAGCCCCGGGTGATTGAAAACAGCGAAGGCGACCGGACTACGCCCTCGGTCGTTGCCTTCCTGGAAGACGGTGAAATCACTGTCGGCCAGCCGGCCAAGCGCCAGGCGGTCACCAATCCGCACAACACCTTATTCGCAGTCAAGCGGCTGATCGGCCGTCGCTTCGAAGAGAAGGAGGTGCAGAAGGACATCGATCTGGTCCCTTACAAGATCGTCAAGAACGACAACGGCGACGCCTGGGTCGAGGCGCGTGGCAAGAAGATGGCCCCGCCGGAAATCTCCGCCCGGGTGTTGATGAAGATGAAGAAGACCGCCGAGGATTATCTCGGCCACCCGGTCACCGAGGCGGTCATCACGGTGCCGGCCTACTTCAACGACAGCCAGCGCCAGGCGACCAAGGACGCCGGACGCATCGCCGGGCTGGAAGTCAAGCGCATCATCAACGAACCGACGGCGGCGGCGCTGGCCTTCGGCATGGACAAGTCCAGCACCAAGGACCGCAAGATCGCAGTCTACGACCTGGGCGGCGGAACCTTTGATATTTCGATCATCGAAATCGCCGAGGTGGATGGAGAGAAACAGTTCGAGGTGCTATCGACCAACGGCGACACCTTCCTAGGCGGCGAGGACTTCGACAAACGGATCATCGACTACCTGATCGAGCAATTTCAGCGTGAGTCGGGCATCAATCTGACCAGCGATCCCTTGGCGCTGCAACGGCTGAAGGAAGCTGCCGAGAAAGCCAAGATCGAGCTGTCCTCCAGCCAGCAGAGCGATATCAATCTGCCCTACATCACGGCGGACGCCAGCGGGCCGAAGCATCTGAATCTGAAGCTGACCCGCGCCAAGCTGGAGTCGCTGGTGGAGGATTTGATCGACAAAACCATCGGTCCCTGCCGCACCGCGTTGAAGGACGCCGGATTGGGCGTCGGTCAGATCGACGACGTGCTGCTGGTTGGCGGCCAGACCCGGATGCCCAAGGTGCAGGACAAGGTGCGCGAGTTCTTCGGCAAAGACCCGCGCAAGGACGTCAACGCCGACGAAGCGGTGGCGGTGGGCGCGGCGATTCAGGGCGGCGTGCTGGGCGGTTCGGTCAAGGACGTGCTGCTGCTCGATGTGACCCCGCTGAGCCTGGGTATCGAAACCTTGGGCGGGGTGATGACCAAGCTGATTGAGAAGAACACCACGATTCCGACCAAGGCGCAGCAGGTGTTCTCAACCGCCGATGACAACCAGACTGCGGTCACGGTACATGTCCTGCAGGGTGAGCGTGAGATGGCCTCGGCTAACAAGTCGCTCGGTAAGTTTGACCTGCAGGACATTCCGCCGGCCCCACGCGGGGTGCCGCAGATTGAGGTCACTTTCGACATTGACGCCAATGGCATTCTGCATGTGTCGGCCAAAGACAAGGCGACGGGCAAGGAGAACCGCATCATTATCAAGGCGTCCTCCGGGCTGTCCGAGGACGAAATCAAGCGGATGGTCGGTGACGCTGAGGCCCATGCGGAGGAAGATAAGAAATTCCACGAGCTGGTCAACGCCCGGAATCAGGCCGAGAACCTGATTCACGCCACCGAGAAGACCCTGCGCGAGCTGGGCGATAAGGTAGAAGGCGGCGAGCGGTCGACCATTGAATCCGCCATCAGCGACCTGCGCACCACAGCCAAGAGCGATAACAAGAGCGCCATCGAGGCCAAGACCCGGACGCTGGGCGATTTGTCCGGCAAGCTGGCTGAGCGGCTTTACAGTCAGGCGGGTGGCGGGCCGGAAGCGGGTGGTCCTGGCGGCCCTGGCGGCCCGCAAGGCGGCGCGGGTTACCAGCCGGCGGATGATGGCGTCGTGGATGCCGAATTTGAGGAAGTTAAGAAGTAAGCGCCACGGCTGCGTTAAACTACGAATCCGGGAGGGCCTTGGGCGCTCCCGGATTCTTTGGTTTGTGAACGAGTACAACCCGGCAGTCGCCCGCAACGTAAGACTATGCCCAAACGTGATTATTACGAAGTTCTCAATGTAGCTCGCAACGCCAGCGAGGCGGAAGTCAAGCAAGCCTATCGGCGGCTGGCGATGAAGCATCATCCTGACCGCAACCCTGACGACCAGGTCGCCGAAGAGCATTTCAAGGAAGCCAAGGAAGCTTACGAGGTGCTGAGTGATTCGCGCAAGCGGGCGGCTTATGACCAGTTTGGTCACGCCGGGGTCGATGGCGCAGCGGGCGGCGGGGGTGGATTCAGCGGCGGCCCGGCGGATTTGGGCGACATATTCGGCGGGGTGTTCCGCGATATATTCGGCGGGATGCGCGGCGGCGGAGGGCAAAGCTATCGGGGCTCCGACCTGCGCTATACCCTGGATTTAACGCTGGAAGAAGCGGTGTTCGGCACCACTGCCAAGATTCGTATGCCGACGCTGGTCAGTTGCGCGAGTTGCGCCGGCAGCGGCGCCAAGCCAGGCACCAAACCCACGACCTGCCCGACCTGCCGGGGCGTAGGTCAAGTGCGAATGCAGCAGGGCTTTTTTTCGATCCAGCAAACCTGTCCGCGCTGTCAGGGGCGGGGAACGATTATTCCCGAACCGTGCGAGACGTGCCGAGGGAGTGGCCGGGTCGAAGAGCAGAAGACCCTGTCGGTGAAGGTGCCCGCCGGGGTGGACAATGGCGACCGTATCCGCTTGGCCGGTGAAGGCGAGGCGGGAGAGAACAGCGGGCCAGCGGGTGATTTGTATGTACAAATCCGGGTCAAGCCACATCCAATTTTCACCCGCGAAGATAACGATCTGTATTGCGATGTGCCGATCAGCTTCACTACGGCGGCGCTGGGCGGGGAACTGGAAGCGCCGACTCTGGATGGGCGGATCAACCTGAAAATTCCCGCAGAGACTCAGACCAGCAAGGTCTTCCGGTTGCGCGGCAAGGGTGTCCGCCCGGTGCGCGGCGGTGCGACCGGTGATTTGCTGTGTCGGGTCGTGGTGGAAACGCCAGTGAATCTCACCCGTGAGCAGAAAGAATTATTGCAACGGTTTGCGGAAACCATGCAGGCGGGCGGTAAGCAACATGCACCCCAGGAAGGCAGTTGGCTGGATGGAGTCAAGAAGTTCTTTGAAGATATGAAGTTCTAAAAAGCGGCTGTGATCGGTATCGAAACAACGATACCCCCAAAATGTCATTGACCGACGCCAAGCTCCGCAGCGCCAAGGCGGACGAGAAGCCCTACAAGCTGTCTGATTTACGCTATCGGCGAATATCCCGCTGTCAGTCTAGCGGGCGTCTGTGCAGAGCGTGATGAGGTCCGCAAGCTGGTCAAACAGGCGTACCCCCCTCGCACAATCGGCAGACGCAGCGGCTGGCACAGGCCACCGAAGACACTAACACGTTTCAGGTGGTGCGCCAGTGGTGTTCGGCAGTCTTCCGTTACGCGGTAGCCACGCTGCGCGCCGACGCCGACCCCTCGTTAAGGCCCGCAACGGGCGTCCTCACCTCGGTAGTGCTCCAAGTGTGGATATATAACAGATAAAATTAAACATAATCAAATATTTGAAAATTTTTGTATCCGCGTCAAGAACACTACCAACTTTTTGAATGACATTAGGCGATAGCGGAAGCAAAACACAGCGCGATGATGAAACTCGAACAACTCCAGACCCATGCAGCCGTGCGCGGTATCGTTCCCGATGCCCTGGTGAGTGTCGTCAGTGTTCAGTGGTTCGGTTCTGAGGCGCTTGAACTTACCTACAAAACCGCCTCCGGCAAGGTGGCGAATGAGCTGATCTACCGCCACGACGAACCTCGTCTTGAACTGGTCGAGCTGGGCCGGCCGTGGAGTTTTGACGGTGATGGCACGCTCTTCCGCCTGGTTTCCGAAGCGCAACGCATCCGACTGGCCCATTTGTTTGACCCGGTGTTGGCGGTACATACCTCCGTCGTCGATCCGCTGCCGCACCAGATTACTGCCGTCTATGAATCCATGCTGCCGCGCCAGCCGCTGCGCTTCCTGCTGGCCGACGACCCCGGCGCCGGCAAAACCATCATGGCCGGGCTGCTGATCAAGGAGTTGATCGTCCGTGGCGACCTGCAACGCTGCCTGATCGTCTGCCCTGGCAGCCTCGCCGAACAATGGCAGGACGAACTCTACAGGCGCTTCCATCTACCCTTCAAGATTCTCACCAACGACAACCTGGAATCCGCACACACCGGCAACTGGTTCCTCGAAACCAACCTGGCCATCGCCCGCCTCGACAAGCTCTCGCGCAACGAAGACGTTCAGCAGAAGCTCCAGGCGCCCGATTGCCGCTGGGACCTGGTGGTCTGCGACGAAGCACACAAAATGTCGGCCACGGTATTTGGTGGCGAAACCAAATACACCAAACGTTACCGGCTCGGCCAACTGCTCTCGACACTGACCCGGCACTTCCTGTTGATGACGGCAACGCCGCACAACGGAAAGGAAGCCGATTTCCAGTTGTTCATGGCGCTCCTGGACGGTGATCGCTTTGAAGGCCGTTATCGTGATGGCGTGCATACCGCCGACGTTTCCGACCTGATGCGACGCATGGTCAAGGAAACGCTGCTCAAGTTCGATGGCACGCCCCTGTTCCCGCAGCGCATCGCCTACACCGTGCCTTACAAGCTGTCGGACGCCGAAGCTCACCTCTACAAAATCGTCACCAACTACGTGCGCGAAGAGTTCAACCGCGCCGAAGCCCTGGCCAACGACAAGCGCGCCGGCACCGTCGGCTTTGCCCTGACTATCCTGCAACGACGCCTGGCGTCCTCCCCCGAGGCGATCTACCAATCGCTACGGCGCCGACGCGAACGCCTGGAAAGCCGGCTACGCGAACTCGAAGTGCTTCAGCGCGGAGGACAGGCAGCGCCGATCCTCGCCGCATCGCTGCCGGCCTTCGATAGCGAAGACATCGACGACCTTGACGAAGCCCCCGACAACGAAGTCGAAGCCGCCGAGGAAGAAATCCTCGATCAGGCGACCGCCGCGCGCTCAATTGCCGAACTGCGCATCGAAATCGAAACGCTGAAAGGACTCGAAGGCCATGCCCTTGCCGTTCGCCGCAGCGGTACCGATACCAAATGGCGCGAACTGGGCAGCCTGCTCAGCGAGATATTCACCCCCGGAGCTATTGCCCATCGTGTTGCCGAGCCGGATGTAGCCCCTTATGGCGCTGGCGTAATTCCGCCACCAAAACCCTCGTCGCACCAGAAGCTGGTCATTTTTACCGAGCACCGGGACACACTGAATTATCTGGAGCAGCGCATCACCACGCTGCTCGGGCGTAAGGACGCCGTCGTTATCATCCATGGCGGTATCGGTCGTGAGGAGCGTCTGAAGGTACAGGAATCCTTCCGGCACGACCCGCTGGTGCAAGTGCTGCTGGCCACCGATGCCGCCGGCGAGGGTATCAACCTCCAGCGCGCGCATCTGATGGTCAATTACGATCTGCCATGGAACCCCAACCGGCTCGAACAACGCTTCGGTCGCATCCACCGTATCGGCCAGACCGAGGTTTGTCACCTGTGGAACCTGGTCGCCGACGACACCCGTGAAGGCGATGTCTATCGCAAGTTGCTGGAAAAGCTTGAACTGGCGCGCCAGGCGCTGGGAGGCCAGGTATTCGACGTCCTCGGCAAGCTCCAGTTCGAGGGTAAATCGCTGCGCGAGCTGTTGATCGAAGCCATCCGCCACGGTGAAAAACCCGAAGTCATGGCCTTCCTCAGCACCGTACTCGACACCGCCCTCGACCGCAGCCATCTTCAGGCCCTGCTCGAAGAACGCGCGCTGGCCCACGACGCCATGGATGTCAGCAAGGTACAGCGCATCCGCGAAGACATGGAGCGTGCCGACGCCCGCCGTCTGCAACCTCACTACATTGAGTCTTTCTTTCACGAAGCCTTCAAACAGCTTGGCGGTACCGCAAAACAGCGCGAAGCCCGCCGTTACGAAATTACCCATGTCCCCGCCCCGGTGCGCAACCGGGATCGACTCATCGGCATTGGCGAACCCGTACTGCCGCGCTACGAGCGCATCGCCTTCGAGAAGTCGCTGGTTGCGCCGCAAGGCCAGCCACTCGCCGCCTTTGTCTGCCCCGGCCATCCGCTGCTCGACGCGGTCATTGACCTCACGCTGGAGCGCAACCGCGACCTGCTGAAACGCGGCACCGTGCTGGTCGATGAGCGTGATCCCGGCACGCTGCCGCGTGTCCTGTTCTATCTGGAACATGCCATCCAGGATGCCGGTCTCACCCGCACCGGAGAGCGCCGCGTTGTCTCCAAACGCATGCTCTACGTTGAAATGGATGACAGCGGCAACACCCGTCATGTGCATTACGCGCCATATCTCGACTACCGCCCCCTGGCTGAGGGCGAACCCGGAATCGACGCCATCATCGACCGGCCTGAATGCCAGTGGATCGATCGTGAGCTGGAGAAAAAAGTGCAGGGCTATGCCATTGGTCACGTCGTGCCTGAACATCTGGCCGAAGTGCGCAGCCGCAAGCTCAAACTGATTGCCAAGACCGAGGCGGCGGTAAAGGAACGGCTGACCAAGGAAATTACCTACTGGGACCATCGCGCCGAAGAACTCAAGCTTCAGGAGCAGGCCGGGAAGCCCAACGCCAAACTCAACTCCGGCGAAGCCCGCAAGCGTGCCGACCTCCTGCAAGGCCGGCTGCAAAAAAGGCTGGAAGAACTGAAGCTCGAAGCCCAGATTTCGCCGCTGCCGCCAGTGGTGCTTGGTGGCCTGCTGGTTATCCCCATTGGCCTGATTAACGCAATGACCGGGCAAGTTGATGTCACACCTGCCGCACCGGTCGATACCCAGATCAGTGCCGCCCGCGCCCGGGCGGTCGTCATGGACATCGAGCGCGGCCTGGGTTTCGACCCGACCGACCGCGAATTCGAAAAACTGGGCTACGACATCGAAAGCCGCATCCCCGGCACTGGCAAACTTCGTTTCATCGAAGTGAAGGGGCGAATTTCTGGCGCACCCACGATTACTGTGACGCGCAACGAGATTCTCTATTCGCTCAACAAGCCCGATGATTTCATTCTCGCCATCGTCGAGTTCTTCGATGCCGAAACGCACAAGGCGCATTACCTGCGCCAGCCATTTCAGCGCGAGCCGGATTTCAACGCCGTTACCGTAGATTACGACTTTGCCGGGCTGCTGGCACGCGCAGAGGCGCCCCGATGAATGATCGCCTTGATCTTCTGAAATGCTAGCAGTAAAGTAAGAGTGTAATGCAATCCTTACCGGAGAACGCCATGCTTGCTGTCGCTAAAATTACTGCCAAAGGTCAAACCACCATCCCGCAGGATGTGCGGGCCGCACTGCACGTATCAGCCGGCGACCTCATCGCCTGGGAAGTCGGTGCTGACGGCACGGCGACGGTGCGCCGAGTTCAGCCGCTTGACCTTGACTACCTGCGCGCGGTCGAAGGCACGCTCTCCGAGTGGGCAGGCAGCGCCGACGAGGAAGCCTATCGTGGCCTTTGAGCGCTTCACGGTAGTGCGTGTGCCGTTTCCCTTTACCGACCGCAACGCCACCAAGAACCGCCCGGCGCTGGTGCTCTCCGATGCGACCAGTTTCAACATACCAGCGGGTCACTCCGTAATGGCGATGATTACCTCGCAGGGTAACGCCCCATGGCCGCTCGACTGCCCGGTTGCCGACCTGCAAGCAGCAGGCTTGCCCGCACCCTCGCTGGTACGCTTCAAATTGTTCACGCTCGACCATCGGCTCGTGCGTGGCGATCTCGGCAAACTCTCAGCAATCGATACCGCCACCGTTAGTACAGCGCTCACCCATCTGCTGGGTAGAAAGAAGTAGTGCGATGTGCGCCAGAAATCAATGTCTGGCTAACTGATAACAGCTTTTGTGGAAATAAAATTGATAATTTGCATAAAACCTGCAATTATCTCTATTAGTTATTTCATAGCAGTACATTAGACATCATGTTAATCGAGTTCAGCGTAAGCAATTTCCGCTCAATTCTGAGTCGCCAGACCCTCAGTCTGGTTGCCAGTGCGGACAAGGCCCACCTGCATCGCAATGTCTCGCCTCCGGGAGGGAAGAATCCGCGCCTGCTCCGGTCCGCCGTGATCTATGGCGCCAATGCCGCCGGTAAAAGCAATCTCCTGCTAGCGCTGGAATCGTTTCGCCGTCTGGTGCAATCCTCGGCCACCAGTTTTCAGGAGGGCCAGCGCCTGCCGATCAGCCCCTTTCTGTTTTCGAAGGCAGCCACCGAGCAGCCGTCGGAGTTCGAGGTTATCTTCATCGCCGACGATGGCGTTCGCTATCACTATTGCTGCGCACTAACCGCCGAGCGTGTCATCAGGGAATGGCTGGTCGCCTATCCGCAAGGCCGGGGACAACGCTGGTTCGAGCGCGAATACGATCCGAAGACCAACACCCAACAGTGGTGGTTTGGTCCCCACTTCAAGGCCGACCGCGCGGAGCGAAAGGTATGGCAGGAATTCACACGCGCCAACGCATTGTTTCTCTCCACCGCGATTCAACTCAACAATGCCCAGTTGCGCCCGGCGTTTAACTGGATCACCCATAAGCTGATCGTCCTGGCGCCGGGTGTCGAACTCAACCCGTTCCTGAGCCTTGAATTGCTGCGTCAGAGCGACGGACAAGAAAAGTTGATGCGCTTCATGCGCGCCGCAGACATCGGCATCGACCGCCTCGAATTGCGTGAAGAAGACTTGCCGCAACCGGCTTTGGGCCAGATGCCGCCGGGCGGGATGCGAGTTCATTTCGAAATCAACCTGCCGCCGGGCGCGCCGTCACCGGTACAAAAAGGCTTGCGCGTTCTGGCATGGCACAAACGCCAAGATGTCGCGGACGAAGTGCCGCTCGACCTAAGCGACGAATCGGACGGTACGCGCAAGCTGTTCGAATTCGTCGGCGGCTGGCTGCGCGCACTCGAATGGGGCGCAACACTCTTCGTCGACGAACTTGATCGCAGCCTGCATCCGCACATGACACGATTTCTGGTCGGGCTGTTCCACGGCCACCACAACGAGAAAAATGCCCAACTCGTGTTCACCACGCACGATACGACCCTGCTGGATACGGACCTGCTGCGACGCGATCAGATCTGGTTTGTCGAGAAGGATCAGCAGCAATCCTCCCATTTCTATTCGCTGCTCGATTACTCGCCCAGAAAGGATGAAGCCCTGGAGCGCGGCTACCTCAAGGGGCGCTATGGCGCCATCCCCTTCATCGGCTCACTGGAGACCTAAGCTTGCGGCGCATCTCAAAACTTCGAGAGCGTCGTTCTCTGCTACGCAGGGGTAAGCAGAAGCTGCCACGCTCCATCACGCTCATCGTGTGCGAAGGCGAAACCGAGCAGATTTATTTCGAAGCGGCGCGTATCAAATACGGGCTGACCACGGCAGAAATCATCCTTGCCGACAACACGGTCGGGCCGGCGCCGATCAGCGTCGTCGAATGCGCCGAGGGAAAATGTGCCGAGCGCGGCGGCTACGATGAGGTTTTCTGTGTCTTCGACCGCGACGGCCATGAGAGCTTCGATCGTGCGCGAAACAGAATCAAGTCCCTGGCGGTCCGCAAGAAGAATCCCTTGCCGATCAAGGAGGCCATTTCGGTCCCCTGTTTCGAATTCTGGGTGCTGCTTCATTTCGAAAGGACGGATGCGCCGTTTGAGAGATGCGCTGCCGCCATCCAGCGGATACGAGACCAGCATTACATGCCGGAATACGAAAAGGCAGATGCCGCCATTGCCGGCAAACTGATGGCCAAGATCGACGACGCCATTGGCAACGCCGATTGGGTCGAAGGACGGGCCGAGAACAACGCCTATAACCCATACACGTCTATGCACCATGTACTCAAGCACTTCGCGGCAGTGGCTGCACAGGGGAAAAACCCGTGACCCACAAGAAAAAACTCATCGAGGTCGCCCTGCCGCTGGAGGCGATTAACGTTGCCAGTGCGCGCGAAAAATCGATCCGTCATGGCCATCCGTCCACGCTGCATCTGTGGTGGGCGCGGCGACCGCTGGCGGCGGCGCGGGCGGTGATCTTTGCGCAGATGGTAGATGACCCCTCGGCACACCAGGACATCTTCCCGACCGAGAAGAAGCAGGAGAAGGAGCGGCAGCGGCTGTTCCGCATCATCGAGGACCTGGTGAAGTGGGAGAACACCACCAACGAGAAAGTATTGCAGCAGGCGCGCGACGAAATCTGGCAAAGCTGGCGCTACACCTGCGCCGAGAATGCCGACCATCCGCGCGCGAAGGAACTGTTCGACCGCCACAAGCTGCCCGCTTTTCATGACCCCTTCGCCGGCGGCGGTTCACTGCCGCTGGAGGCGCAGCGGCTGGGGCTGGAGAGCTACGCCAGCGACTTGAACCCGGTAGCGGTGCTGATCAATAAGGCGATGATCGAGATACCGCCCAAGTTTGCCGGACAGCCACCTGTGAATCCCGATGCTCAGCGTCAGAAGGCCCAGATGGGCAAGGAATGGAAAGGTGCGCAGGGACTGGCCGAGGACGTGCGCTACTATGGCCAGTGGATGCGCGACGAAGCCGAGAAGCGCATCGGCCACCTCTACCCCAGGATTGAGGTTACGGCGGAGATGGCCAAGGAACGGCCCGACCTGAAGAAATACGTCGGCCAGAAACTCACCGTCATCGCCTGGCTGTGGGCGCGCACGGTCAAAAGCCCCAACCCGGCCTTTGCCAATGTCGATGTGCCGCTCGCCTCGACCTTCATGCTGTCGACCAAGGCGGGCAAGGAAGCCTATGTCGAGCCGGTGATCGAGGGCGGCGGCTACCGCTTCACTGTGAAGGTGGGCAAGCCAAAGGATGCGGAAGGGGCGAAGAACGGCACCAAACTTGCCCGTGCGAATTTCACCTGCCTGATGTCGGGAGCGCCGATTTCCGGCGACTACATCAAAGCCGAGGCCAAGGCTGGGCGCATGGGGGCGCGTTTGATGGCCATCGTCGCCGAAGGGGATCGCGGTCGGGTCTATCTCGCGCCGACGCCGGAAATGGAGGCAATTGCGCTGACCGCGCAGCCGACCTGGAAGCCGGAAGTCGAGTTCTTTCAGCAAGCACTAGGGTTCCGTGTCGGCAACTATGGCATGACCAAATGGAGTGACCTTTTTACAGATCGCCAACTTGTCGTGCTAACCACCTTTTCTGACTTGGTACAGGAGGCTCGCGAGCGTGTAAAGCGTGATGCTATCGTCGCAGGACTACCTGATGATGATAAGTCCATCGACAAAAATGGTGCCGGCTCGCCTGCTTACGCTGACGCCATTGGGGTTTATTTGGCATTTGCCATATCCAAGATTGCCAATATTGGGTCATCAATCGCTGGCTGGATGAGTGACAGAGGCGCATTCCGAGAGACATTCGCGATGCAGGCGCTACGTATGACTTGGGAATTTGCAGAGGCGAATACATTTGCTGATGCCGGAGGAAGTTTTTCGACCGCAATTGAGAAGGGTGCAATGGCAATTGAGTACTTTCCATGTACACCAGTTGGTAGTGCAATCCAAGCCGATGCGGCAGCAAATGCAATCACATCAGGTAAGGTGGTTTCTATTGACCCCCCATACTTCGACAATATAGGTTTTGGCGATCTTTCGGATTTTTTCTATGTCTGGCTGCGCCACTCACAGAAATCCGTATTTCCTAGTCTCTTCTCCACACTCGCAGTCCCAAAAGCTGAGGAATTAGTTGCAACGCCAGCAAGACACAACGGCAAGTTAGGCGCAGAGAAGTTCTTTCTTGGTGGCATGACACAGGCGATGCACCGACTAGCGGAGCAGGCACACCCATCCTTCCCGGTCACCATCTACTACGCTTTCAAGCAAGCGGAGAGTGATGGTGATACTGGTACAGTGAGCACCGGCTGGGAAACCTTTTTAGATGCGGTAATACGAGCTGGCTTCGCAACCACCGGTACTTGGCCCATGCGGACCGAGGGTGCCGGACGCATGCGCGCAATGGACTCGAACGCCCTCGCTTCCAGCATCGTTCTGGTCTGCCGCCAACGTTCCACCACGGCCCCCACCGCCACCCGCCGCGAGTTCGTCGC
>JBAQIQ010000074.1:0-2057 GCA_049288935.1 Candidatus Competibacteraceae bacterium
TTTTTTGAAAATAAGACTTTTAATCAGATTAAATGTAGCTTTTTTAATTTCCTCAATAAAAAGATTTTTAATTTTGAAAAACCTCATTGGTACTTGAATATTCCACAACCTGTATAGGGATGCTATAGCTGTCCGCTGTTTTGAATACGATAGCGCTCGGATCGTATTCATCCGCAGCGTGTAAAAGCTAACCTCCAGATCGTCTATTTCCTCTTGTACGGCGATAGACCATTGCCGGGTGTACAGATACCTTCGATGCTTTCTCAATTCGGCCAATAATCGCCGGTGATTTGTTCTACGGTGAAGGGGCATTGCTCGGGGAACGTGGTCACGGGCAAGGCCGTTTCACGGCTGGCTTGTCGATGTGAACGATGATATTCAGCTTCAACCAAGATAGGTAGTTGCCGAACGAGGCTCGGATTGTTTTCCAGCAACCGTTCAATACTGTTTCGCCCATTATCGATGCTCTGTTGCCAACTGGTTCCGCGCCGCTCGGGCTGATACTGCCATTTGAGCAGGTGCATGATGACGTTGAACAAGTAGCTTTGTAGTGCATTTTTTTGGCTACGTCCCATGTCATCAATTTCCTCTGCAAGATGATCCACATCTACCGCTGACAATGCCCCTTGGCGCAACAGATCAGCCTGTTGCTGCGTCCACAGATAGAAATCGGTTTCGTAGGTTGCTGTAGTCATCCGGTTGTCTCCTCTTTTTTCTGCCCTCGCTGTAACGCTCTTCGTATTGACCCTTCACTGGTATTGAAGCGCCTGCCGATTTCCGGGGTCTTCAATCCTTGGCGATGCAGTTCTAAAATCTGTTGATCGCGGTCGGTATTGACCGCTACGGGCTGGGTCGATTCGGATTCACCAGACGCGGTAGGCGGTGCCGCCAGCTTGGCAAAAATGATATCCTCAAAAATCTGATCCCGCGTTTTGTCTGGGTACTGTTCACGAAGCGTCAGCAGCGCCGATTGGCCTTGAGGAGACACAAAAAACACTTCCCGCTTGTATCCCCGTTCCGCCAGCCGTTGCCGGTAGGCGGCTACCCGCTGCTTGGCCGGCGTCCCGCCTTTTTGTCTGATCATTTCCGCCACGGCCTCCTCTGTCCACGTTCCGCCACCGCCGCAAATTTCCGGGTGATCGGCAGCAATCTGATCAAGTTTTTTCAGCGCCGCCTGGATACGGGGTAGATCGACGACCTTGCTCATCAGGCCACCATCCGTTGAATCTGCGTCGCTTGAAATTCAGAACCATTGCGGGCGCTCATACCCCGGCGCTTGAGTTCGGCAGCAATCTTTCTCAGGCTCATCCCGCCAGTGTGTAGTTCTTTTGCCTGGGCAATGACATCTTGTTCCGCTGGATCGTGATGAAGGTCAACGCTATTGGCGTCCAGTGTGAACCCGTAGGGAACCGCGCCGACTCTTTCGCCCTTCGCTTTCTTGAACTGCATCGCCGTGGTGGTGCGCTCGACAATCTGATCGCGTTCAAACTCAGCGAGTACGGCCAGCATCCTGAAAACCATTTTGCCCGCCGCCGACGTGTTGTCGATCTTCTCGGACAAGCTCACCAAGTCAACTCCGGACTTCGCCAGCCAGTCGCTAATCTCAATCGTGTCTTTGGTAGACCGCGCCAGACGAGACAGTAAGTAGACCACTAGGGCGCTATCCTTCCGGCAATCATTCAGGGCGTCTTGCAAACCAGGGCGATTCAATGCCGACTTGCCACTGATACCGGCATCAACATGAACGGCGGTCAGTTCGTAGTCGTTCAGCGAACACCACGCTTCAATCTTGGCGCGTTGCGCGTCCAGACCGACACCCTCTTGTGCCTGCCCGTCAGTGGATACCCGGATGTAACCGATTGCCGTTGTAATGTTTTTCATCCCCTGTTTGTCTGCAATCAGATTACAATTATCGTAACCAGATTACAAGTAAGTAGTTTACCAAAAGAAATCGTGTAATATTTAGGGTAAAAGAAGGTCAGGAGATGAGAGGATGAAGCGAATCCGGGCGTTAAGCGAAGCGGAGTGTGAAACGCTGCGGGCGGCGTGGAAGGACG
>JBAQIQ010000075.1:0-18833 GCA_049288935.1 Candidatus Competibacteraceae bacterium
CTTTTATATATCAATTTTTTTTCATATATAAAGATTCTGATGGTTGGATAATAGAGCCCAGTCTTCAAGTAAAAAGCCAAAGCCTATTGAGGATGGGTATGCGTGTCGCCAGGTACGGAGGCGGGGAGCGTTTTGAAGAAGGCGCCCCGGAGGGTCAGCCGCAGCCCATGCAGAAAGCTCGATCTATTCGTTAGCCCACAGGCTGATGAGTCGTCGATTTTCCTGTCAAGCCGGGCTCTCGCGCCAGCATCTCCCGTAACGGGAACAAATCCGGCAAGCCCAGCACGGCGCTCAATGCGTCATCTATCGCCCGTCGCACCGGATCAACATTCAACTTGGCAAGCGCCTGTAATTCCCGGTCGCACAACGCATCGTAGGCAGCGGCCAGACTCGTTGCCTGTGCGTCGTTCAAAGCCCGCACATCCAACACCGGCATCGCCGCCCAGGCGGGTTTTTTCATCTGCATCCAGGCGCTACGGGTGGCCACCCGACTCCCGAAAAAGGCGAGCAGCGATAAGCTGCCATTAAGCCAAAGTATTAGCGCCTTGCGATGTTTCGGCGAAACACCAGTTTTAAACGCCCACCAGGTATTGCCCAGCACCGGCTGATCGAAACTCACCGCCAAAACCCGGTGAGTGATCGTCCACAGCCGCTCGACCAGAAGAATGTCAGCGGCCATGCTCCATACCTGACAAGCATCCCTGAGCGGCCTGCCGTTGGCGGCGCGTGTGCGAGGATGCAACCAGGCGTTTTCTCGCTGCTGAAGCGTTTTCACTACATCGGCTTCATGGTTCCAAAACGCCGGATACAGCGACCAGGCAGCGTTGTAAACGGTGAAGGCATCGTGAATATCCCGGCGGTCGTATCCTAATTTTCCCAAATCTTCAAGCGGGCAAATAGCAACAGAAACGGCTACTTGACCTGGCCAGCTCACCTGCCCTTGTCGCAGTGCCAGAAACGCTTTTGCTAGATCGCTGCGGGCGAACAGTGCGCCATGCCAGTTATCTGCACCCTTCGCAGCCGGCAGAGCGAACGCTTCGCCAAGGCTGCCAGATGGCGGGCGGATGATACCTTCCGGCAGGGTTTTCAGCCGTTTGGCCAAATCCAGCATTTCGTAGATTGTGGTCGGGTTACGCCACAGATTGATGTAAGTCGTCGCCTCCACTGCTTCCATCCCGGTCTGTTTCTTACGGGCGATGAACAGCAGTTCGGACAGGTCGGTATTTTCCGAAAAGTTGGGACGCCCAGCGTCGTAACTGGACACCACAATTTCCAGATGATAGCGATCCGCCAGCAGCTTCCGGGTTGCGCCCCACGCCTCGCCGGAAGCCAGCGCATGTGGCAGCACAAAAGCCAGTCGTCCGCCAGGTTTAAGCGAGGCGTCCGCCAGCGCCACGAACACTGCGCCTAATCCCGCCGTGATATTGGCTTGCAGACTTTTAACCCGTTTTTTCAGTTCACTTTGCAACGCACCCCGCTCATCGGGCAATGAACCAAACAGCAGATTACCGCCAACGCTGCGCACAAACGGCGGGTTATCACGCACAAATCCAGTTCCGGCACGGTGGCGCTGGTGGTTTGAGTTTGGCCTGCGTCAGTGCGGAAGATTTCGGTTTGCGACTGATCAAGGGTGATTTGCGTCCGCACCACATCGCGCCTGTGGGTAATCAACGAATTTGCCTTCAATGACTACACGCAAGCCACGCCAGTTGAACAGCACATCAGGCCGCTCTCGTCCCTGAGCTTGAATCGTCTCGGCATCCGCCTGTACCCCAAAACGGGACAGCAGGATAGCAAGTTGCGTATTCAGGGTCTCTTCCCGGTGTCGGTCAGCCGTCATGGCAATGTTCGCCCAATCGCTGCCCGCGCTAACGCATCCACTCGTTCATTTTCGGGATGGCCGCTGTGGCCACGGACCCATTCCCATTCCGCCTGATGTGGGTTTAGCGCCGCCTCCAGCCGTTGCCAAAGATCGACGTTTTTGACCGGTTGGCGGTCGGCGGTTTTCCAGCCTCGCCGCTTCCACCCGGCCAGCCACTCGGTCATACCCTTCATCACATACTGGCTGTCGGTGCAAATGCGCACCCGCATGGGTCGTTTCAACGCTTCCAGGCCGTGAATAACCGCCAGTAACTCCATGCGATTGTTGGTGGTCGCTGGCTCGCCGCCGGATAACTCCCGCTCGCGCTCCCGATAGCGCAGCAAGGCGGCCCAGCCACCAGGGCCAGGATTGCCGGAGCAGGCGCCGTCCGTGAACAGCAACACCTGGTCATTTAAGGACAAATCGGTAGTCATAGCGTTCAATGTCCGGCCTCTGGCGCTCAGTTGTTGCCCACCGTTTCCAAATTCAGCGCAGCGGCCAGCAACGTTTGGGTATAGGGATGCCGGGGATGGGCAAACACATGTTGTGCCGGACCTTCCTCCACGACCTGGCCGTTCTTCATCACCAGCAGATAATGGGCCAGCGCCCGCACCACGCGCAGATCGTGGCTGATAAACACATAGGCTAGTCGGTGGCGGCGCTGCAAATCGCGCAATAAATCCACGATCTGCGCCTGCACCGACACATCCAGGGCGCTGGTTGGTTCGTCAAGAATCAGCAGGCGCGGTTGCAGCACGAGGGCGCGGGCAATAGCGATGCGCTGGCGCTGACCGCCAGAGAATTCATGCGGATAGCGATCCTGGGTTTCCGGGTCCAGGCCGACGTTTTCCAGCGCCTGCCCAATCCGGGCGCGACGGGTTTTTCGGTCGCCGGTCAGCCCGTGAACCCGCAAACCTTCTTCAATAATCTCACCCACTGACAAACGGGGACTGAGCGACCCGTAGGGGTCCTGAAAGACGATTTGCATGGCTTGGCGCAACGGGCGCAGCGTCTTGCCCGGCAGGGTGTCGATCCGCTGGCCCGCGAAATGAATGGCGCCTTCACTGGACAACAGGCGCAGCAACGCCAGGCCTAGCGTGGTTTTGCCGGAACCGCTTTCACCGACGACGCCCACCGTCTGCCCTTCCCATACCCGGATGCTCACCCCATCCACCGCTTTAATGTGTTCCGTCACCCGCCCGAACAAGCTGTGTTTAAGCGGAAACCAGACTTTCAGCTCATCGCCGGCCATCACCTCCGGCGCGTCATCCACTGCCGGCAATGGTTCACCTTTCGGCTCGGCGGCCAGCAGTTGCCGAGTGTAGGGATGTTGCGGGTCGGCGAAAATTTCCGCGACGGAACCGGTTTCCACCGCCCGGCCCGCCTGCATCACACACACCCGATCCGCCATTTTGCGCATGATGCTCAGATCATGGGTGATAAACAGGATCGCCATGCCCAGCCGGGACTGCAATTCTTTAAGCAATTTGAGGATTTGCGCCTGGATCGTCACATCCAGAGCGGTCGTTGGCTCGTCGGCGATCAGAATATCGGGGTCATTGGCCAGGGCCATGGCAATCATCACGCGCTGGCGTTGACCCCCCGATAATTCATGCGGCAGGGCGTTCAGTCGCTGCGCCGCGTCGGGCAATCCCACCCAATCCAGTAATTCCATGATCCGCGCCCGGAGCCGGGCGCCGCTCAAACCCTTGTGGAGTCGCAGCGTCTCGCCAATCTGTTTCTCGATGGAATGCAGGGGATTGAGGGAAGTCATCGGCTCCTGGAACACCATGGCGATCTGATGGCCGCGAATCTCGCGCAACCGGGCAGGCGCTGCGCCCAGCAACTCCTCGCCGCGCAACCGAATGCTGCCGCCTGGATGTCGGGCGTGGGGATAGGGTAGCAATTGCAACAGCGACAGTGCGGAAACGGATTTGCCGGAGCCGCTTTCCCCGACCAGCGCCAGCGTCTCACCGCGCTGGAGAGTGAAAGAAATCTGTCTCACCGCCGGGGTTGCACCGAACGCGACGGACAGGTCGCAGACGTCAAGAAGAGGAGCGAATGGAGTCACTTCGGGGGATCTTCACAGTTCATCCAGCACGGCGGCGCATCGGCTCCGGCGAAATTGATCGGCACCAGCACCGTGTCCTGCACTGGCGTCACTTCAGTGGCCTGGGGATAGTCCAGGGTGTAATGCAATCCTCGACTTTCCTTGCGCGCCAGGGCGCTGCGGATGATCAACTGGGCGACTTGCGCCAGATTGCGTAACTCAATCAGATTACCGCTGATGCGGAAATGACCGTAATACTCGGCAATTTCCCGCAACAGCAACTCCACTCGATGCCGAGCGCGTTGCAGTCGCTTGTTGGTGCGGACGATGCCCACATAGTCCCACATGAACTGCCGCAACTCCGCCCAGTTATGGCTGACCACCACTTCCTCGTCGGAATCCGTCACCCGGCTTTCATCCCAATCCGGCAGTTTCGGCGGCGGCGGCGTATGATCCAGTTGCGGCAGGATATCCCCAGCGGCGGCGGCGGCAAACACCAGACATTCCAGCAATGAATTGCTGGCCATGCGGTTCGCGCCATGCAGACCGGTGAACGCGATTTCACCCACGGCATACAGGCCCTCGATATCGGTGCGCGCACGCAAATCGGTCATCACCCCCCCACAGGTGTAGTGCGCCGCCGGCACCACCGGGATCGGCTGTTGGGTCATATCGAAGCCGTATTCCAGGCACTTGGCGTAAATATTCGGAAAATGGGAACGGATGAAATCGGTGGGTTTGTGGCTAATGTCCAGATACACGCATTCTGCGCCCAGTCGCTTCATTTCATGGTCAATCGCACGCGCCACAATATCGCGGGGCGCCAGCTCCATGCGCACGTCAAAATTGCGCATGAACCGGGTTCCATCCGGTAACCGCAGATAGCCGCCTTCGCCGCGCACCGCTTCGGAAATTAGGAAGTTTTTGGCCAGCGGGTGATACAGACAGGTGGGATGGAATTGCATGAATTCCATGTTCGCGACTCGGCAGCCTGCCCGCCATGCCATGGCGATGCCGTCGCCGGTAGAGCCGTCCGGGTTGCTCGAATAGAGATAGACCCGGCTGGCGCCGCCGGTGGCCAAGGCGACAAACCGGGCGGCTAACGCCTCCACCTGGCCACTGCGCCGATCCAGCACATACGCGCCTAGACAGCGGTTGCCGGCCAGGCCCAGTTTGCGACGGGTAATGACATCGACCGCAATATACTGGTCCAGCAAAGTGATGTTGGGATGGGCGCGAGCGCGTTCCTCCAAAGTGGTTTGAATCGCCCGTCCCGTTGCGTCGGCGGCGTGAACGATCCGCCGGTGACTATGGCCGCCTTCCCGGTGCAGGTGATAGTCGGCGACACCTTCCGTATTGGCTTCCCGGGTGAAAGGCACGCCCTGGGCGCTGAGCCATTCGATCACCTCCCGGCCATGCTCCACCGTGCGCCGTACTGCATCGGCGTGGCATAAACCCGCTCCGGCAATCAAGGTGTCCTGAATATGCGAGTCAATGGAATCGCCAACGTCCAACACGGCGGAGACGCCACCTTGCGCGTAGTAAGTGCTGCCCTCATGGACAGGCCCTTTGGCGAGAACGACGACGTGGGCTACATCGGCCAATCGCAGCGCCAGACTGAGACCGGCGGCGCCGCTGCCGATAATGAGAATGTCAGGGTGGGAGAGCGGGATCATGGCTTGTGAGCGACTCCGTGAATCAGGTATTGTTCTAAATACGCTGGCGTTGCTGCGTTGCTGCGTCAAAAATCATTGGCCACGCCGCAACTATAACCATATCCCGGCGGGTCTGCGAACTTACGGACAGGGCCTCGGTCTACCGTCATGTTCGCACGGAGATTGCCATTGAGTCGAAAGGGGTCTGCCCGGATGGGCGAGGGGCATCTGGACCGTGATCTGGTCCAAAGGGTACAACAAGGCGACAAGCGCGCTTTCGATCTGCTGGTGCGCAAGTATCAGTATAAGATCATTAAACTGATCTCCCGCTATGTGCATGATCCCAGTGAGGCCTTGGATGTTTCTCAGGAAGCTTTCCTCAAGGCGTATCGCGCCTTGCCGGGATTTCGCGGTGACAGCGCGTTTTATACCTGGCTTTATCGCATCGCGATCAACACGGCCAAGAACTACCTGGTTGCACAAGGCCGCCGGCCGCCGGGTTCCGATATCGACGCCCAGGAAGCCGAGCAATACGAAGGCCAGTCGGCGCTCAAGGAGTATGAGACCCCCGAGCGACTCCTGCTGAAGGATGAAATCGAGGCGACCGTATTCAAAGCGATTGAAGATTTGCCGGAAGATTTACGCACGGCGATCACGCTCCGGGAACTGGAAGGAATGAGTTATGAAGAAATCGCCCAAACCATGGGGTGTCCAATCGGTACGGTGCGTTCCCGCATTTTCCGGGCGCGTGAATCGATTGACGCCAAATTGCGTCCACTATTGAGCTAGTTTCGGGTATAAGTCATGGCTGAGAAAACGGCTAAACAACCAGTACAAGCCGCTCACGATATCGCGCAAATCGACTTTGCGGCGAGTCAGCTATCGGCGATGGTCGATGGGGAATTGGCTGATGCGGAAATCAACCTGGCCCTGCGCCGATTAAGCAGGGACAGCGACGTGCAAGGGCGCTGGGAGCGTTACCATTTGATCAGCGATACGTTGCAGGGGCATTTACCTGCGGCGCTCGATACCGCATTCGCATTGAGACTCCGTCAGGCCATCGACCGTGAACCGGCGCCGCAACCTGCGGTTCGACCACTGCCGGCCTGGTACAAACCGATCACCGGCTTTGCGCTGGCGGCCTCGGTAGTGCTGACGGCACTGTTTGGATTGCAATTGACCCAGCCCGATGCGGTGCTCACCCCCAAACCATCCATTGCGGTATCCCCACCGGTGCTGCCTATGCTCTCGCCGGTCCAAACCGTTTCGTTGGCCTCGTCATCGGCGAACGACCCCGACGAACCCACTGACACCCGGCTGAACAGCTATCTAGTCAATCATAACGGTTATGCCTCCAGGAACAGCGTCAATGGGATGCTGCCCTATGTGCGCATGGTCGGCTATCAAACCAACCGCTGACCGCTAACTCAATGAAGCGGAAATTGTTGCCCTGCGCCGCCTTGGCGCTTGCCGCCTGTTCACTATCCTCTGCGGGCTGGACGCAACCGGTTCCGCCGGTTGTCAACGAAGCCCAACAGTGGTTGGAGCGGATGATGGAAGCCACTCAGGCGCTGAACTATGAAGGCACCTTCATCTATGTGCAGGGTCCACACGTAGAAGCCATGCGGATCGTTCATAGCAACGGCCCGGCCGGTGAGCGGCAACGACTATTTTCCTTGAACGGCCCGCCCCGCGAAGTCGTCGTCGCCAATAACAGCGTCGTTTGTCTGCTACCCAAGCAACAGGCGGCGTTCGCCAACCATGATTCCCCGCGCTCCCCTTTCCCCTTGTCGCTTCCCCGTGAAATTGGACGGCTGGAAGGTCATTACCAGTTTGAAATCCTGGGCGAGGATCGGATCGCTGGTCTGGAGGCGCGGGTGATCGCTATCAAACCCCGCGACGCCTGGCGGTTTGGCTATCGGTTATGGTTGGACCAGCGCAACGCCATGGTGCTGCGCTCAGTGCTGCTGGATGATCGAGGTCATCCGATTGAACAACTGATGTTTACCGATTTACAGGTCAAGCCGAAGATCGACGAAGCCGCTTTTCAGTCCCCGGCGTTGCCGGAGGACGCATCGTCTGCGAACCGGAACCCTGCCGATGTCCCTTCCCCTGCCGGTGAACCGGTGCAGGCGTCGGCCTGGCGTGTGGAACAGTTGCCGCCAGGCTTCGTCAAGGTGCTGCATAATCGGTTTGCGGAAAGCACGGGCCGGCATCCGACCGAGCATCTGGTGTTCGCTGACGGGTTGGCGACCATCTCTGTTTTTCTGGAAAAGCTCGATAGTGGTGCGCCGGCGCTTTTACAGGGGGCTTCCCAACTCGGCTCGATGAACGCTTTCGGCAAGGCAATCGATGATTATCAGGTGCTGGTGGTCGGTGAAGTGCCTGCTGCAACAGTGCAGCATATTGCGACCATGATTCAGTACGATCCGGCGCAACTGAAGGCGACTCCACCGTGATTGAAGAGCAAGCCAGAGTAGCGGAAACCGGCGATGGCTACGCCTGGGTCGAAATACACCGCCGTTCAGCCTGCGCGAGTTGTCAGACGCAAGACCACTGCGGCTCCGCGACGCTGGCGAAGTTTTGGAGCGGGCGCATCGTGCGAACCCGAGCCGTCTCGACCCTGTCATTGCAGCCGGGCGACGAGGTGATTGTCGGGTTGGCCGATGGCGTGTTGCTGCGTGGCGCATTGCTGGCCTATCTGTTGCCACTGGCGTTATTGCTGGCCGGGGCGTTGCTCGGCCAGGCGGCCTTGGCTGACGCAGGTGAAGAGCTGGTGATTCTGTCGGGGGCGTTGGGGCTGGGACTGGGTTTTCTGGCAGTGCGCATCCTGTCCCGGCGCTTTCGGGATGACGCCCGATTTCAACCCATGATCCTGCGCCGGGCTGGCGCGCCGGTTGGAAATATGCTTTCCACGCTGCAATAACGCTATAATCCTGCCCCGTTTAAAACTTAAAACCGATTCCGCGAGCCCTGGCGCCCAGGCGGCGGAGACTTGATGGTGCTTGCCGCACACTTTGGGCGGCCGGAAACGACTGAACGGCCACCCGACGCCGCTGGAATTCATGGATCACATTCGCAATTTTTCTATCATCGCCCATATTGATCACGGTAAATCCACCCTCGCTGATCGTTTCATCCAGATTTGCGGCGGCCTGAGCCAGCGGGAAATGTCCGAGCAGGTGCTGGATTCGATGGACCTCGAGCGGGAGCGTGGCATTACGATCAAGGCGCAGAGCGTATCCTTGCACTATCCGGCTCGCGATGGCCGCATCTATCAGTTCAATTTCATCGACACACCGGGACATGTGGACTTCTCCTACGAGGTCTCCCGCTCACTAGCGGCCTGCGAAGGGGCCTTGCTGGTGGTGGACGCCGCTCAGGGCGTCGAGGCGCAAAGCGTCGCCAACTGCTACACCGCGATTGAACAGGGGCTGGAAGTGCTGCCGGTGCTCAACAAGATCGACCTGCCCTCGGCGGACCCAGAGCGAGTGGCGCAGGAAATCGGCGACATCATCGGCCTGGACGCCAGCCACGCTTTGCGGGTGAGCGCTAAAGCCGGCCTCGGTATCGAAGATTTGCTGGAAGCCATCGCTGTTCACATCCCACCGCCCAAGGGCCAGCCGGATGGGCCGCTCAAGGCGCTGATCATCGATTCCTGGTTTGACAACTTCGTTGGCGTGATCTCGCTGGTGCGGGTGGTGGACGGGCGGATCATTCCCAAGCAGAAAATTCAGGTCATGTCCACCGGCCGGGCGTTTCAGGTCGAAGCCGTCGGCGTTTTCACCCCCAAACGCACCGAGCAACCCAGCCTGAACGCCGGTGAGGTTGGCTATGTGATTGCCGGCATCAAGGACATTGACGGTGCGCCGGTGGGCGACACCTTGACCGGGGCGGATCGCCCGGCAACCGAGCCCTTGCCAGGTTTTCAGAAGGTGCAACCCCGAGTATTCGCCGGGTTGTTCCCCGTTGACTCGGACGATTTTGGCAATCTGCGTGAAGCATTGCAGAAATTGCGGCTGAACGACGCCTCGCTGTTCTTCGAGCCGGAAACTTCGCAGGCCATGGGTTTTGGTTTTCGCTGTGGCTTTCTCGGCCTGCTGCACATGGAAATTGTTCAGGAGCGGCTGGAGCGCGAATACCACCTGGATCTGGTCACTACTGCGCCAACGGTCATTTACGAGGTGTTGACGACTGGAGACGAAATCCTGACGATCGACAATCCTGCCAAACTGCCGCCGCCGAATGAAATCGCTGAAATTCGCGAGCCAATTATCGTGGCGCACATTTTAACCCCACAGGATTACCTGGGGCCGATTATCACGCTCTGTATTGAAAAACGGGGCGCCCAGCGGGGACTGCACTATGCGGGCGGTCAGGTGCAATTAAGTTTCGAGTTGCCGCTCAGCGAAGTGGTGCTGGATTTCTTCGACCGGTTAAAATCAGTCAGCCGGGGCTTTGCTTCTTTTGAATACAGTTTTGAGCGATTCCAGGCTGCGCCGCTGGTCAAGCTGGATGTGTTGATCAATGGCGAAAAAGTGGATGCGTTGTCGATCATTGTGCACCGCGAGCAGGCGCAACGCCGGGGCCATGCTGCTGCAGTCAAGCTCAAGGAACTGATTCCCCGGCAGATGTTCGAGGTCGCGATTCAATCGGCGATTGGTAACCAGATCATCGCCCGCACTACGGTGAAAGCGCTGCGCAAGAACGTGCTGGCCAAATGCTACGGTGGCGATGTGAGCCGCAAGCGCAAACTGCTGGAGAAGCAAAAAGCGGGCAAGCGGCGTATGAAGCAGGTGGGCAAAGTAGAAATCCCGCAAGATGCTTTTCTGGCGGTGTTGCAGATGGATAAAAACTCATGAATATTGATTTTGCTGCTGTTCTGGTCGTGTTGATGATGGTGACCGGGGGTATCTGGATGCTGGACGCTCTGGTGCTGGAACCCCGCCGCGTTCGTAATGGAAACGCGCCGGCGGTCATGGCCAAGTTGCCGTGGTACGTCGATCTGGCGAAGTCGTTTTTTCCAGTGATTCTGGCGGTATTGGTATTGCGCTCGTTCGTGGTCGAGCCGTTCCGCATTCCCTCGGAATCCATGTTGCCGACGCTGCTCAATGGCGATTTCATCCTGGTCAATAAATTTTCGTATGGCCTGCGCCTACCGGTGCTCAATACTAAATTGATCGGGAGCGGCCAGCCGGCACGGGGCGATGTTGTGGTGTTCCGCTACCCGCGTGAGCCGGCAGTCGCCTATATCAAACGGGTGATTGGTTTGCCCGGTGACCGGCTGGAGTATCGGGGCAAGCAGTTGTTGATCAACGGCCAGCCTGCGGTGCTCACCCCGTTGCCGGATGGCGCCCTTGATCCGGGTTATGAACAGTTCGATGAACAACTCAATGAGGTTAACCATCGTATCCAGGTGTTGGCCGATGGTCGCTGGGGGCTGACGGGATTGTGGCCGGGTCTGCAACTGCGTCGGGAACTGGATGGAACAGTCGCCTGGGGGTATCAGGTCCCGCAAGGGCAGTATTTCGTCATGGGCGATAACCGTGATAACAGCAGCGACAGCCGGGTTTGGGGGCCGCTACCCGAGGAAAATCTCATCGGCAAAGCGTTTTTCATCTGGATGAATCTGGATTGCATCACCTTTCATGGTCAATGCGGCCGAATCGGCAATGGCATCAAATAGTTCAACAGGGGAGAAGATGATGAGAACCAGACAGGGGCGGAGCAGCAAACAGCGTGGCATGACTGTGATCGGCATGTTGTTATTAATCGTCGTGATCGGTTTTGCCGCATTGATCGCGATGAAAGTGGTGCCGATGTATATCCAGTACTATACGATTAAAACGACGGTTGAGAGCATCCGCAAGGAACCACAATTAGCGCAAATGAGCCCGACGGAAATTCACAACGCCATCCAAAAGCGCTTTGACATCGGTTATGTCGAGCGACCCAAAGCTCGCGATCTTAAAATCAGGAACGACGCCGAGACCCGAGGCCGGGTGCTGGAGCTGGTTTACGAAGATGAACAGGAGTTGTTCTACGGTTTATATGTCTTGCTGAAAGTCGATGAAGCCATTCCGCTGACGCCGAATTAAACATAACGTGGTCAATCCGCCAAACGCCCGCTTGTGCGCTGCGCTGGGATACAAATTTCAGCAGCCGGGAGGGTTGGAGGAGGCGCTGACCCATCGTAGCGCTTCGGCCCATAATAATGAACGACTGGAATTTCTCGGCGATGCGTTGCTGAACCTGATCATCGCCGAATACCTGTTCCAGCATTATCCCAAGGCCAGCGAAGGCGAGTTGAGTCGGCTGCGAGCCAGTCTGGTCAAGGGTGAAACCCTGGCGGACCTGGCGCGCGATTTGAGGCTGGGCGATTGGCTACGGATGGGGCCAGGCGAGCTGAAGAGCGGCGGCTACCGGCGCGAATCCATCCTGTCGGACACGCTGGAAGCGATCATCGGCGCCGTTTACCTGGATGGCGGTTGCGTCGCTTGCCGCGATCTGGTGCTGCGTCTCTATCAGGGCTGGCTGGCGCGCTTGCCCAGCGCCAGCGAGTTGAAAGACCCTAAAACCCGTCTGCAAGAGTACCTGCAAGCCCGCCAGCGCCCTCTGCCCGTCTATAACGTGCTGGAAATCCGTGGTGAACCGCATGCACAAAGCTTTACGGTGGAATGCGTTGTGGTAGAACTGCCACGCACCATCGCCATCGGCAACAGCCGCCGCAAGGCTGAACAGGAAGCGGCCCGCCTGTTATTGGAACAAATCAATGACTCTACCTTCACCTCTGCACTCCCTTCCACCAGCGGACGGGGAGCGTAAACCATTACGCGCCGGTTACGCTGCCCTGCTGGGCCGGCCCAATGTCGGCAAATCCACGTTATTAAACCGGTTGATTGGCCAGAAAATCAGTATTACCACCCCTAAACCGCAAACGACTCGTCATGTCATTCTGGGTATTCAGACCTTGCCAGAGACGCAGATCATCTATGTGGACACCCCTGGCCTGCATCGGCAGGGCCAGCGAGCGATGAACCGTTACCTGAATCGGTCAGCGGCCAGTGTGTTGGGTTACGTGGATGTCGTGGTCTTTCTCATCGAGGCGTTACGCTGGACTGTAGAAGACGAGGATGTGTTGCAACGGCTGACGGATTTTGCGGGACCGGTGGTGCTGGCAGTCAACAAGGTCGATCGGATTGCGGACAAGCAGCGCTTGTTGCCATTCCTGCACGAGAGGGTGGGTCAGCGCGAATTTGTCGATGTCGTGCCGTTGGCGGCGATCAATGGCGATAACGTGACAGCGCTGGAGCAGGTGATCACCCGCCTGTTGCCGGAACAGGCATTCCTGTTCCCGAAAGATCAGATCACGACCTCCAGCGAACGCTTTCTGGCGGCTGAACTGATCCGCGAGAAGCTGACCCGCCTGCTGCGCGAGGAGTTGCCCTACGCTTTGACAGTAGAGATTGAACGCTTCGCCGAGGAGGGCCGGCTGGTGCGCATTCATGCGCTTATCTGGGTCGAACGCGCCAGTCAGAAAGGCATTGTGATTGGTGAGAAGGGAGTGACCTTGCGTGAAGTAGGTCGCCAGGCCCGACAAGACCTGGAGCGCCTGCTTGACCGCAAGGTGTTTTTGGAAACCTGGGTCAAGGTGCGCGAAGGCTGGTCCGATGACGAACGGGCATTGCAGAGCTTGGGTTATGCAGATCCGGGCATGACGATGCCCGCGCAGGGGAAGGATCAGGGTTGAGAGCGTCGCGTCATGCGCGTCCTGTTGCAACCGGCTTTTATTCTGCACCGCCGTCCGTATCGTAACAGCAGCCTGTTGCTGGAAGCTTTTAGCCGCGAACATGGCCGGTTAGGACTGGTTGCTCGCGGCGCGGCGGCGTCCCGGTCACGGTTGAAGGGGGTGTTGCAGCCCTTTACCCCCTTGCTGTTGTCCTGGACCGGTGATGGCGATTTGGCGACTTTGAGTGGCGGCGAGGAAGCGGGGCGGCCCATTGCTTTGTTGCAGGATCGGGCGTTAGCGGGACTCTATGTGAACGAGTTGCTGGTCCGGCTGTTGCCGCGCCGGGACATCCAATCCACCGTATTCGCTGCTTATGAAACCCTGCTGGGGGAACTGGCCACAGTCCCGAACGAGGAGCCGTCACTGCGGCGGTTTGAGAAGCGCCTGCTGGAGGAATTGGGTTACGGGTTGAGCCTCGATTGTGACGCCGCCAGCGGTCAACCCATTATTGCCGAGGCGCATTACCGTTATGTATTGGATCAGGGTCCCTTGATTGCTGATCAGGTTCAGATCGGCATACCGATTTCTGGTCAGGGATTGCTGGCCTTGCGCGAAGACAGGTTGACTGATCCTGGGGTGCTAAAAGAGGTCAAGCGGCTGACTCGCGCCGCGCTGGCCGTGCAGTTGCAGGGGCGGGTGTTGAAGACGCGGGAGTTGTATCGGGTCCGGCGGGAGAGGTAGCCAAAACTGCCGCTCGTAATTGTTGCAAATCCTCGTCGCCATCGGTTTTCAGCGGATGCTCATCGGGTGCAGGCGGTTCGATAAAGAGTAATTGCCGCTCCAGCACCGCAACGTCCGCCTCGGCGGCATCGTCGCCGCGTTCCCGCCGCGCCGCCACCCGTTCCCGCAAGGTGCTTGCCTTCGCCTCACATGCCAATAGAATGAACGGTACGCCATGCCGTGCCGCGAGTTCCCGGAACGGTTCCCGATGGGCGCGTTTCATGAATGTGGCGTCTACCAGTACCGGATGACCCGCCGCCAGCAATGGGTCGGCCAATTCATGCAAACGTTGATAAGTACGGGCGCTAGCCTCTGCGGTGTACAACCCCTGACCGAGAGCCGAGCGACTATCGTCCAGTGGGCCGAGGCCAAATAACCGCTTGCGCTCTACATCCGCACGGATACGAATCGCGCCGGGCAAGACTTCCAATAACTGGCCGGTCCGGCGCGATTTACCGGAACCGGAAACTCCGTGGGTGATCAATAGAAGCGGCGTGGGTTTCTGAGTGAGCGCCAGCGCCAGGCGCAGATAGTGCCGGCACTGTTGACGGGCATTGGCGCGGTGGGCGTCGGCTGTCCCCGCTTGATCGGCTTGAATGGCGTTGATTTTGGCCCGCACCATGGCCCGATATACCTGGTAATAAGTCAACAGTGCCATCCCGGTAAAATCGCCACTGAATTCCAACCAGGCATTCAGCAAGCACTGAGCGAAGCGCCCGGCGCTGTGTGAATGCAGGTCCATGGTCAGAAAAGCCAGATCGTTCACTACATCGATCCAGCGAAGAGCATCGCTGAATTCGATACAATCGAAGATCGTGATTGAGCCCCCGTCGTTCAGAATCATGTTACCGAGATGCAGATCGCCATGGCCTTCACGAATCCAGCCCCCCGCCTTGCGTTCCAGCAAACAGGGTCGCAGCCGCTCGGAAGCCTCCAGCGTCCAGCGCTCCACCTCGGCCAGAGTGGCGAGATCGACCGGATCGCTCAAGTGGGGCCGGGTATAGGTAAAATCGTCCAACATGGGTTGTTGAACCTGCTCCGGTTTGCCAAATGGCGTAGCGGGGCTGGCTACCGGCAGAGTGCGCTGAAAATCGGCCAGTTGGCGGGCCAGCGCCGTAAAGTGGCGGGACTCCAGCCGCCCTGTAGCCAGCGCCCGATCCAGCAGCGCCTCTTGCGAAAAGCGGCGCATTCGCACCGCATACTCAAAGGCTGGTGCGCCACCCAGCACCGGTTGCGTCAGGCTGCCGCCAATCGGGAGGCAGTCCAGGTAAAGATGTGGTGCTAACCGGCGATTCAGGCGCAGTTCCTGTTCGCAATCGGCATGACGCTGCGCCAGGCTGGTAAAATCCAGAAATCCCAAATTCACGGGCTTTTTGATTTTGTAGGCATAGTCGCCGGCCAGCAGGATATGCGAAATATGTGTTTGCAGATGTTCGACGGTGGTGACTGGATGCGGGTAGCGGTCCGGCTGCAAGAGTGCGGTTATCAATACGAACTGATCGAGGGATTCATCGGGGGATGGCATTCGCCGCCTCCAGAGCAGGTTCATCAACATTGAAGCTGTAGGATAAGACAAAATAGCCGGTGTCTGCCCAGCGGATTGATCTCCGCGACCGGCAGATCCGGATGGGAACTGATATGAAAAAAAGTCGATGGGTGGGCAAGTCCGCGCTGTGGCCGCTAAACATGGTGCGCTCACTGTTATCTCTGGTTTTTTCCTTGCTGCTGGGCGGAGTGCTGCTAGGCGCGTTGGGTCTGGGCATTTACATGCTGTACCTGGATTCGGTGATCCGCGCTGAATTCGACCAGAAGCGCTGGGCGATGCCCGCCAAGGTTTATGCTCGCCCGCTCGAACTGTTTGAAAGCATGTCGCTGAGCGCCGAGGCCTTTGCTGAAGAACTCAAGCTGCTGCATTACCGCGATGTCAACTGTCCGGAAGCGCCACCGCCGCCTGTTGACAGCAACAAGCGCCGCATCAAACGCAAGGTCCACCCTCCCGTCTGCACACCGCCGACTAATGGGGGTCAATCGCCGACCAAGTCTGGCAGCTATGCGCGTCAGGGCGAAGTTTTTGAAGTGGCGACCCGTGACTTCACTTTCTGGGATAGCGCCGAGCCAGCGCGCCGCGTCCGGTTGACCTTCGCTGGCAACATTCTGGTCGAAATCGCCAGTCTGGATGGTCAGGAAACACCGGGTCTGCTGCGGCTCGACCCGCCGGAAATCGCCGGTATCTATCCCTCCCATTATGAAGATCGCATCCTGCTCAAGGGTGATGTCTTACCGCCAGCACTGGTCGATACCTTGCTAGCGGTCGAAGATCGGTCGTTTTTTGAACATGCTGGCATCAATCCCAAAGGTATTTTCCGGGCGCTGGTGGCCAATCTGCGCGCTGGACGAACGGTGCAGGGCGGTAGCACTTTGACCCAGCAGTTGGTCAAAACCCTGTTTCTCAGCAACGAGCGAACCTTCAAGCGCAAGATTAATGAAGTGTTGATGGCGGTTTTGATTGATTCACGCTACGGCAAACATGAGATTTTGGAGGCGTACACCAACGCAATTTATCTCGGCCAGGACGGCAGTCGGGCAATTCACGGATTTGGCCTCGCCAGCCAGTTCTATTTCGGCAAGCCGCTGGAGGAATTGGATCTGCATCAACTTGCGTTGTTGGTGGGAATGATTAAAGGCCCTTCGGTGTATGACCCGCGCAAACACCCAGAGCGGGCGAAAGAGCGGCGCTCGCTGGTGCTGGAGGTGATGGCTGAACAGAATCTCATCAGCCCTGAGGACGCGACAGTTGCTCAGGGTATGGCGCTGGATGTGACGCCCAAAACCGCCAGCGGCATTACTGCCTATCCGGCGTTTTTGGAGCTGGTGCAGCGGCAATTGCGGCAATACTACAAAGCGGAAGATTTGTTGTCGGAAGGTTTGCGGGTGTTCACAACACTTGATCCCCGCACTCAGGCGGTCGTAGAAAATACGATGGCCAGCCAGTTGCCTGAACTGGAAAAAAGTGAGCGTCGGGCGCGGCCCTTGCAGGGCGCTGCCGTGGTGGCGGATACCCAGAATGGCGAAGTGCTGGCCGTGGTGGGAGATCGTGAACCCAAGACACTGGGCTTCAACCGGGCGCTGGACGCTAAACGGTTGGCCGGGTCGCTGATTAAACCGGTGGTTTATCTGACGGCGCTAGAGCAGCCTGAACGCTATACGCTGATGACTCTGCTCAACGATAGTCCACTGGTCTACACCGCCAGCGGTCGGCGCTGGACGCCAGCCAATTACGACAAGCGCTATCATGGCCGGGTGCCGTTGCGTGATGCCCTGGCGCGTTCCTATAACATCCCAGCAGTGCGAGTGGGGCTGGATATGGACGTGATCAATGTGGTGGAAATGTTGCGGCGGCTGGGATTCCAACGGGATTTGAAGCCCTATCCTTCCCTGCTGCTGGGCGCCTTCGACGCCTCGCCGTTCGAAATGACGCAAATCTACGCGAGCATGGCCAGTGGTGGGTTCCGCATTCCATTGCGCGCTATTCGGGAAGTCACCAACTCCACCGGCCAAGCCTTGCAGCACTATAGTCTGGATGTAGAAAAAGCGGTGGAGTCGGGACCAGCCTATCTGATCACCCACGCCATGCAACGGGTGGTGAAAGCCGGGACCGCCAGCGCTGCGAAAAGCAAGCTATCGCCTGAGCTGAATCTGGCGGGCAAGACCGGTACGACGGATGATTATCGTGACAGTTGGTTCGCCGGATTTAGCGGTAATCGGGTCGCGGTGGTTTGGTTGGGGCGCGACGACAATAAGCCCACCGGGTTCAGCGGCTCCAGTGGCGCATTGCGCGTCTGGATCAACTTGATGGCGCAGCTGTCCCTGGAGCCGCTGGATACGCCGCCGCCGGCGGATGTCGAGGAAATCCGGGTTGATCCACGCAACGGATTACGGTTGGGGGCAGGTTGCGGACGCGGCCAGGCGGTGCCGTTCCTACTCGGTTCTGGACCAACCCGATCGACGTCTTGTAGTACCCCCCGCCCGGCCCCAAAACCCCCCAGTGCTCCTGGCGGCGCCAGCGAACCTGGCGGGATGAGCGATTTTTTTCAACGGTTAATGGAGTAAGCCGTCGGGTCACTACGACAATGGATCGGATTTCGCAATCGCGACGCTAGTAGTGAATAATTTAAAGTTCAATCTCATAACTCATTGCATTGGGGTTCGGCAGAGTTTATTGAAGTCACCGAACCGAGGAGAAAGCCATGAATCGATTTTTAAAGCCCAGTACGGGTTTTTTGATACTGACCTTGATGATTGCCGGGTGCGCAACATCACCTTTTTCACCACCGGCCAAAGCAACTAAACCCGCTGCCCGAGCGCCGGTAGTGGATCGTAGCACCCGGCAACCGCCGGCCCACCCCGCGCCGCCGTCCCGGTACGCTCAGTCTCCGCCAGTGGAAGTGGGGCAATTGCCACGCGAAGATCCCTTGATGCCGCTGGAGTACGCCCCCACCGATCCGGGAGCGCCGTATCCTGCTGAGCGCTATCCGGCGGCGCCGGCAGGCCGCTATGCGGCGCCTGCGCCCACTTACTCAGACCCGTATGGCAGCACACCGGCCACAGGTGGCTATCCGTCGCCGACGACTGGGCCACGGCGGTGTACCCCTATCGCAACCTCTTGTCGCGCAAGACGTACGAGCAACAGAAGTACCAGCTGCAGGTGGAGCTGCTCAAGATGCAGGCATGGGTGAAGGAGAGCGGCCAGCGCATCGT
>JBAQIQ010000076.1:0-1536 GCA_049288935.1 Candidatus Competibacteraceae bacterium
GTGAAGCCTACGGACTATATGCCTGCAACGGTATTCTCTTCAATCACGAGAGCCCCAGGAGGGGCGAGACGTTCGTCACCCGCAAGATCACCCGCGGCCTGGCAAACATTAGTCAAGGCCTTGAAAAGTGCTTGTACATCGGCAATATCGATTCTTTGCGCGACTGGGGGCATGCTAAGGACTATGTGCGAATGCAGTGGATGATGCTGCAACAGGATGCGCCGGACGATTTTGTCATTGCGACGGGTGTGCAACATTCCGTGCGTGATTTCATCGGTTGGTCAGCCGCAGAACTGGGAATCGCTCTTCGCTTTGAGGGCAAGGGTCTCGAGGAAACGGGAATCGTCGATTCTATTACCGGCGACATCGCGATTTCGGTCAAACCCGGCGACGTTATCGTGCGCATCGATCCTCGCTACTTCCGACCGGCGGAGGTCGAATCGCTGCTAGGCGACCCGGCCAAGGCAAAGGAAAAGTTGGGCTGGGTGCCCGAGATTACCGCTCGGGAGATGTGCGCCGAAATGGTTGCAGCGGACCTGCAAAAGGCAAAACGTCACGCTCTTCTCAAAGCCCATGGGCTTGAGACGCCCGTCACGTTTGAGAATTGAGGACAAGCCAATGTCCCTATTTGTCGCGGGCCATCGCGGGATGGTCGGTTCGGCCATCATGCGTCGGTTAGAGGCCTGCGGCGTGTCGCCGATCGTCCGAACTCACAGCGACCTCGACCTGATCGACCAGTCAGCCGTAAGCGAATTCATGGAGGATGAACGCCCGGATGCAGTAATTCTCGCGGCCGCCAAGGTCGGCGGCATCCACGCCAACAACTCTTTTCCGGCGGAGTTCATTTATGAAAACCTGATGATCCAATCGAACGTCATTCATCAGGCATTTCGGGTAGGGGTCGGCAAGCTCCTGTTCCTCGGTTCCTCATGCATCTACCCACGGGTGGTCGCCCAGCCGATGCGTGAGGAAGCGCTGCTATCAGGCGTGCTCGAGCCCACCAACGAGCCCTACGCCATCGCCAAGATCGCGGGCATCAAGCTGTGCGAGAGCTACAACCGTCAGCACGGGACCGACTACCGCAGCGTGATGCCGACCAACCTCTACGGGCCCGGCGACAACTTTCACGCGGAAAATTCGCACGTGCTGCCGGCGCTGCTAAGGCGTTTCCACGAGGCGGCGCAGAACGGCGCCGCGGAAGTCGTGGTTTGGGGTACCGGCACGCCGATGCGCGAATTCCTGCACGTCGACGACATGGCCGAAGCGTCACTCTTCGTCTTGAACCTCGACGAGGATCTCTACCACGCCAGCACGAAGCCGATGCTCAGCCATGTCAACGTCGGCACGGGCGAGGAAATCAGCATCGGCGACCTCGCCATGCTCATCGCCGAGATCACCGGTTTCAAGGGCCGGATCAGGTTCGATCCCTCCAAGCCTGACGGCACGCCCCGCAAATCGATGGATGTGACCAGACTGACCGACTTGGGCTGGCGAGCCAGAATTTCCCTCGAAGAGGGCATCCGCTCGACCTATCAG
>JBAQIQ010000077.1:0-1736 GCA_049288935.1 Candidatus Competibacteraceae bacterium
CGCCTGTGGAGCGTATCGGAACAGGCGTTTCCACCACCGCGCCGCCGAATTTATCCACGATCACCGCACCGCCACCAATCCCGCTCCGATACACGGTATCGGGGGTCGCTTGGCCCAGGGACTGGTGCGGACGCTCGCCGTTGTAAAAGGCGAAATACCCGGCCAGGCCAACCATCAGTTCGCCCATCGTGGCGTAGCCTTTCAGATACACGTCTTCGTACTTGACGCTGCGCCAGAGTCGCTCGACGAAGATGTTGTCGAACACGCGCCCCCGCCCATCCATGCTGATGACGATGCCTTCACGTTCCAGTACACCGGTGAAGGCAGCGCTGGTGAATTGCGAGCCCTGATCGCTGTTGAAGATCTCCGGTTTGCCGTGCGTGCGCAAAGCGTCCTCCAGGCAATCGACGCAGAAGGTCGCTTCCATGCTGTTGCTGATCCGCCAACTGAGCACCCGGCGCGAGTACCAGTCGATAGTCGCCACCAGGTAGGCAAAGCCGCGCGCCAATCTGATGTAGGTGATGTCCGTGCTCCAGACCTGGTTGGGCCTGACAACCGGAACACCGCGCAGCAGATAGGGATAGAGCTTGTGCTCAGGGTGTGGCCGGCTGGTATTGGGACCCGGCGCCATGCCGGCCAACCCCATCTGCCGCATCAGCCGTTGTACCCGCTTGCGGTTGACGCTGTGGCCCACCGTCTCGAGAAATACAACCATCCTGCGGGTGCCATAGAACGGATGCCGCGTGTACTCCTCGTCGATCAGGCGACTGTGCAGCAGATCGAGTTCATCGACCGGATGGGGCTTTTGCTGCGCATAGACCGTGGCGCGGGATACGCCTGCCAGAACGCATTGCTGAACCACCGCCACCGCATCCCCCGGGTCGATCCACCCTTGCCTGATCATGGCAGGCTGATCCCAGACTTTTTTTTGAGCCAGTCGAGTTCCACTTTCAGCTTGCCAATCTCGCTGTACAGCAGCTCCGGCTCCTGGTGCGCGGCCATCGGCTTGGGGCCTCGTTTGCCTTCAAACAGCGTCTTGGCTTGCTCCTGAATTTCCCGCTTCCAGTCCCCGACTTGGCCCGGATGAACCCCGTACTCCTGGCCAATTTCGTTGATGGTCTTCATCCCTCTCAATGCCTCCAGTCCGACCTTCGCCTTGAACTCCGGGGAGTAGACCTTCCGCTTCTTCGCTTCTCTCATCGCCTATCGTTCCTCATGACAGCGCACAGCTTAAACTGCTGTCTTGAAAACGGGGACCACTATAGCCGGCCATCGCCACGGACGACACCGTCAACGGCTTTCCAGCGCTGGAGGGTGCGCAACTCGATGCCGGCCGTCTCGCAGGCCAACTCGAGGCGTGCGCCATCCGTATGCGCGGTGTGAATGTCTCGGGCCAAAGCCTGGCGATCCTCGAGGCCAATCATTCGGCCTCTGCCTTGTTGAAGATCGCCGCGACTTTTTTTGACAGCACGAGCAGCGCGGCTGTCTCGGCCAGGGCCCGGTCTTTGCGAAGCAACTCGCGTTCGAGTTCCTTGATGCGCTTCTTGTCTTGCCGCGTCGCTTGCGGGCTGGCACGGGCCTCCTCGGGCTCGGCCAGCGCCGTCGTGGCACTCAGTCGCCATTTATCCAATTCGGCCGGATATAGGCCGTGCTCGCGGCACCACGCGCTCTTGCCCGCTTCATCCATCGCCGCCGCAGTGATCAGCGCTTCGAGCCGCGCGCCCGCAGTCCAGGCC
>JBAQIQ010000078.1:0-6619 GCA_049288935.1 Candidatus Competibacteraceae bacterium
CACCCACCCCGACGCCCGGCGTAACGCCAACCCCCGGTGCGCCGACTCCGACACCCGGCGTAACGCCAACCCCCGGTGCGCCGACTCCGACGGTAGAACGACGGGCGACCCCGGCAAAGCTGACGGGTGTTGCGGGGTGTCCAACCCACGCTTCTGCGGAGGCGATCCAAGATCCAAATGAGGTCGTCCCCATCTGGCCATTGCAGAGCCAGCCGGCAGTAGCCAGCCCAAACATGAGTACATACTTGCGAGTGATGCGGGTCATTTTGCTTCTCCTGTGGTTGATTCCTTCGGTAATTCGTCAAGCTCGATGAGCGCATCCGGGCTGAGCTTGGTTGCGTTGGCCGGTGGGGCAAACGCGAACGCATCCGGGGCCAGTTCGAGGCCGGTTTTCCAGCCTTTGACGCGCAGGGTGTATTGGGGCGCGTTGTTGACAGTCTTGCTTGTGATCACCATTTTGCGCGGGATCGGCCGTTCACCGGCTTCCACCCAGAGTTGCCAGTCTGTATCAAAGTTGCGGAAGGCGAGGTGCTCACATTGCACACCATCGATGACGCCGCGCCCGATATGCTTGGCTTCCCTGACCCCGGTTACCAGAACCTCATAGGCATTGGAGAGGAGAAGGTCCGCACCTGGCAACGCGACGCCATGACCCGCCCGCAGGGCCGCGATCAACTGATCCACCGTACCCGGCGCTTCAAATTGCGCATAGCCGTTGAGGTTCTTGCCGAGGATGCTGACCATTTTGCCGTCGAAGACCATCAGCACTTCCGTATGGCCACTGACCCGGTGGGCGCGCAGTTTGTCCGGGCGACTCAACAGCGCGTCGCCGGAATTGGTGAACTGAATTTTCTCCAATTCGGGCGTGATAACTTCAATATCGCTGTCGAACGACAGTTCGATGGTCTTCTGGCTGGCTACATAATCCGACATGGCCTTGAGAATGGCCTTGGCATCTTTTCCCTGCGCCTGAGCGCTTGGCGCGGCCAGGACTAGCGCGGTCGCAACGACTATACCGGTCAACGACTTGCAGCTTCGATGGTTAAGCTGGGTTCTGGTATTCACATTCATCTGATCAATCCCTCAATTTTGAAATCTTGCTTGCGGCTGGAGGCTGTACGACTTTTGTCCAGTATCCTCGAAGCATACGTTGTGCGTGGTCTCCAGATCGTCCGACATGATTCATACCACGCATCGTTATTAACCGCCACTACGGACGGAAATTGCTGTAGGGACCACCCACGCGGTCGTGGGTGTTGCCAAGGTCGTCCTGCGTGATGTGGGCGATGCCGTTGTCTGGCGTGAGGACCTCGACTTGGACAAGCGACCACCAGAACGGGTCGGGTCTACGACCTCTGGTCATGAAAGCCGCAGCCTTATGGCCCAAAAATGAAGGAATCGTTGTCGTACCCCTAAAAGAGCCTATATTTGAGAATAGGTGTTTGTACAAAGGAGCGGCGATGCAATTTCGCCCGCCGGTTTTCATCAGTTGGGTTCGAACACCTATTAAGCATTTGTCGACGCTGAACAATGACTCATTTGGCGCTCGGCGATACTGAACCCTACGCTAGATGGGGTGAGTGACCCTGCTGTTTTAAGGAGGAACCATGTTGGAGGAGATGACCGCGCACGCGGAGCACATTTTATCAGTGGTGCGGGGAACTACGACTGGATTTTCACCAGAAGCCAGCATTGCCCGTTCCTGGATTCGTTGCGTTAATAATCACGGCCTGGACGCCATCCATGCCCATCACACCCAGGTCCTCGAACAGATCCGTTTGCGTGAACATCGGGAACGCCTGGATGACTTTCTGGAAATCGCTCAAATTGAATTGAATAGCCTCTACCAACGAATCGCTGGTTCAGGCTTTGCCGTGATCCTGACTGATGGCGATGGCGTGATTGTCCACTGGATCTGCGATGCCAACTTGAGCAGACCTTTTGAAAAGGTCGGCTTGTGGCCGGGCGCGATCTGGAGCGAAGAAAACGAAGGCACCAACGGCATTGGCACTGCGCTGATTGAACAACGCGCCCTGACGGTTCACCGTAGTGAACACTTCCTCAGCCAGCATAGCCAATTAACCTGTTCGGCAGCGCCGATTTTCGATCCCCAGGATCGTCTGCTGGCGGTGCTGGATATCTCCTCGGTCAGTTCCCAGGATTCCAGGCAAAGTCAGTTTCATACCCTTGCGCTAGCGGCCTTGAGCGCCCGGATGATTGAGCATGGGTTCTTCCTGCGGGTGTTCCGCCAGCAATGGATCCTGCGCTTTCATCGTCAACTGGAATTTGTTGGCCGGAGCAGCGAGGGGTTGCTGGCTTTCGATGACAGTGGTCGTATTCTGGCCGCCAATCAGAGTGCCGTCGATCTGCTTCAGCAACCGCGCCATCAATTGGTCGGCCAACAGATCGACATCCTTTTTGCCATTGCTCTGGATGCGCTGATAGGCCATGCTCGCAGCCAGCCCAGAACGCTATGGCCGATCATTGATAAGACCGGCAACCGTTTTTTTACCCTGCTGTATGGAACGGAACGACAGACGCCCAGGGACCGGTTGCACTTGACGGCGTTCGAAGCCGAGCCTCTGCTCCCACCGCTGAAAACGCTGGAAGGACTGGCCGGTAAAGACCCGTTAATGGCTTACAATGTCGATTGCGCCCGACGGGTCATGAACAAGCGCGTCAATATCCTGCTGACCGGGGAAACCGGCACCGGCAAGGAAGCCTTCACTAAAGCCATTCACGAAGCCAGCGCCCGGGCCGACAAACCCTTCGTGGCGGTCAACTGCGCCTCGATCCCGGAAACTCTGATCGAAAGCGAATTGTTTGGCTACAAATACGGCGCATTTACCGGCGCGCGCCAGGAAGGCCGACGCGGCAAGATTCTGCAAGCCCACGGCGGCACCCTGTTTCTGGACGAGATCGGCGATATGCCGCCACCTTTGCAAACCCGGCTGTTGCGGGTCCTGGAAGAAAAAGAAGTGCTGCCGCTGGGCAGCGATACGCCCGTACCGGTGGACGTGTATTTGATCAGCGCCACCCATCGCAATTTGCAGGAGCACATGGTGACCGGAGCGTTTCGGGAAGATCTCTATTACCGACTGAATGGTCTGGAGCTGAAGCTGCCTGCGCTACGTGAACGCAGCGACCGGTTGCTGCTGATTCGCAGTTTGCTGGCGGCGGAAAGCGACGGCGTCCGCATACATATTGTCGAGGAGGCGCTTGCCGTGCTGAACGCCTATCCTTGGCCGGGCAATATCCGTCAACTGCGCAATGTGCTGCGCACGGCGGCGGCGCTGTGTGATGACCAGTGCATCCAGCTCGAAAACCTGCCGGCGGAGATTACCGGTTTGACGCTTCACAATCCGGCATGGCGCGCTTCACGTTACGGCGCGACTCTGCCGAACGTCACAGCCACCCACGGTCTTGCCCAGGCCGAACGGGAAGCATTACTTAGCGAACTGGATCGCCATGGCTGGAATATCACCAATACCGCTGCGCATCTGGGCTTCAGTCGCAATACCCTGTATCGCAAGATGCGCAAACACGGCATTCAACCGCGGGAATATCCAGCGCCCTGATTTCATTAACTATACCGCCTGAGTCAAAAGACCCTGTTGCTCCAATTGTGCGACCGCTTTAACCAGCGCCTCGGCGGTTGACGGCGACCTGTCCCGCGCAGTCAGGAAGTCATCCACGGCCTCCTGCAGGGGACGACGACCATCCAGACCGTTGATAAACTCGACTACCTGATGGGAATGCAGGAAATACAGGCGGCGATTATCGTAACGGTAAACCAGACCGCCGAAGCGCTCTGGACGGATCGCCACTCCCGGAGCCAGTTGATAACAGCCCGTAAGTTCAACCGCTGGGTTCATTTCAACATCCTGCCCGCGTCGATATTGAGTTTCTGCCCGGTCACATAACGCGCTTCATCCGACACCAGCCATAAAGCGGCATTGGCGACGTCTTCCGCCTCGATCAGCTTGACCGGCAGCGCATTACCGTGACGGATAAATTCAACCAGATCCTCCGTCGCCATGTCGGCAGCGTGAGCCATTCCGGCGATAATGGCGGTATTCACTGCGGTAGGATGCAGGGTATTGACGGTAATGTTGTGCGGAGCCAGTTCCTGCGCCAGCGAATTAGCCAAGCCAATCACCCCCCATTTCGAGGCGCAATAATGGGCCATGCCGGGTTCACCGCGCAATCCAGCCACGGAAGAGGTCATGATGATGCTGCCGCCGGTCTGCTGCGCCAGCATGTGCGGAACGACGTATTTCACCGCCAGCCAATAGCCCTTGAGGTTGACATCGATCATCATGTCCCACCAATCCTCGGTGATGTCCCAGGTTAAGGCCATATCGGCGATACCGGCATTACAGACCAGAATGTCAATATGCCCGAACGCAGCAATGGTCTCCTGAACCGCCATCGCCATGGCCGCGCTATCCCGAACATCGGCGACCAGTTCCAGCGCCTGGCGACCGTGTCCCCGCACCTGGCGGGCGGTTTCCTCCAAGTCGCTATGCCCGGCCAGTGAATAACGCGGATAGGGAAGATCGTGACAAATATCCAGCGCCGCAATGTCAGCGCCCTCTCGCGCCATTAGCACCGCATGCGCCCGGCCCTGGCCACGTCCCGCTCCAGTGATAAATGCAACCTTACCTTCCAGTTTGCCCATTTTGATATCCTCTCCCCCGGCCCCTCTCCCGCAAACGGGCGAGGGGAGTAAACAGTTGGCCCTGGACTCAATAGACGCCGCACATACCGTCGATGCTGACTTCTTCAATCAGCAACTCCTCCTCGACTAAGGGCAACTCCAGTGGCGGCTCAGGATGCCGAGCCACCAACTCAGCCATCGGTGTCACTGCCGCGATGGGCAGGGCGTGCAGAGAAGGCGCTTCGGGGCGTTGCTCAACAGGAATAAACATCAGGTTAATCTCCTCAAAAGTTGACGATAAACAAGGGTGATGCACGGGTAGAGCATGACGGAGATGAACCTTGATTATCTCCGCCAGATCAGGCGCGGCAGTAGCGGACGCAAGGTACGCCGTTGCCAGCAACCGCGCCAGAGTCCAATTTGATACGCGGCCAGTTCCAGACCGTACAGGCCGATAAAAACCGGTAGTGAGAGCTGGGGTTGCAACCGCCGGTGATCCGCCAACGGCGCAATGATCAGCAATAGCAGGATAACGGGTAGCCCTTCAGGCTGTATCCCGCCAATGGCGAGGAGCGGCAGGCTGTAATAGCGGACCGCATTGGCGCTCAGATGATAAAGAGCCGCTGCATGTTCCCGGCCCAGCGCGACAGCGACTTGAACGGTCGGCAGCGTGACGCCCATCCGCAGCAATTCTCGCCGTTTTTTGACCAGTTCCGCGCCGAACAGAGTGACAGCAACGGCTCCCGGCCACAGCCCCGTGAAACCCAGCCACGGCGTCAACGCCACCGTCAGCAGTCCTAACAGGCTGACACGCGGCAAGTGCATTAACCGTCGTCCTTCGGGGAAACGTTGTTGCAGATCCGCTTCCGAGGCACCGTAGTCAGCGCGGCGGCCCAGCCAGTCGCCCAAGCGCACGCGATGGTTATGGACAACTCGGCCCGCCGGGACATACCGGGCGCGCTGGCCACTGCGCAGGATGCGCCAGATGAAATCCACATCTTCACCCACCCGCAGGGTCGCATCGAAACCGCCGTGCGCCAGCAACACATCACGCCGCACCAGCAGATTGCAGGTCGGCAGATAGGACACCGCCGCTGTCGGCGTCACTTCGGTTGCGACTGCGCCCATGTCCAGCGGCGAACGCACCGCCTCAAACGCGGCGACCGGACCCTCTGCGAACGGCGCTACGACCCGTCCGCCGATGATGGCCACGCCTGGATCATCCAGAGAGGGCAACAGCGTCCGCAACCAGTCAGGTTCTGCGACACAGTCATTGTCGATCAACGCCAGCACCGCGCCATTCGCCAGCGCCGCCGCCAGGTTACGCGCCGCCGACTGACCGATATTACGTTCCTGGCGCAGCAACGTCATCGGCAGATCGTGCAAAACTCCGGCTAACGGCGGCGTGGATGCATCGTCCACCACGATAATTTCTCGGCGATCAACAGGATAGTCCAGTGCCAGCAGCGACTGCACACAACGGCGAGTCGCCTCGGCGCGACCGTGCGCCGGGACGATGATCGAAACCCGGGGCCAGACCGTCATCTCTGCCGGTTGCCGGGTCAATAACCGGCGGCGCAATAATCCGTCCAGGAAGGTTGTGATAGCCGCAGGCGTCATGCCGGGCATACCCGCCGCCAGTTCACCGATGCTGCGCGGTTGCCGCAACGCACTGAGCAACGCCGTAGCCTGCCGATTCAAACGCATGGCCAACAACGGTCGCAGGCACAGCAACACCCCGCCTGATTCAGCGGCGATGATGTTCAAACCGGGCTGCAAGGCATAACGCGCCGGTTGAGCCAGTGGCGGCGCAGGCAACGGTACAGTGGCGACATCGCTGGAGTCGCCGGTTGGCGCTCTGTTTAATGCGGGTTGGTTTGAATGAGCCATTGCCTGAAGACCGCCTCATAGCAAGCCGCTTGCGCCGCCAGATAACGCTCGCCCCGACCGGCATCCGCC